>JAKLJX010000015.1 GCA_023150945.1 bacterium | reverse complement strand
CAGCTCCATAAGGTCTCATGCCTCTTAATATAATCAAAAAACTGTCAATTTCCTATTACTTATGCAAAACTCAATAACACTCGGTATATGACGATGGCTACACCCAGGAGCCAAATCGAACTGAATATGATCTTATTGTTCTTGGCCAACCATTTTGGCAAAAAAATATCAAAGTTATCATCTCTCGTGCTGGTGTATCGCGCAGCGATGGGAGTCAACGGGAAACTCCCGTTGTTGAGCTGCAAAACAATGCCCTCCAAAATGATCAAGCCAATGGCACTCCAAACCAAAACCCCAATCTTATCAAAAACTCCCGCATACAGAATGTAGCCGATGACGAACACAAAGAATGCCCAAATCAGCGTGTGGACTAGTCGAATCAGGAGAAGCTTGCGGCCATTGTTCTGTGTTGATTCCATACGTTTTTCTCGCGAGCATTATTCCGTTTTGAATTTGGCGGAGTCAGCTTCTAATGGGATCAAGCGAACAGCCTACGCTTACTTCTTTCGAAACCCACCAGAGATTGCGCCCAGCAGAACGAGAGCTATGGCGAAAACCGTTCCGCTCTGAATGGGAGTGATCGTCTTGGTAAGCAACAGAGCAGCGAGAATGACACAGACTCCCAAGAACACAAAACTTGCGGTTTTACCTTTCATAGTGACTCCTTTTAAATTCTTCCAACCGTTTCAACAATTCTTTTTCCAACAGATAGTAAGATGACAGCAATCTGCCATTGTACACGATGCTAAACACCCCGTAAGGCGAAGGCGATAAATTTCTGACCTCATCACAGGTTTTCAATTCCACAACGCGGCTTTCAAGGCCAAGTTTTTTTGCCGCGTTCAGGACGGTTTTAGCGGCATCATCGATATAAGGACATTGATCCGAGCGAAATACGGTAAGCTCGTGCGCATATTGCTCCGCTTTTTTGCCCCAATCGTCCAAAAGAGTCGGCACTGGCGCATGATCAAATTTCATCACCATCAAGTCAAATACCGGCGGGGCTTGCGCAACTGATTTGAAGCCATATTGGAGCAGCAGTTCTTTGCCGGCCAGCCAATTGCCTTCGCTGGTGAGCATGGCCACGCCGTGCATGCCGGCTTCGCGGGCATCTTTGATGCATGCCTTGAGCAAACGCCCGCCGAGGCCCTGGTCTTTGCTCCTGCCCACCACCCAGAGGCAGTGAATGAACATGTAGCCTTTGGCCTCGACAGTGCGCCAGGCGTAATCGCCGGGAATGTATTCGATGAAGCCGCGTTGCGGCAGCTCGTACATTTTGATGCGCATGCCTTCCGCGAAGCGCGCTTTGAGCCAGTTCAATTTTCGCTGATAGCCTTCGGCTTTGGGCTTGCTCATGTAGCAGAAGAAACCCTTCTCGGCGACGTTTTCGACGGTTACATCGATCAGTTTTGCACGAGGTTTGGTAGACATGCGATGATCTCCGAAATCGTAGCGCGGACTTCCAGCCTGCAAACCAAGCAGGCATGCCGCCCAATGCGGCTAACTTTTCAAAAAGGCAAAACGATTTGGGGCAAAACCATTGGCCTATTCCAAACCGGATTCAGTGAGCACAATGCCCATTCTCTGCATGTCCTTGATCATCTGCTTTGGCTCCACGAAATGCGCCTGCGTCCACAAGCCGGGTTTGCGGCCTGCTTCACCCAGGTATTGCAGCAGGGTCGCGACCACCGGAATCGCGGTGAAAGCGTAGCCGTCGGCATGCGATAGCAGCAGGCTGTGCGATTTTTTCCTGCCGTCTTTCAGGCCGGCAGCTTCCACTTTCAGCCGAGTGCCAAAGGGAGGCTGGGAAAAATTTCGCAAGCCCCAACCCAAAACCTTGCCGAGCGGTTTGACGCTGCGCTTGCCCAACAACTTGTACAACGGCCAAATGAACGGAAAGACGAGCCAATCAACAAACCAGTTGAAACCGCCAACATAAAAGCCGGTGTCTTGCAGGCCGGGGTACATTGCGGGCAAGCTGGTGATCTCTTCAATCGGCATCGGCACACAGTAACTCTTTCCAAACGGCGCATCAAAATCCATCCAAATCGTGTCAAACATGCCGAGCCAGCGCACCTTTTGCCATTTGCCCTTTTGGAAAACCGCGCCGGAGAAATCATTCATGAATTCGATCAACTCCGCGAACGTATCATCGCCCAGTGACAAATCCCGCCAGTTGATTTTGATAACGCTGCCGACACGCGCTATTTGAAGCCGGTCGAATTCTTCAGCGATATGGCGAATCATGACCGCCGGCAGGCCGGGATGAAAACCGCCGTCGGTGATGAAGCAAAGCCCGGCCGATCGAATGTCATTCTCGATAAATTTCAAGTAGTCAATCTTGGCATGGGAAAACTGAATGTCAAAGTAGTCGCACCGCGACGCCAGCGCTGCCGCGGCGATGGGCTGGGTGAATGGGGTTGTACTCGAAGCAACGACGACCAAATCCGCGCCCGCGAAAACGCGGGTGAGACTCACCTCTTCCGCGGCATTGGCAAACGCGCCGGAGACGCGCCGGCCTTGAGATTGACGGTTCAGCTCAAGCGCGAGCTGCTCAGCTCTGCTTCTGTTCCTGCCCGCGAGGACCAACTCGCAAGTGGCTTCCTGCAGCAGATACCTGGCAATGAGGCTGCCGGTGTTACCGTAGCCGCCAAGAATGACGATTCTCTTGTTGCTCATCTTCATACCAAAAATGGAATGAACCGCTTTGTCGTCCTTGAGTAGGTGGCGTATGCTTCACCAAACCGGGCGAGATTCTCCTGCTCTTCCGCAAGCGCAGTAGCAACCAGAAACGCGGTGGCACATGCCGCGAGCGACAATGCCACGAGAGTGACATGCTTCAGAAGCGCGCCCCAAGTCAGTAACAGTAGCGACGTGTAAAGCGGGTGGCGGATATACTTGTAGGCACCGCTGCGAATCAAGGTGGTCGTCTTTTCAAATACAAAATCCGCATTGTTTTCTTGGTCTGCATTTGGCTTGCCACGGCGATGCAGCAACACGAAGCCGTGCACCGCCAGCACGAGCGCGGCGAAAAGCAGGAGCCAGGAGACGAGTTGCCGCGGCCTGAGCGGATCATGAAACCACACCGCAGCATTCGTGATGATCAACGCCAGCATCGCCTCTGCTGCAAAGAATCGGTAGAAGCCATGCGAGCCGGGATGGCGGAACGTGCGCCATGAGAATAGCACCAAGCAAAGCGTGCCGAGAGAAAATGCTAACGTCTCACGCATGCGCTGATTCTCCTGCAGTATTCAGGAAAGCGATGAGTCAACCTCCTCACCAAATACCGGGAACGAGGCGGTAACGGACTTCGTGAACAAAATCCCGGTAGCCACCCAATTCGGCTTGAAGCATGCGATCCTCCAAAGCCGTCCGGAGAATCATAAGCACCGCGGCCACCAGGCCGGGAATTAGCGCCCACCGCGAACCGAACACGAGCGGAGTGCCGAGTGATTGGAGAATGAATCCCGCATAGCCGGGGTGCCTCACAAACCTATAGGGCCCGCTGCGGCACACGGTCTGGCCGCGGTCGCTTTGAATGCGCACAGCGGTTGAAAAAAACGCATTGGCGAGCATCGCCCAGCCGGCAAGGGCCAATCCACCCGCCAGCAGGACGGCGCCCGCGAAGTTCCAACTCGCGCTAAGCTCGCGCGTCCAACCGAAACGCATATCCAGGCCCGCGACCAGCGGAACCGCAAGAAATAGGATCAAACTCCAGAGGCCGGCCACGACCTTGTCCCAATCCTTTGTTTGCTTGCTTGGGCGGCCGCGCTCAGCGATGGTCTCGGGACTGGCACGAAGCATGATCGTGCCGTTGATTGCTACACTCACGAGGCAGATCGCCAAATAGACCCACGCCCAAAGCCAGTCGAGGCGGCCGGCAGAGAGAAAAAGAATAACTGCCTGCAAGAGGAACATGCCCGCCACTTGTGCAAACCGCGCGGCAATGCCCGCCTGGAGGTTGGGCTGGTTGTCGGCAGAAGGGTTTTCCACTTTGGTGTTCATCAGCAAAATCCTTCAGATGGAGATCACGGAAGTACTCCAATCGCTCAAAGAGTTCAAACCGAGGGTTCGGAACCCCGATGCCGAATTTGCTGCGAGTATTCCCTGTTGAGGGCACGGGCACTTCGTCGTGCCTCAATAGAGAAGTGGCACCAGCTTCTTCGTCCGCCGTGCATAGTCCTCGAACGCACCGCCGTATCGCATCGCGAGATAGGCGTCATGAGCCGGGATCAGAACGAAAGCGAAGTTCAAGCCCATGGCCACAGGCACGATGCCCGCCCACAGTTGCCGAGTGAGGACGGCCAAGCCACTGAAGAGAAGCAGATCGCCGAAATAATTGATATGCCGGCAGTACTTGAATAAGCCTCCCGTGTAGAGGTGTCCTTTGTTCCCGGGAAGGGCTTTCCAGATATGCCGTGAATACTCAGATGCAGTTCCGAGATAAGATCCTATGAAGTAGAGCAGTGCCCCTGCCACATCCACCAAGCCGAGCGGCTGGGGCGTCTGGAGGCCGTCACGCAGAAACATGAAAAGCACGAAACCGATCAGCCCCCCTCCCGAGGCTGCCTCCCACCAGGGGATTTTCCGCTTTACGAAAACAAAGAGCGTGATGGCGGCCCTCGCCATGTAAATGAATACGCCGGCGAGCAGCGCCACCTGCCGGCCGAAGTTTACCGAACGATCGGCTTCGTTCGGCGCAGAGAATGCCAGCCAGGTGGCGCCCACAACGCAAATAAGGTACCAGGAGATGATCGCAGACTTCGGAGCGAACGAAGGGGACTTCTCACCCTGAAATTGAAGCTTTCTCTTTATGTGGCTCAAGATCCACCTCTCCTATTTCTCGTCATTCGCGCTTGGATTGAGTCGAAGAGACCACCAGTCAACTTCTTCAACACGCCCAAGCGAACGGGGTAGAAGTAGTCAGACTCGAACCAGCCTTGGTCCCTGTAGTATCGGTAGTCGCGACTGTTGTCATCGAGCTCCAGCCTTATGCTCGTGCGGCCCATCCGAAAGCCCATGAGCTTGAACAACGTCGGCACTGGATATTCCGGCTCAAGCAGTCTTTCGTAGAACTGCTTGCTCTGCTGCGCGAGAGCCTTGTCCATCTTCTGCTTTTCCTTCTCCGTCATCGGTTCAAGAGCAGTGAAGCACGTGCCTTTGACGGTGTTGAAGCCCAAGCCATTGCCGACGAAATCGAGGTAGCTCACGATGTGGTCGCCGCCATAGATGCCCTGGGCAACGATACTGGTGAAGGTCTTCCCAAAAAAGCACGGACGATGAAAGACAAAGCCGAGTCTGTCGAGGAAGATCTTCATCAGGGCGGAGACTTGGAACGAGTAGTTCGGGGAGGCAAAGATAACTCCGTCTGCAGACCTCATCTTCTCAATGAGCAGATCGCGGTCATCCTTGAACGGGCAAAACTCCTCACCCTTCGCGAAGCACAGCTTGCAGCCTCGACAAGTGTTGAGGCGATAGTCGCTCAGGGCGATGATCTCATTTTCGACCTCCCCCAACGATCGCAGGTTGTCCAGGAACTGGCGGACGGCCGAGTAGGTGTGCTGTTTGCGGGCACTTCCAACGAAAGCGGTCACTCTTTTCATGTGCTGACCTCCGTGGATTCGCACGCGGAAAAAGTTGGCAAGGTCTTCACGGCCTCACCTTGCATACCGCCAAAGAGACTGCGGCTGATGAGAATTGCGTCCTGCGGTGGGCTGGGACCGGCGTCCGGTGGGGCAGAAGCGAGGTGCCGTGCGTGCAGATTACTGGTGCGGTCCGGCAGCGGTGCGTTGCAGCACCAACATCGAAAGATCGTCATGCGCGGGGGCCTCCCCAACGAACGCGGCGATTGCGGCGATGATCCTTGCGCCCATTTCGGCAGCCTGCAATCCCGCCAACGAACGCAGCAGGGCAAACAAGCGCTCTTCACCGAAAAAGTCACCGGCCTCGTTGCGTGCCTCGGTCAAACCATCGGAATAGATCAAGAGAGTTTCTCCCCTCTGCAATTCAACTCTCTGCTCCACAAATGTCGCTTCAGGTGTGAGGCCCAAGGCCGTGGCGTGTTGTGCAATTTCTTCCAGCTTGAAATCGCTGAGGCGGAGCGGCGGCATGTGGCCGGCATTGAGCAAGCGCACGCTGCCGGAGTCGGGCTGCAATTCCAGGTACACCAGCGAAGCAAAACTGTCCGGCAAGCCATCACGCCGAAGAATCGCGTTCAACTTGGCGCCCAGCTCCGCGAGCGAGTCGAATTCCGCTGCCAACGCGCGCAACGTGGCTTGCAGTTTCACCATGAGCAGCGCAGCCTTCAAGCCTTTGCCCGCCACATCGCCCAACGCCAAGCCCAAGCGCTCGCCATCCAGGGCCAGATAATCCACAAAGTCCCCGCTGACTTCATTTGCCGGCTGCGCAATCATCCAGATTTCCCAGCCGGCCACCACCGGATTGCGCTTGGGCATGAGCGCGCGCTGCACCACGCGGCCGGCAGCCAGCTCGCTTTGCGCGGTCATCTTGTCTTTCAATTCGAGCATGAGCACGAAGAGCAGAATTATGAAGCCGGCCTTGCCCGTGTCACTGGTGACATTCACATTGCTTCCTGCAAAGCCGATCGTGCCGGATTGGATGACGAGAACGCAACTGATCACGACCAGCACGCGCCGCACCGGCGTCAGCTTCAAGAACAAGCTCTTGATCAGCCACCATGCCATGACAAAGAAACGCTTGAACTTCCCCATACCTTGCAGGCGGGTTTTGCGCTCTTGATCGAGATAGAATTCCTTGAGCTCGCTCCAATCGCGGCGCAATGTGCGCTTGAAATCGCCGTGGCGAACGTCAGCAAGCAGAAGTCTGCCCAGCTTGGGTTCGGCGGCGGTGTCCTGCGTTGCCATATCAATTCTGCATCTTGATGAGAAGCCTGGCGCCAGCAAAGGCGAATATCACCGTGTGCTTTTCTCCGGTTCACCGGAATTATTGCGATTGGCAAAGAGCCGGCGCGAGAACGAAACGAGACCTTGTGACCAGCTTTCGAGCAGCGCATAAAAAGTCGGCACGATCACCAGGGTGAGGAAAGTCGCGATGGTCAAACCGAAGATAATCGCCACGCCGAGCGGGCCCCAGAAATCTGCGCTTTCGGCGCCGATGACGAAATGCAGCTCGCGCCAATTGAAATCGAAACCAGTGGCCAGCGGCAGCACGCCCAGCACGGTGGCGGCGGCGGTGAGCAATACCGGCCGCAGACGCACGCGGCCGGCTTCGACCAGCGCTTCCTCCAGTGGCATGCCTTGTTGCAGCTTCTGTTTGGCAAAATCGAGCAGCACAATGCCGTTGCGCACCACGATGCCGGCGAGCGCGATCACCCCCACGCCGGTCATGATCACGCTGAAGGGCAGGCGTGTCACCATCAGGCCGATCATCACGCCGATCAATGACAGCAGCACCGACAGCATGATCACAAACGGCACCCGAATGGAATTGAATTCCGAAACCAAAATCAAAAACACCAACAGCAGGGTGATGACAAAGGCATCTTTCAGAAAAGCCTCGGCCTTCTTTTGTTCTTCATCCTTGCCGGTGAATTTGATCTCATAACCCGCGGGCAGCTCGAAGTTCGCGAGCCGGGCCTTCACGTCGTTGAGCACTTCGGAGGCGAGGCGGCCTTCGACTTCACCGCTAATGGTGATCACGCGCTTCATGTCCTTGCGGCGAATGTCGGTGATGGAAGACGTGCGGCAAATCTCGGCAACGGAGGTCAAAGGGAAGGAATAGCGCCGGCCTTCCATGTTCATGAAAGTGATATGGACATTTTCCAAGTCCTCGACGTTGCGGCGCTGCGCTTCGAGCGCGCGCACGCGAATCTTGTATTCGTCTTCGCCGACGCGATATTTGGACGCCTCGATGCCGTTGACCGCCGCGCGCACGGTGGCCGCGACTTGACGCGTGTTCGACCACAGCCGTCCGGCTTTCTCGCGATCGACAATGACGACGACCTCCGGTTTGCCGATGTCGTAGTCATCTTTCAAATCCACCAGATTCGGCACGGATTTGATTTTTTCTTTGATGCGACTGCTCAGCTCGGCGAGTTGGGCATAATCCTCGCCCGAAATTTCCACACTCACCGGAGCGCCCACCGGCGGTCCCATCTCCTGTCGGTTCACGCGCACTTCCGCGCCGGCGAGGCCCGTGGTGCCGCGCCGGATTTCCTCGAGCGTGACAAAACTGCTTTGGCGGCGCTGTAATTTTTCATAAAAGTTGATCGCGATCTGCGCCTTGTTCGGCGTGCCCTGGCCGCCGAAATCAAACGGATCTTCCGAAGTGCCGGCGCTCGCCACCACAAACTCGATGTCCTTCCTGCCGGGAATCTGCGCCAGCCGTTCCTCAAGAGATTCCGCGATGCCGTTGGTCACATCCAGCGAGGTGCCGGAGGGACTTTCCACCACGACGCGCACGAGAGAAGGCTCGACGTTCGGGAAAAACTCGACGCCGGTGTTGAACACACCGAACAGCAGGAACACCAAAATCAGAAAAACCACGGAAGCCCCAATCGTAAGGCCCTTGCGTTGCAGCGTCCAATGCAAGGCCTGCACGTATTGCCGCTGCATGTAAGGGAAGAATTTTTCATCCACTTTGTGATAGAGAATCGTGAACGGGTTGTACTTTTTGTACCAATGCGGATGTTCGAGATTCTCACGCGCCTTGCGAATTTCCTTTTTGTAGTCGATCCACTGCGCGCCTTGCACCGGACTGATGATGAAGGCCACCAGCAGCGAAGCGCCGAGCGTGACGATGAGCGTGATCGGCAAATACCACATGAAATCGCCCACCACGCCGGGCCAAAACAACAACGGAATGAAGCCCGACACGGTGGTCACCGTTGAGGTGATCACCGGCAGCGCCACTTCCGAGGTTGCGGCTTGCGCAGCTTCCACCGGACTCTGATGGTATTCCTGTTGATGGCGATAGATGTTTTCGATCACCACGATGGCATCATCGACGAGAATGCCCAATACCAGCACCAGGGTGAACAGCACCACAAAATTCAGCGTGATGTTGAATGCCGCCAGCACGGTGAAGCCGATCAACATCGAAAACGGAATGGCGGTGGAGATCAGCAGGGAGTTCTTGAAGCCGAAAAACATGAAGAGTGTGATAACCACGAGAAACATGCCGGTGAAGATGCTGTTTTCCAGCTCACTCACCAAAGTTCTGATATTACGGGATTGATCGTTCGAAATTTCAAGTTTGACGCCCGCCGGCAGATGCGCCTGCTCCGCCGCAAGAATTTCCTTCACTTGATCGGCAATGCGGATGAGATTTTCGCCGGCGCGCTTGCGCACGCCCAGCGTTACCACCTCGGTGCCGTTGAGACGCGAATAGGTGAGACGATCTTCAAAAGAATAATCCACGGTGGCGACATCGCGCAGGTAGATGGCCTTGCCCTGGCGCACCTTGACGACGATGTCTTCCAGCGGCCGCACGTCCTTGAATTCGCCGGGCACGCGCACGGTGAAATTCTTTTCTTTCGTGTCGATCGAGCCGCCGGGCAGAGAAATGTTCTCCGCGCGCACAGCATTGGCGACGTCGTCGAAACTGATTTCATACGCGGCGAGACGATAGATATCGCAGTTGACCTGCACCTCCGGTTCCAGACCGCCGTTGATATCCGCGCGCAACACGCCGGGAATGGCTTCGATCTTGTCCTGCAAATCCTCGGCAATTTTCTTGAGCCGCACCAAACCCAGGCCGCCGCCGACGTTCACATACATGATCGGAAATTCACTGATGTTGATTTCCGAAACAATCGGATCGAGAATGTCATCGGGCAGCTCGGGCCGGGTGGAATTGACTTCATCGCGCACGCGGCGCAACGCATCGTCGATATCAATGCCGGTGTTGAATTCGACGCGGATGGTGGAGAGCCCTTCTTTCGAAGCCGAGGTGATCTCTTTGACGTCCTTGAGCGATTTGAGATTGCGTTCCAGCGGCTGCGTGACCAGTCCTTCCACATCCGTCGGTGAAACGCCGATGTACGGCACCGAAACGATTACCAACGGAATGGTGATGTCCGGCGCCGCTTCACGCGGTAATGAGGTATAAGAATTCCAGCCGAGCAGGATGATGATCGCCATCAACACATAAACCGCGACGCGGTTCTTGACGGCGGTATTGGATAACCACATAGAAGTCTCACTTTATTCAACTTGAATCTGCACGTTGGCTCTTGCCATTTCCGCCCGCGATTGATAACGCAGGCGAAGAGGTGCAAGGCTCCTGACGTCGACAACCCGACAGGTGGGAGGCGTAATCATGTGAGCGTGTTTGCGTTCTGTTTATTCACTCAGAATCACCGGGCTGCCATTCACCAGTCGTTGAAAGCCCGAAACAATCACGCGCTCGCCGGGCGAGAGTCCAGAAACGATCTCAACCAGGTTACCCTGCCGGCCGCCCAGCTTCACGTGACGTTCCTGCGCCGTGCCGCCGTTCTCCACATAGACGACGAGCTTGTCGCGATCCACTTGCAGCACGGTGTTCTCGCTCAGTAACAGCGCATTGTCTTTCGATGCGAGAATGACACGCACTTTGGCCACCATTTCGGGTTTGAGCTTGCCGGCGCGATTGTCGAGATAGATTTCCACCGGCAGCGTCCGATTCGTGGGTGACACGGTCTTGCCCACGAAGGAAATCTTGCCGGCAAGTGTATCGCCGGGCACGGCATCGAGGGTGACGGAGACGGGCGTGCCGGGCGCGGCGCTGCCGGCGTGCATCTCCGGAAGCTCGGCCAGAATTTGGACCACGCTGGTGTTGACGAGATGCGCCATGGGCGTCGCTGCCGGCGCGAACTCGCCCGCATCTACCATGCGATCGTCCAGCACGCCGTTGATGGGACTGCGGATTTGCGTGCGCTCCCAGCGCGCTTTCATCAACTCGGCCTGCGCTTTCGCGGCATCGCGATTGTATTCCGCGCTTTTGTACTGGATTTCACTGATTGATTGCTCGGTGAAGATCTTTTCTTGCTTTTCATAATTCAATTCTGCCAGCTTGTACTGCGCGTCTGCCGCGGCATAACTGGCGAGCAAAACTTCGTCTTTGAGCACAGCAATGAGTTCGCCCCTTTTGACGTACTCGCCCTTCTGCGCCCGCCATTCTCGTATCACACCGCCCTCTTCGGGACTGAGATAGACGTCTTCAAACGCCTTGACGACGCCGGCCACTTGCAGGGTGGCGTCAAAGTGCGCAGGCTTGAGCTCTTGCACGCGCACAGGCACCGGCTCCATCTCGCTGCGATGATTGCTGGCTTGGGTCTGCTGCCCGCCGTTGTTGCGACAGGCCGGAAGAGGAAACAACAACAACAGATTCAGGAAATAGATCAGTCTTCGCATAAGTGTCATCTCACAACAGGTTGTGCTGCATTGCTTGCATTCGCAGGCAAGCGCCGCCGATCACGCGCACACGACAGCTTGATCAAGCGAGCATGCATTGTTATGGTCGCCGGGTGGTTCAGGCGCGGGCGGCGCGTTTCTGCCGGATCTTTTCCACTTTAATTTCCACGATGGCATAGATCACCGGCACCACCACCAGCGTCAACACCGTCGCGGTGGCCAGTCCGCCCATGACCGCACGCGCCATCGGCGCCCAGTTTTCGCCGCTCTCGCCCAGGCCAAGCGCGAGCGGCAGCATTCCCAAAATGGTAGTGAGCGCGGTCATGAGCACGGGCCGCAGACGCGCCCGGCCGGCTTCCATGATCGCTTCGAACAGGCCCCGGCCGCGCGCGCGCAGTTGATTGATAAAATCCACCAACACGATGCCATTGTTGACGACGATGCCGACCAGCATGATGATGCCGATCAGCGCCATTACGTTGAGATTGGAGCCGGTGAGCAGCAGCGTCAGCGCCACGCCAATGGATGAAAGCGGAATGGTGAAGATGATGATGAACGGATCCAACAGCGATTCGAATTGTGAAGCCATGACCATGTAAACCAGCAACAGTGCCGCCAGCATCGCCAGGCCAAGATAGATGAACGATTCCTGCTGTTCCTCCGCAATGCCGCCGATCTCGATACGGAAATCATTCGGCACACTTACCTGCCGGAGCGCTGCTTGCACGTCGTTGGTGACGCTGCGCAAGTCGCGGCCGGCGATGTCAATGTTGACGCTCACCATTCTTTCCTGGCCCTCACGCGTGATTTCGATGGGCGCTCTGCTGTATTCCACCGCCGCGACGGCGCGCAGCGGGATCTGCTTGCCGGCCGGCGTCACAATCAAAATGTTTTCGATATCCTCCTTGTTCCGGCGCGCGTCTTTGACGAGTTGCACGCGCACGTCATACTCGTCGCCCTGCTCGCGATAGCGCGTGACGACCGAACCCAGCACGCTGGTACTGACCAGCCGGCTGAGGTGCGCGGTGCTCAATCCCAAATCCGCCAGCCGCTGGCGATCGAAGTTGACGCGCAGCTCGGGCGCTGATTCGCGCAGGCTGGATTCCACTTGCGCAACGCCTTTGATGCCTTTCACCTGGTCGGCAACGGCATGGGCCAGCGCTTCGGCGCGGGACAAATCGTGGCCAAAAATCTCCACCGTAATGTCGCTGCCGCCGCCGAACATGGCTTCCTGCCCGCGGTCCGCGAAACGCGCCTCCACACCGGGTATGGTTTTCAGACGCCCGCGCAAGTCATCCTGAATGTCGAATTGCGTGCGCCGGCGCTCGGAGAGATTGGTGAGGCCGAGCGTGACATCGCCTTCGCTGGAGGTGCGGGTGGAGAAAAACGCCATGATGCCCTCGCCCTGGCCGAAATTGATGTAGGTGTTCTTCGCTTCCGGTACGTTTGCGCGAATGATGCCGTCGATTTCGGCCATACTCGTTTCCATCGCTTCCAGGCTGGTGCCAGGAGCGCGGTCGACGGCAATCGCCACGAAGCCGGAATCACTCTGTGGCAGGAATTCACCGCCGAGACTGGCGAGAATTATGAGGGACAGCAGGAACAGGCTCAACGCGGAAAAGGCAACGGTCTTCCGGTGTTCCAGTGACCATTTCAAGCCGGCGGCATAGATGTGCTGCAAACGTTCCAGCCAGCCGCCTACCGTGTCACCGGCTTTCGCCAACCAGGCGTGCTTGTGCTGCTGGTCGCGCAAATGCAGCAGCCGCGAAGTCAGCAGCGGTATGAGGGTCAATGCAACGAGCAGAGAAACGGTCAACGAAAAGCAGATGGTGACCACCATGTCATTGAAGAGCTCGCCGGCCAGGCCGGGCACGAACAGGACCGGCACGAACACTGCCAGTGTGGTCAGCGTCGAAGCGGTAATGGCCATCGAGACCTCGGCGGCGCCGTTGTGCGAGGCGGCACGCAAATCCTCGCCCAGCTCGCGGTGGCGGAAGATGTTTTCGAGCACGACAATGGAGTTGTCCACCAGCATGCCGACCGCCAGCGCCAGTCCCGCCATTGAAATGATGTTCAGCGTCAGGCCGGCCTGATCCATCACTGCAAAGGTCACGATCATCGATACCGGAATCGACACCGCGACGATGAGCGAGCTGCGCAGATTCCTCAGAAAGAAGAACAGCACCAGTACCGTCAGGCCCACGGCTTGTATCGCGGTGTTGCCCAAATTCGACATCGAACGGTTGATGAATTCCGAAAAATCGACGACGGTTTTCAGGCGCACGCCTTTGGGCAGCTCGGCTTCGATTTGCGCAAAGCGGTTGCGCACTTGCTCGCAGACTTGCACGGTGTTGGCGTCGGATTGTTTTTGAATCACCACCATCACCGCGGACTGGCCGTTGTTCCACACTTTTTGTTGCTGCTCGACAAACCCATCGACCACGGTGGCCACGTCTTTGACGCGAATGACCGAGCCGTTCATCACCCTCACGCTGGTGTTTTCGATCTGGCCGAGATTGCCGTATTCGCCGGCAGTCTGAACGGTGAATTCCTGCATGGCGTTTTCAATTTTGCCTGCAGGCAGTTGCAGGTTGCCCAATTGCAGCGCCGCCGAGACCTGTTCGATGGGAATATTGTGAGCGCGCAGCCGCGCCGGATCGACCAGCACTTTGATCTCGCGGCGCATGCCGCCCATGGTGAACGCCGAGGCCACGCCGGGGATGCGCTCCAGCCGAGGTTCGAGATCGCGCTCGGCAATCCGTCGCAATTCCGCCATGCCGTGCGTTTCGGAGCTGAGGGCAAGATAGAAAACCGGCTGCTGCGAGGGATCAAACGCAAACACCAAAGGGCCGTCCACTTCTTGCGGCAAAACATCCTGAATGAATTCGAGATTGTTGCGGACGTCGATCTCGGCTTGATTCATGTCCGTGCCCCAATCGAATTCCAGCAGCACCAGCGACAAGCCCTGCGCCGAGGTGGAAGTGATCTTTTCGATGTTTTCCACCGACGCCACCACTTCTTCGATGGGGCGCGTCACCACGGTTTCCATGTCGAAGGGCCCGACGCCGGTGTACTGCGAGATCAGCGCGATCATCGGGAATTCGAGCTTGGGATAGAGATCGATATCGAGGCGGGCCAGCGAAAAAAGGCCAAAACCGGCGGCAATGAGATAAATCATGAAGAAAGTGATGCCGCGCCGGATGGCGGTTTCAGTCATCTTCATGAAGCATGCACCTCCTCGCGAGCAATGGCGAACGTTGCAGCAGCGCGCAAATCATTCCGTGCAGCAATCATGGCTTATGCAGTATTGTTTTTACACGAGCCTCTTGTGGTTGTGACATTTCCAGATTATGTTGCGACCAACAATTTCGAGAGGAAAAACAATGGCAGATTCCGTTCTAACCGCCCCGGCAAGCAAAGCCGGCTATAGTGCCAAAGACCTTGTGCGTGACCTGGTTGATGAACTGCCGGACAATTGCACTTTGGAAGATATTATGCTCGAGCTTTACATTCGAGCCAGTGTAATCGAAAGCCGTCAGCAAATGGCGGCCGGCCAGGGCTTGTCACTCGAACAGGCGCGAAAGGAACTCGACTCGTGGTTCACTTCACGATCTCTCCGAAGTTCATCTCCCAGCTAAAGGGGATGCCAATACCTGGCAGAAAACCAGTCGGAAGAACACGCGCGGCAATTCGAGGAAAAAATCTTCGATGAAATCGAAAAGCTGGAGCATTCGCCACAACGATGGCAGCGCATAGAAATACCTCGCGTCGAGGGTGAATTCCGTCGCATTCTTGTTGGTGTCTACCAGATTTTCTATGAGATTGAAGGCGAGCACATCGCCATCCATGCCATCGTTGATGGGCGTCGCCGCCCGCCGCTCTTTCATCCCGATTGATGACAGCCTGGGTTCTCCTCACGATTGATCGGCATCCTTTCTCACCACCGCCACCGGCGCCCCTTCCCGCAAATTGTTTTGTCCCACCGTCACCAACTGCTCACCGATCTGCAAGCCGGAAGCAATCGCCAGATGTTCGTGGTTCAAATCGATCACCTCGAGCCGGCGCTGCACCGCCTTCTCACCCTCCACCACAAAGACGAAGTAATGCTTCACCACTTGATCCTCACCGCGGCTGCGCTCCAGCGAGGTGTTCTCAATCACGGCGTGACGCGGCACGAGGATAACGTTTTCGATCACGCCGGTGGTAACTTCGGCGCGGGCATACATGCCGGGCTTGAGCAGATAGCCGGGATTATCCAGCACCACCTCGACTTCCGCCATGCGCGACAAGGGATCAAGCACCGGGCTGATCTGCACGACCTTTCCTGCAAAAACCCGATCGGGATAGGTGCTGACCTGCACGACGGTTTGCTGCCCGAGATTCAGCTTGGCCAAGTCCTTTTCGGTCGCCTCGAAAGTCATTTTCACCCGCTCCATCTGGCAGACGCTGACCAGGGGCAGCGCGGGCGTGGCCATGTCGCCGGCTTCGCAATAGCGTTTGCCGATGATGCCGGCGATGGGCGCGGTGATGGTCGCGTCTTGCCATTGGCTTTTGGCGCTGGCCAGCGCGGCCTCGGCTTGCTCCACCTGCGCTTGTGCCGCCTCATACTGGGTGGCAACGGCGTCGAATTGCTGCTTGCTCACGGAGAGATCGCGATACAGCAACGCAAAACGATCATACTCGGAACGCAAATTCGCTGCCTGCGCCTTCGCCGCGGTCAGCGCCGCTTCCGCCTGCCGCACGGCTTGTTCGATGGTTGTGGCCGCGATGCGCGCGAGCGGCGTGCCCTTGGCAACTTGGTCGCCGGCATCGACAAAGAATCTCTCGATACGATCAGGAATTTTCGAGAAGACCTTGACTTCATACTCTGCTTTGATGTCGCCGTAATAACTGATTGTCTGCGCCAGACTGCCCAAACGAACGGTCATGGTTTCGACGGGGATCCTGGCTTCGACGGTGGTTTGAGGGTCGCCTTGAGTGCAACCCCCGATCAACATGCTCAGACACGCGATGGCAGCGCAAAAACAAATGGCTCGTTTCATCGTGCTGCTCCTTGGGATACCGCTATTTCTACTTCGTCACATTCCATGGGGCGACCCACTAAACACGCGAAATACACGAAATGGCCCGGCGCGTTTTTTGTGTGATTCGCGGGCAATCATTCAAATCTGAAGACCTCCAACGATCACATTTTTTCCGCCTGAACCCGCTTTACACATCAAAATACAGCGCCATCTCATACGGATGCGGGCGATTGCGCACGGCGTAGTATTCCTGGCTTTTGAACTTGATCCACTCCGCAATCTGGCCGGCATCGAACACGCCGCCTTGCAGCAGGAAATCGTGATCGCGTTCCAAGGCCTCGAGCGCCTCGCGCAACGAGGCCGGCAGCGGCTTGATGGCCTTGCGCTGCTCGTCGCTCCAGGTGAAGATGTTCTGATCGATGGGGCCATAGCCCATGGCGGTCGGATCCATCTGCTGCTTGATGCCGTCCAGGCCCGCCAGCAGTTGCACCGCCAGTGCCAGGTAGATGTTGCAGGTCGCATCCGGCGGGCGAAATTCGAAGCGGGCGGTGTCCGGTTGATCGGCATACAGCGGCACGCGAATCGCCGCGCTGCGATTGCCCAAGCTGAAGAAGGCGTTCACCGGCGCTTCGAAACCCGGCACCAGCCGGCGGTACGAATTGGTCGAGGGGTTGGTGAAGGCGAGCACCGCACCGCCGTGATGCAACAAGCCGCCGATGTAATGCAGCGCGGTTGGACTGAGCTTGCCGTAGCCGGCAGCGTCGTAGAAGACGTTGCGGCGCTTGTCAAAAAGCTGCTGATGAAAGTGCATGCCATTGCCGGCCTCGCCGAACAAGGGCTTGGGCATGAACGTCGCCGTCTGCCGGTGGCGTTGGGCGACCATTTTGGTGACGTACTTGACGATCTGGGTGACATCGCCGCTGCGCAACAAGCCCATCAGCGGCGTTTCGATCTCACACTGGCCGGGGCCGCCCACCTCGTGATGATGATACTTCACTTCGATGCGTATCTCTTCCAGCGCCAGCGCGATTTCACTGCGCACGTTGTAAAGCTGGTCCTTGGGCGGAATGACGTGATAGCCGCCGTGCAGGGGAATCAAATGGCCGTGCCCGCCGTTGGCGCTTTGCCAATCCGCCTCCAGGCTGTCCACGCGGTACGAGGCGGTGTGAACGGCATTCTCATAGGCCACACTATCGAAGATGTAGAACTCATACTCCGGGCCCCAGCGGCTCTCATCCGCCACGCCCAGCTCTTTCATGTACTCTTCGGCGCGGCGGGCGATGTTGCGCGGGTCACGCGAGAAGGGACGCTTGGTGTCGGCTTCGTAGGCCGAGCAGATGAAACTCAGCGTGGGCATTTCCCAAAACGGATCGCGAAATGCCGTGGCCAAATCGGGCAGCAGCACCATGTCCCCGGCTTTGAGCGGCTTGAGCCCGATCGCGGAGGCGTCGAAGCCGATGCCGTCGCGCATCAACTGTTCGTTGAACTGGCTGGCGGGAATGGTGAGATGATGCCAGCGGCCGGCCAGATCGCTGAATTTGAAATCCACCATCTTGAATTGCTGCTCGCGCAGATAGGCCTGGGCTTCGGCGATTTGATTGAACATTGACACTTCCTTTCAAAGCGAGCAACCGGCCACCCGGCGGGCGCAGCCGAAAAGTCTTCGCCGTGGGAAGAACTTGTGCCGCTGGCCGCGATCATCGGCGCTCAAGATCGCGAGGCTGTCTGCACCCGTGGGGGACGATTATTGCTCAAACACGCCTTGCAGCGCTTCGTAGTCGCTGTGCATCGTTGCTATCGCCGCTTTGATCTTTTTCTCATCGTTGGACGGCAGGGTTGCCGCCAGCGCAGCGACGGAAGCAGCCAGCTTGTCACGCGCTGCCGAGAAGGCCTCTTCTCTTTTCTTCAAGCGCTCCGGCAATACCGCGTTGCCCAGGGCCGCCATCTTGATCTGCAATTCACCGGTGGCCGCTTTGATTTTTGCGAGATCATTGGCGGGCGCGTAATAGTGATAAAGCAGATACAGCACGGCATGGAAGTCATCGATTTCCCGCAGCGCCGGCCGGATGACGCGGACCAGCCGCTCGTATTGCGTGTGCAGTTTCTCGGCAGCCTCGAGCAATCGGGGATTGTCTTTTTTCGCGACAGCGGCTTCATATTCCTGCACGACCTGCTGCAGCGCCTGCACGTTTTCCTCCCAAGCCTTTTGCTTTTCGCGCAGAATGCCGGGCAGCTTCGCCGCGGCAATTTCCGCGTTGTGCTTCTTGATGTCCGGGAGCAACTTGGCAAGCGTCTCGTAGTCTTTCTTGGGCCAGGCATTATGCCAGAGCTGGTAAATGACCGCATGGAATTTGGTCAATGCCGGGACTTCGGCTTTGGTCTCGGCAATCGTGGCGGCATCCTGATCCTGCGCCCATGCCGTGGCGGCCAGCGCCATGATGATCGCCAAAACGGAAAGTCCGTGCCTGGTTGACATGTGTTTCATTCGTACCTTCTCCTGCAGTTCGTGACGCATTTCCACAGCCCAATTACCCTGCCCGGCCCGCGGATCCGCACCTTCCGCCAATCTCATCCGCATCATCACGGCGCATTTTCACGATTTCATCAAATCGTGAAGACGTCACCCTCATCGGTTCGAGTGTCTTGCGGTCGCTGCTGGTGAAAATGAAGTCGATAATGGCGAGGCAATCGCAGGAAGGGCTTGAGTCATGACAACCTACTCCTTTCTGACCTGCAGTGAATATGCAAGCCTTAGGCCGCAGTGCCTTTAAATCAGCTCTTGAATTATCATGGGTTTGAGGCATATACAAAATCGGCCGGAGTTACGCTTTTTTTCAATTTTGAGAAGAAGGCGGCAGAATTTCTCAGTTTTGGGCAAAAGCGGCTGCGGTTCGCGTTTTTGACATAATTCCCCGGCGCAGCTTGAGGGCAGACGCGCCCGCTGAATTGCCGGCGTAGATTTCCCCTTGTAAATTTGCGTTCGAATCGCTACATCAAAGCCAGCAAACGGCGGGTAGGGAAGCGAATTTCAGCCGTCCCGTCCTTGCCGATTCACCAACTCTCACCGTGGGACCGCTCGATGCCTCGCCTACAAGAGTTTTGCGCGCTTTCCCATCAGATTCTGCAGCGCGCCAATCTCGGCGACCTGCGCCTCGACTTCATGCGCGAAGTCGCGCAGGTTATACGAGAGTATTCCGCCTGTGACGCGGTGGAACTGCATCTCATCGAGCGCCGCAAATACTATCGCTGCCGTCTGCGCACCGACGGGGTCTCGCCGGAAGCCGTGTTCGACATCGAGCCGCTCGACCAATTCGACGCCCATTCGCCGAAATCTCCCGTCCCCGCAGAGGCCGACCGGCATTGGCTGCGACGCGAGATTTTGCGCGGCCATATCGAGCTTGGCAAGCCGCCATTCACAGCGGCCGGCAGTTTCTGGACGAACGATACCGCAGCGCCGGTAGTGCTCCGCCTCAGCCGCGAGGCCGGCAGCCGCAGCCTCAACCTGGGCGGCGAATACCGCGGCCTCGCCCTTTTCCCGCTCGTGGTCAATGGTCACGAACGCATCGGCTTGCTGGAGCTGGGCAGCCGCCAGCCCGATTTTTTCAGCGCGGAAGACATCGAGTTCTACGAAAGCATCGCGCAGATGCTGGGCGTGGCCACCGCGCATCGCCGCGCGCAGGTGGAGGTGCGTGAACGGGTGAAAGAGTTGACCTGCTTGTATCGCATCGCGCAGGTGGCAGAGCGTACCGAAGAGCCGCTGAATCAGATCCTGCAGGCGGTGGTGGCGCTGCTGCCGCCGGCGTGGCTTTATCCCGAAATCGCAATGGCGCGCATCATCATCGATGAGCAGATTTATGCCACGCCCGGATTTCGCGACACGCCGCTGAAGCAGAGCGCGGATATTCACGTGCACGGTGTGCGGCGCGGCGCAGTGGAAGTGGTTTATGCCGAGCCGCGGTCGGAGCTTGACGAAGGTCCCTTCCTCAAAGAGGAGCGTGATCTGATCGAGGCGGTGGCCGGCGAACTGGAAATCATCATCGAGCGCGGCCAGGCGGCGCAGGAACGCGCCAAGCTCGAAGAGCAGCTCCGCCACGCCGACCGGCTGGCGACCATCGGCCAGCTTTCCGCCGGCGTGGCGCACGAGTTGAACGAGCCGCTGGGCAATATTCTGGGATTCGCCCAGCTTGCGCAAAAGTGCCCGGGGCTGCCGGCCCAAGCAGACCAGGATTTGCAGAAAATCGTGAATGCCTCGCTGCATGCGCGTGAAATCATTCGCAAGCTGATGATCTTTGCCCGGCAAATGCCGCAACAAAAGACGTACATCAATTTGAATCAGGTGGTGGGCAACGGCATGTCGTTTCTCGAGGCGCGGCTGGCCAAGGGCAAGATCACGGTGGTGCAGCGCCTGGCGCCAAACCTGCCGGAAGTCGTCGCGGATCCCTCGCAAGTGGCGCAGGTGTTGATCAATCTGGTGGTCAATGCCATGCAGGCCATGCCCGAGGGCGGAGTGCTCACCGTGGAAACGCAGGCCGTCGCGCACGCCGTGCGTTTGATTGTTGAAGACACCGGCATCGGCATGAGTGAAGAGGTGCTGCAACAGGTGTTCGTGCCTTTTTTCACCACCAAGGAGGTTGGCCAGGGAACCGGCCTGGGCCTCTCGGTGGTGCACGGCATCGTCACCGCTCACGGCGGCACAATCAAGGTGGCGAGCCAGGCCGGCCAGGGCTCGCGCTTCGAAGTGGAACTGCCCACGCCCAAACTGCCGGAACACAAAACAGATTGAAAACGAGCCATGCCTTCTCCGGAGAAAATGGAAAGTCTGCTCATTGTCGACGACGCCGAGGACACGCTGGAGGTGCTGCAGCGCAATCTCAGCGCGAAGGGCTATCAAGTCTTCACCGCCGCGAGCGTGGCGCAGGCGCTCACCCTTTTGCATGACATGACCGTGGATCTGGTGATCACGGATTTGAAAATGCCGGAGGTCAGCGGGCTGGATTTGGTGCGGCACGTGCGGGAGAATTTGAAGGACACCGCAGTAATGATGATCACCGGCTATCCTTCCATCGAAAGCGCGGTGACTGCGGTCAAGACCGGCGCGGAGGAGTATCTGCCCAAGCCCTTCACCGATGATGAGTTGTTTGCGGCCGTGCGGCGCACGCTGGAGAAGCTGCAAGTGCGCCGCGTGGCGCAGGGCCAGGCCCAACCGGCGCCCGCTGCGCCGCCGGGTCTGCTGGGCGAATCACCGCGCATGCGTACCGTGTTCCGCACCATTGCCAAAGCCAGTGCCACTTCCGCAACCGTGCTCATCACCGGCGAAAGCGGCACCGGCAAGGAACTGGTGGCGCGTGCCATTCATTACGGCAGCGACCGCGCCGCCGCGCCCTTCGTGCCGATCAACTGCGGCGGCATTCCCGAGGCACTGTTGGAGAGCGAGCTGTTCGGCCACATGAAGGGCGCGTTCACCGGCGCAGTGCAGACGCGCGCCGGCTTTTTTCAAACCGCGCAAGGCGGCACGATTTTTCTTGATGAAGTCAGCGAAATGAGCCTGGCGATGCAGGTGAAGCTGCTGCGCGTGCTGCAAGACCGCGAGATTCACATGGTCGGCTCCAGCCGCGCCCAGAAAATCGACATCCGCATCCTGGCGGCCAGCAACAAGGATTTGCTGGCACTGGTCAAACAGGGCGCGTTTCGCGATGATCTCTTCTATCGCCTGAACGTGATTCTCATCGAGCTGCCGCCGTTGCGCGACCGCGACAATGACGTATTGCTGCTGTTGCAGCACTTCGCCCACAAATTCGCCCAGGAGGCCGGCCGGCCGGTGCCACAATTCTCCGATGACGTGCTGCAGGTATTCACCAGCTATGACTGGCCCGGTAATGTGAGAGAATTGCAGAACGTCGTGCAGCGGCTGGTCGTGCTGGCGGAAGGCGATCACATCGACGTTCCCGACTTGCCGGCGTTCATGCGCTTCACGGCGCAGCGCAGCGCCGGTCTGCACCGCACCCTCGCGGAAGTGGAGGCGGAGCACATCCGGCTGGTGCTGGCCAACGTGACCGGCAACAAGACGCAGGCCGCGCAGATTCTCGGCATCGATCGCAAAACCCTGCGCGAGAAGTTGAAAACCCACGCGGTCGAATCTTGAGAGGCTGAAACCGCAGGTGAATCCCGGCAGTGCATCACCGTGATCTCATGCCTGCCAGCCTGCCGTTTCGAACGAATCCTACCATTCCCCCCAAACACAAACAGCACAAAACGGGCGATCAACTCCGAGTCAGATCAAATGAAGCCGCCGGAGAAAATGGGGAATTTCTCCCCAGTGGGACGCATCTCCCCGGCTTCGCGCTGCCTCATCCGGGTTTTGACTTCATGAGACGGCCTCTGTTCGCCCCACTCCTCCCTGCTCCTACCGTTTGATTCTTCAACCCTTACGCCACGCGCATTTGCTGTGCACGTTGCTGCTCTGCGCGCAGCGGCTGATGGCATGCAAATGGCCTAAGCCTCTCACATCCAGCCCACAGCGCACATTTGCAACCAGAGGAGACTGCCATGAGTACCGCCGAGCCAAAGTTTAAAAGAAGTGAGATCGTTCCGGGGCGAGAAGCGAGAACACTCGCCCGCAGAGCCGTGCCGCAACAGCAGGCCGCGCCCGTGCAGGGTATTTGCACTTCATGCAAACACATGGCGACTTGCATCTACATGAAAGAACTGCCGCGGCCGGTGTTGTCCTGTGATTTATTCGAAGGGTATGCCGTGCAAAAAAGCGAGCCGGTGCTGAGGAATGCGGGCAATGGCCGCCTGCCTCGCAGCAGCGACACGCGCAAGTTCACCGGGCTGTGTGCCAGTTGCCAGAAGATCGAGACGTGCATTTACCCCAAGCCCGAGGGCGGCGTCTGGCATTGTGAGGAATATGAGTGAGGACATCGAGTATGAGCATCGCATTGAGAGAAGCACCACAAGTGAGCAAGCCGGCCAAGGCACCGGCGAAAAAACCCTCGTTGTATGAAAACGTCATGCGGCAATTCGACAAAGCCGCCGACTTGATGGAGTTGGAGCCGGACATCCGCAAGATACTCGCGACCACGATGAACGAAATCGTGGTTCACTTTCCCGTGCGCATGGATGACGGCCGCATTGAAACCTTCACCGGCTACCGCGTGCAGCACAACAACGTGCTCGGCCCGTTCAAAGGCGGGCTGCGCTACCATCCGGCGGTCGATATTGACGAAGTGCGGGCGCTGGCGACCTGGATGACCTGGAAGACCGCCATCACCGGCATTCCGCTGGGCGGCGCCAAAGGCGGCATTCAATTTGATCCGTCGCAGTTCTCGCTGCAGGAAGTCGAGCGTATCACGCGCCGATTCACCTTTGCCCTGGGCAACAACATCGGGCCGGAGTATGACATCCCGGCACCGGACGTGAACACCAATTCGCAAATCATGGCGTGGATTCTGGACACCTATCTCTCCATGATGCCGCCGGACGAGCGCAACCGGTGCACCCACGTCGTCACCGGCAAACCGGTGGAATCCGGCGGCAGTCTGGGCCGCGAAAAAGCCACGGGCCAGGGCATCGTCTTTACGTTGGAGCGGTGGGCCAAAGATCACGGCCTGAACCTGAACGGCGCCACCTACATCGTGCAAGGCTTTGGCAATGTCGGCTCGTGGGCAGCGCGGCTGCTCAAAGCGCACGGCGCCAAACTCATCGCGGTGGAAGACGTGACCGGTGCGATTTTCAATGCTCCGGGCATCGATCCGGATCAGCTCGCCAGCCACGTCCGGGCCGTGGGCAATCTCCACAGTTTTGCCGAGGCCACGGCCATTGATCACGAATCGTTTCTGCGGACGCGCGCAGACATTTTCATCCCCGCGGCCATGGAGAATCAAATCACCGCCGAGACCGCGCCGTGGCTAAACGTGAGGCTGGTGGCGGAGGGCGCCAACGGCCCCACCGATCCGGACGCGGACGTGATCCTGCGGCGCCGCGGCATCGAAGTGCTGCCCGACATTCTCTGCAATTCCGGCGGGGTGATCGTGAGCTATTTCGAATGGCTGCAAAACAAGCGCAGCGAATGCTGGGAACTCGAAGAGGTCGACTTGAAATTGCGCAAGCGCCTCCTCAATGCGTATGAACAAGTCAAAAGCATGGCGCGGGATTTCGAAACCGATTGGCGGACCGCGGCCTACATTGTGGCGCTCATGCGCCTGGCAACGGTATACAAGGAACGCGGCATTTTCCCATGAAGCCGGCCATCGCCGCAGGGCCGCCGCGCACGCTGAGCACAATCAACCACCAACCAAGGAGGGCATGATGGCAGCAACCTGTGCAGTCTGCGAAAGACGGATGGCCAGGGGCGAGGGCCAGTTTTTCCCCGAAGACGACAGTTTTCTTTGCGAAGCCTGCCTGGCGCAGCATCAGCAGGCCATGGCGCACCGGCAGGACGCCGGTCGCCACCAACGGCAGCGCACGGAAGACGAGTCATGAACAAGCCCGCGTGGTTACTGATTTGTTTTACCAGCTCGCGAGGTGAAGAATGCGGCACAAACGCACGGCTCAACCCACGCGCGCCGGCCAGTTGGCGGGCGCGCGCGTCAAGATAGTGGCGGTTCACAATCGCGGTATGTCCGAGCACGTCGTCATTGCCAACTCGGGCACGGTGCCTCAGCCGCTGGGAGGCTGGGCGTTGGCGGCGCTGCGCGGCAACCGGCTTTATTTTTTCCAGGATGATACGATCCTTCGTCCCGGCATGACGCTCACCATTCACAGCGGCCAGGACGCCCGCGCATACACACCACCCGGTTTGTTTTGGACGGACGAGCAAATGTGGAGCAATCGCAGCGACATGGCGCTGCTGTTCGATCCTGAAGGCAATGAAGTCAACCGCTTTTCCTATTCCCACCATCGCCTGTTGCGCCGCGAAACCTCGCGCCGCAAGCGACTCATCCGCGCCGGCGAGACGTGGCAAATGGTGGAGGAACCCGGCCGCAAGGCCAAGCCATTCTTTCGGCAAGCCGCCGCCCGAAATGCCGCACGCTGACTCGTCTCCGTCTGAGAATATTCCACCCTCGGCTAAGCCGAAGTCTTCAAAGCTGCGCGAATCGTCGCGGCGCTGAGATTCTTGAAGCAACGGCCCAGCCGTTGCACGAACACGCTCGTCGAGTATTCGTCGGAGAATATTCCACCCTCGGCTAAGCCGAAGTCTTCAAAGCTGCGCGAATCGTCGCGGCGCTGAGATTCTTGAAGCAACGGCACAGCCGTTGCACGAACACGCTCGTCGAGTATTCGTCGGAGAATGTTCCACCCTCGGCTGAGCCGAGGGTTTCAAGGCTTCTAGAATCGTCGCGGCGCTGCGGTTTTTGAAGCAACGGCCCAGCCGTTGCACGAACACGCTCGTCGAGTATTCGTCGGAGAATGTTCCACCCTCGGCTGAGCCGAGGGTTTCAAAGCTTCGCGAATCGTCGCGGCGCTGCGGTTTTTGAGGCACCGGCCCAGCCGTTGCAGGAACACTCTCATCGAAAGCCGGCGGTTGCGGACGATCACTCATTTTACCCATCTCATCATCAGCCCCGGGAGCCAGGAGCAATGCAAGCCATTCACATCACGGATTTCGATGCGAAACGACTGCGGGAACTGCTCGAAGCCGCCAAGCGATCACAGTACTACGGCAGCGCGGATTTGAAAAAACTGGCGGGCGAGTTGAATCGCGCCGTTGTCGTCAACTCGCGGGAAATACCCCGGGACGTCATCACGATGAACTCACGCGTGCGGCTGCTCGATCTGCAAACGGGTGAAGAGATGATCTACACCCTGGTCTTTCCCGAAGATGCCGATCCGGAGGCGGGCCGCATTTCCGTGCTCGCACCCATCGGTACCGCCATGTTGGGCTTCAAAGCGGGAGATGAGATCGCCTGGCAGGTGCCGGCCGGCGTGCGCCGGTTCAAAGTCGTTGCCATTCTCTATCAGCCGGAGGCTGCGGGAGATTATCATCTGTAGCCGGACCGACAGCAGTGGGTGGGGCGTCCGGCGAGTACGCCAGAGGAGTCATACCATGGCCACGATTCTCATCATTGAAGGGGAAAAGGAACGACGCGGCAGGTATCAGGGCGAGCTGCGCAAGGCAGGCTACGAAGTTCTGGCGGCCAATGGCATGCGCCAAGCCCTGCGTCTCGCCGGCCGCCATCTCGTTGATCTCGCCGTGTTGGATACGGTTCTCGCTGACGGCGACAGCGTGGAATGCATGCAACGATTGCTTGCCCACCAGCGGGACCTCAAACTCGTGCTCAACACGGCAAATGCCAGCATCTCACACGATTTCAACTTCTGGCTGGCTGATCGCTTCGTGCCGACTTCAGCGGACCTCTCGCAACTCAAAGAAGCGATTGCTGATCTGCTGCAGCCCGCGACGCTTCCGGCCGAATAGCGCCCGGCAGGGCTGCAGGCCGCCCGCGGTCATGCCGCTGCACGCGCTCGCAGCAGTTGGCTTGGCGCGCCGGAGGGCGGCATAGCGTTCCCGGCTGAAAGACGAAATCCCACGACAGAAGTTTTGGCTTCTATCGTGGGATTTCAATTTGGAGCATCTGCGCGCTTGCGCGCCTGCCTTCTCAAATCCCAATCCAGACGAAACGAAAAGCACTACGCCAGCTTTCAGACCAGTCGAAATTTGAAGTCCGCGGCACGCAACGTACCTGTTGGATTGGGGGCACGAGGCGCCTTTGACCAAACTTCCATCATTGCGGCAATTTGCCCAACACCCGCCACAGCCAGTGATGAAAACGATGCACCGAGTGCACCGGCTGGGCAAACATCAAAATACATTCGCCGTGCACGGCGCTCAGGCCGTTTTCCTGGCAGAAGCGAAGCGCTGCTTCCGATTCCGCGCCCTGTTGCATCCACACGCGGCGAATGCCGGCGGCCGCCGCTTCCCGCACCACCTGCTCGGTTTCAGCGGGCGGCACGGAAATCACCACGCCCTGCACCGGTTGCGGCAACGATTTCAAATCAGGGAAACAACGTTCGCCTTCGAGGGTCTCCGCGTGCCGATGAATGGGCCAGACTTGATAGCCTTTCTCGCGCAGCGTTTTCAGCGCCATGTTGCCGAATTTCCTGCCGCTGCGTGACACGCCGACAATCGCCAGCGACCGCTGCGCCATAAAATCTTCAACTGCCGCCTTACTCGTCATTTCTCCACCTCCCTCATTCAAGTCAGCGCGCTTTGCGCCCGCCAGTCTTCTGGCGGCCCTTCTTCTCCTTGCCCAGCTCGCGCAACCGCTCGGCAAATTCCTGCAAGCGTTTTTCCACCTGGTGGTTGACGGTACCCTGGGGAAATTTGCCATTCCGCCCGCGCACGCCGGCCGGCACACCGGTGAGAATTTCGATGCCTTCCGCCACGGTGGCCACCGACCAGATCGAGAACTTCTTCGCGGCCACCGCCTGCACCACTTCCTCGCGCAACATCAGATGGCGCACATTGCTCTGCGGAATGATCACGCCCTGCTTGCCGGTCAGACCGTTGGCCTGGCACACTTCAAAGAATCCTTCGATTTTCTGATTGACCCCGCCGATCGCCTGCACTTCGCCGTATTGGTTCACCGAGCCGGTGACCGCGATCCCCTGCTTGATGGGGATTTCGGAGAGCGCGGAGAGCAGAGCATAAAGCTCGGTCGAGGAGGCGCTGTCGCCCTCCACACCTTCGTAGCTTTGCTCGAACACCAGCCGGGCGGTGAGCGTGAGCGGCGCGTTTTGCGCGAACTGGTGGGTGAGATAACCGCTCAGAATCAACACGCCTTTGCTGTGCAGCGGGCCGCCCAGATTGACTTCACGCTCGATATCGATGAGGCCGTCGCGGCCCGGCCCCACACTGGCGGTGATGCGGCTGGGCCGGCCAAACTGATAGTCGCCGACACTGAGCACCGAGAGCCCATTCACCTGCCCGGCGCGCTCACCCTCGGTAGCAATGAGCAACGTGCCGGCGTTGATCATTTCCTGCAGGCGTTCCTCCACCAGGTTGGAGCGAAAGATTTTGGCCTCCAGTGCCTGCTGCACGTGGGCCGCGCTGATCTGCGCCGCGCCCGCCTGCAGCGCCCAGAAGTTGGCTTCACGAATGATGTCCGCCAGCGCACCGAAATGCGTCGAAAGCTTTTCCTGATCTTCGGCCAAACGGGCGCTGTGCTCCAGCAGCTTCGCCACCGCCGTGGCATCGAGATGTTTGAGCTTTTCCTTGTTGCAGAACGTCGGCAGAAACGCCAGAAAGTCGCGGATGTTCTCCGCATTGTTGGCCATGCGCGTGTCAAAATCCGCCTTCACTTTGAACAGCTCGGGAAACTCCTCATCGTGGGCGTGCAGCAGATAGTAAAGCAGCGGCCGGCCCACCAGCACGACTTTGATGTTGATGGGAATCGGTTGCGGCCGCAGACTTTTGGTGGCGACATACCCCAGGCGCTCGCTGATTTCCTCGATTTCGATCTCACCGCTGCGCAACGTCCGCTTGGTGCCGTCCCAGCTCAGCAGATTCTGCAACAAATCCTCGACCGGCATCACCAGATAACCGCCGTTGGCGCGGTGAAACGAGCCGGGCCTGATCATGGTGAAATCGGTGTAGAGCGCGCCGTACTGCACTTCTTTTTCGACGCGGCCAAACAGGTTGTTGTAGCTCGGGTTGAGCTCGAGCACCACCGGCGCGCCTTTTTGCTCGCGATTGTCCACCAGCACGTTGACTTGATACTTGCGGAAAGGCAACTCGCGCAACCAGGGCGAACTGGCCGCGGCGGGATCGGTGCCCGGGTTGGGCGCCACGCCGGTTTTGAAGGTCTCGAGATTGTCGAGCATGTCTTTCTGCATGGCCTGGAAATGCTCGAGCACGGCGGGCAGGTCGCGGTATTTTTCGTGCAACTCTTCCATCATCCCGCCGATGACGTACAGCGCCACCTGCCGGTCGAGCGTCTGCAGCCGCTCCTGCACCGCGCGTTCGAGATCGCGCAGACGCTTCATGGTGGCCTTCAGCTCTTCTTTCAATACCTCGTGACGTTGCTGAAACTCCTCGCGCTTCGGCGCCGGCAGCGCCTGAAAATCGGCATCGCTGAGCGGCTGGCCTTCTTGGGTGGGGATGGTGGCAATGCCAAAGGGCGTGGCCTGCAACATGAAGCCGGCCTGCCCAGCCTCCTGATTGAGTTTCTCCATGGCCTGCGCCCGCCGCTGTTCCAGCGATTTGACAATCTCGTCACGGCGGTTGCTGTATTCTTCGCTTTCGAAGGCCCGGGGAATCTCGCGGCGCAGGTGTTCGACGAGCGACTTCAAATCCTGCTGCAATTCGTGGCCCCGGCCTGCCGGCAGCCGGCAGCTCTTGGGCTGGTGGGAATCTTCGAAGTTGTTGAGATAACACCAATCCGCGGGTGTGTCCTTGCGGCGTGCCAGCTCCATCAAGAAGGATTGCACCGCCGTCATTTTGCCCATGCCCGGCGGTCCGGCGACATAGATGTTGAAGCCGCTCTCATGGATCTCCAGCCCGAACTGCAGCGCCGAAACCGCCCGCTGCTGGCCGATAATGCTCTCCAGCGTCTTGAGCGCGACGGTGGTCTCCACGCCCAGTGCACTTGGCTCAAACGTACGGCGCAATTGTCGGGGCGATAATTTTTGCATGATTCCGCTCGCAGTCGTCCTTTTCGCAATACACTGCATGACCTCGCTCCGGCCGGAAATGCCAAGGCACCGCTGCCGGTGAGGCAAAACCGCAGCACGCAAACCAGGCAGCAGCCAGCGGCTCAGACGAGATCACGAATCATCGTCAGCATCATTTTAAAGCGCGTGGCAGCTTGCAGCGCGTGCGGCTGGCGCGCCGGCATAATGACCACCTCACCGGCGTGCAGGCGCAGGGTCGCACCGCTGATCGTGACCTCCGCTTCGCCTTCCAAAACCTGAACCAACGCGTCATAGGGCGCGGTGTGTTCGCTCAGGCCCTGGCCCTCCTCAAACGCGAACAAAGTCACGGTGCCGGCCTTGCCGGACATGATCGTGCGACTGACCACCGCGCCCGGCTGGTAACCCACCAGCTCGGTCAAGCGCGCGGCTTGCGCGACCGGCTGTTCCATTTTTCTTCTCATCCTTCCGTGCCGGCAAACAACTCCGGCACGTTGAGTGACGGCAGATGCGCCCGGCTGGCCAGGTTCACGTAGGTGCGCGCAAGCATATCTTTGCCGGCGCCCAACACTGTGCTCACCAGAGCCAGCGCTTCGGCGAGCTGCGCCGGCGGCATCTCCTTGATCAGGCGCGTCCAGATCGCCTCTTCCAGCACGTTGAACGCGGTTTGCACTTCGCCCAGATCAAAACCCGCCGCAAAGCGTTCGCCGGCAATCATCCTGGCCTGCGACCGCATGGGCGTGAGATTCCGGTCATGAATGCACTGCCGCACGAGATCAAACAGCGACTGCAAGCGCTGCCAAGTCTGTTCGTGGCCGATTCTTTCGTAGTTGGCCAGATGCGCGCGGCCAATGGCCTCCCGGGATTCCGTTAGGATGGCCTCAGCCTGGCTCTGCAGAAAATGTGCGACCGTCAGATGTGCGTCGGTCATGTGATTTCATTCCTCCCGGCATTCGTTGCGTTCTCACCCTGCGCCCCGGCGCGGGCTCCCTACAGAAACGACTCCGCGAACTTTTTCCAGGTGCTGTCATCGGTTTCTTCGAGCTGGCCTTCGACCAGCCGTGCCATTTCCGGCACCTCGAGGGGATGGCCGTTACCGCCGGCGGGCGTGAGCAGCTCGCGCACCCGTTTGATTTCCTGTTGATACCAGGCCGCGGCCTTGTCGCCGATGCGCAATTGCTCGATTTCAACGGAAAGCTGGTCGGGCTTGATCGAGCAGATCCAGCCTTTTTCATAGGGTTGCTTCTCGAGCCAAGTCAGGTTTTGCGCCAGCTCATTGTTGAGCAAATGCACCTTGCCGGAAATCGGCGCTTTGAACGCCGCCTTGCGCTCGCCCTGATGGATGTAAAACAGCGGCTCGCCCTTCTTGACCTGCTGGCCTTTGGCGGGAAACTCGAGGGCATCGATGCGGCCGATCATTTTGCGCGCAAAGTCGTCCATGCCCACGCGCACCAGGCCGGGCATGGTGACATTGGCCCACACATGGCCTTCGGAGATGAACACGCCGCCAGGCAGCAGAAACTCGTGCTCGTGCGGCCGCTCGGTGGTCACCACCCGCACCACCGGCTTGATTTGCTTTTCCAGGCGATCCTGCCGGCGAATCAGGCATTTCTTGGTGAACTCGACCAGCTCATCTTCGGTGAACGGCTTCTGCACATAGTCCATGGCGCCGAACTTCATGGCATCCACCGCGGATTCGATGGTGGCATAGCCGGTGATCATCACCACGTCGGTTTCCGGGCTGAAGTGCTTCACGCCTTTCACCACGTCCAGGCCGTCCATCTCCGGCATCTTCAAATCGGTGAAGACGAAGTCGTATTTGTTCTTCTGCACCAGGCCGAGCGCCTCGCGCCCGCTCTCCACCGTATCGACGGCGTAGCCGGCCACCACCAGAATCTTGCGGAAGCTGTCCAGCACCACCGCTTCATCATCCACCGCCAGAATGCGGGCCAACGGGTGGGGGACATCCACGCGCCGGAGGGACTTGGCCTCATGCGTAAAGTCGAGATTGAGGCCGATATCCAAGGCGGCGAGCCGCTCTTTGCGGGCTTTCGCCTCCTGCATGCGACGGGTAATCACGCGAACAGCGACGTCAATGACGATGAACGCAAGGATCATCGACACGACCAAAATGGCAACCATTTATGCCTCCTTTCTCGCGCTGCCGGCCGGGCGCATTTGATTCAATTTACGCCACGCGCGCTGCCTGCGGCGCCATGTGATGCTCGGGTTTTACACTCGCTTTGTCATGCAACGGCAAGAGAATTTTGAACGACGTTCCTTTGCCGATTTCACTCTCCACCGCGATCTGGCCGTTGTGTTTTTCCACAATGCCCCACACGATGGCCAGCCCCAGGCCGTTGCCCTTCTGCCCTTTGGTGGAGAAAAACGGCTCGAAGATTTTCTGCAGATGTTCCGGCGCAATGCCACAACCGGTGTCGCTCACCTGAATTTGCACGTACTCATGTTGCGCCGGCGCTTCCGGCCGGCCGTCAAAGGCGGCGCGGGCCGTGGCGACGGTGAGCGTGCCGCCTTTTTCCGCCATGGCATCGTTGGCATTGAGCAGCAGGTTCACCAGCACCTGCTGGATTTGATCCACATCCATCGACACCAACGGCAGGCTGGCGTCGAGATTCTGTTCGACCTTGACGTGATGGCGCGTGAACTGGTTTTGCAGAATCCGCACCGACCGTTTCACCACTTCATTGATGTCACTCTGGCGCTTCTCCGGGCGGGACTGGCGCGCAAAGTCCAGCAGCCCCTTGACGATCTCACGGCAGCGCATAGTCTCCCGCACGATTACCTCGAGATCTTCCTTCATTTCGGGATGGGCATCGGCGCGCTTGAGCAAATAGCTGCTGTACGTCAGCACGCCGGTAAGCGGGTTGTTGATTTCATGCGCGACGCCCGCCGCCAGGCGGCCCACCGATGCCAGCTTGTCGGATTGATAAAGCTGGCGCTGGGTCTCCGCCAGCCGGCGCGTCATGTCATTGAAGGATTTGGCGAGCGTGCCGATTTCATCCGGCTTGTCGAACGCAATTATGTAATTCAGGTCACCCGCAGCCACATGTTTGGTGGCGGCCACAATTTGGCTGACCGGCTTGAGCACGATGCGATTCACCAGTAGATAGATGATTAAGCTCACCGAGGCAATCGCGACGACGGCAAAAAGCAGCAGGCGCATTTTGCTGGCCTGCAGGCCGGCTTCGACTTCGGCCAGCGACATGGTGATGTCGAGCACGCCCAGCACTTTCTGCTGCTCGCTGTGCGCATGACAGTCCGCCTGCCAGCAGCTCGGCTCGTTGTAAATCGGATTGATGATGCCCAGCGTCCCGCCCTTGTCGGCGGAGGAGAACACCCGCGTGCGCTCGGAAATCGGCAGGCGTTCGAGCGGCTGATCCGCGACATGGCAGCCGTAGCAGGCCTCGGTTTTCTTGTCGACCATCCGGCCGGCGTCCAGGGAATCAGTCGAATAGATGATCACGCCTTCCTTGTTGAAGATGCGGACCTTCTCGATACCCTCCTGCTGCCCGATGGTGTTGATGATGCGATGCACGGATTCGCGCTGGTTCAACAGCATGTCGTAGCGCGTGCTGCTTTTCACTGTTTCGCTGAGCTGGTGCGCGCTGCGCTCGAGCTCGGCAATGAGCTGGCGCTGATGCGCCTGCAGCAGCAGAAACGCAAAAATGCCGATGATGGCGATGGCCACACCAGCCACCGCCAGGATCAGTTTGTTGCTGACGCGTGTAATCATGACGGTTTTCCATCAAGGAATGCCGGCAGTTTCGTTTTGCGCCTGCCGGCGGGATTTGACTTCGTCGATCGCCTCGATCACCAGCATGAAGTAGCGATCCAGGGCGCAATCGGCTTGCAGCCGCAGCACACAGGTTCCGCCCTCGGCGTTGGCGCAAACAGCACACACGCGCTCGCGCAAAGCGTGAACGTAATCTTCCAACAGCCAGCTATCGACGGATTCGACCACCTCGATCACGCGGGGCAGATAGAGATCCACCGGGCAGCGGCGGCCGGCGGGCAGCCCACAGCGCACAAAAAGGTCACGCTGCATCACCGCATCCAGGCACACACTGCACACCCGGCTGCGGATGGCGTCCGCGTATTCTTGCAGAAGCTCGGCCATAGACACCTCGCTGGGGTTCGCTCGGCAATGCCGCGCCTCCCCAGGCCTGCTTACCGCAGCCGGCTGCCGGGGCAGATTCTCTCACGCTGTCGCAGAGGCTGCCGCGGGCCAGCGGCGCAAGCCGCGCCGCCGGGGAGGCCGCGCATCACCGCATGAATGGCTGTCCGCAACCGGCGGCGGGCGGTGCGGGCGACCTGGAACAGATCAAAATCAGTTGAGATGCAATTTCAGCTTGCGGTCGAGCAACACCTCTTGCGACTCTTCATGATCCGGATCTTTGACGCAGCAATCCACCGGGCACACCGAGGCGCATTGCGGATCGTCGTGAAAACCCTCGCATTCGGTGCATTTTTCCGGCACGATGAAATAGAGATCATCCGACAACGGATCGAATTTGCGCGTGGCCTCCACCATCCCGCCTTTGTATTCGATTTGCCCGGTGACCGCCGTGCCCTCGGCAAACGACCAGGGCGTGCCACCCGCATAAATCGCATTGTTCGGACATTCCGGCTCGCAGGCGCCGCAGTTGATGCATTCGGCAGTGATGATCAATGCCATGAGACTTCTCCTTTCGGGATGCAAAGTGTTATTCCGCCCACGCCATGTGTGGGCTTTCTTCCATCGTTTTGGCTTCATGTTCCGCCGGTGGAAACACCGGTAAATAGCGCGCCGCCAGGGCAAAACCCGTGATGCCCAGGGCCACGATCATCGTCGTAACAGAAATCTCCATCCAGGAGGGAAAATAGCCGGCTTGGGCCCAGCCTTCCATGCCGGTGATGCTCACATTCATGCGATTCAACACGAATCCCAAAACCACCAGCAGCGCCGAGCTGAACAAACCGGTGGCATGCAACCGCACTTTGGGAATCGCCAGCAGGATCATCGGCAACAACACGCCCAGTCCCATCTCCGCCCAGTACAGCATCGACTCCAGATTGGGGGTGACGACGTAAGCCCAGGCGCGGCGATCGGCCAAATCCTGGAGCTTCATGATGGTGTAGATCATCAGAATGACCACCAACACCCGGCCGAGCTGCGAAAGCAGCGGCATCTCGATCTCGCGTTTGAAAGCGCGGCTGCTCATGAACGATTCAAAGATCACCATCGCGCAACCCACGCCGATGGCCGAGACGAAGAAAAACACCGGCAGCAGCGAGGAATACCACAGTGGGTGCAGTTTCTCCGGCACGATCAAATAGAGTGAACCCAGCGAAGATTGGTGCAAAGTAGAAAGCAGCACGCCGACGATGACCAGCGGTATGGTGATGGCGCGCACGAAACGCAGGGGCCGCTCCCAGCCCAGCTTCTCGAAGAGGATCGGGCTGAACTCCAGCGCCAGCACCGTGGTGTAGAGCATCACGCACCAGGCGACTTCGAACATCACTGAGCTCGGATTCCACATGACAATGGCGTGCCAGATACGGTCGGGCCGGCCGAGATCGTAGAGCAGGGCGAAGATCACCAGCAGGTAGCCCAGAAACGCGGTCAACACCGCGGGGCGAATGACGGGCTTGAAGGTTTTGATGTTGAAGATGTAAACGATGGCGCACAGGGTGAAACCGCCCGCCGCCAAGCCCACGCCGCAGAGGATGTCGAAGCCGATCCACAAGCCCCAGGGAAACTGGTCGCTGAGATTGGTGGCTGCGCCCAGCCCCTGGGTGAAGCGCACATAGGTGGCATACAGCCCGAGGCCGAGCAGGATGACGAGCACGGCGCGCCAGAAGGTCAAAAGTCCAAGCAGCTTTTTCATAACGAGCTCACTTCCTTCGATCGGTCAAAATGCGGAATCACGGGCCATGCCGTGAAATATTCGAATGTTGGATTTGGTTTCAGAAGAATCCTGCAAAGGCCTCGACACAACCGAGGCGGAACATCTCTCGAACCGGCACTTCCTCCTTCAAGCTTGCCGGAGAATGGATTCTTCGGCAAGGAGCGCAAAAGCGGCTATTCTTTTCTATCCTCCATCTCCTTCAGCTTCGCCTGCAGCTTGCCCACCTCATCGCGGCGATTGATGATCCACCACAAGCCATACAGCGCGGTGCCGCCCACTGCCACGATGTTCGGAATCTTCGAGAGCGCGTTCCAGGTCAGCATCGGCAACGGATGATCGGGCAGATTGTTGGGGAAACCCAATTGCTCGAACGGTATGGCCGAGAGGAAGAAAACCGAGCTGCCGCCGGCCTCGTTGAGGCCATAGATGTGATTGACGTATTTCTCCGGCTCCTCGCGCAGGCGGCGTTGCGCTTCCGCGATCAACTCCTCCCGATCACCGAAGATGGTGGCGCCCGTGGGGCAGGCTTCGGCGCAAGCAGTCGGCAAGCCCTCCGCCAGGCGCGTGTGGCAGAAAATGCACTTGCGCACGCGCGGCGCGACTTGATCCCAGGTGTAGGTGGGCACTTGATAAGGGCACGCTTGCATGCAGTAGCGGCAGCCGATGCACTTGGACTCCTCGTACAGCACCGGGCCGTCCGCGGTTTTGGTGAAAGCACCCACCGGGCAGACCGAGGCGCAGGTCGGCACCTCACAGTGCATGCACACGCGCCGCACAAACACATCATTGCCATGATCCTGCACCACGGTATAGGCATTAGCGTTGAGCTTGGTTTCTTCGCCGGCGGGCAGCCCGTTTTGTTCCTTGCAGGCATCGCGGCACAGCCCGCAACCGACACACAGAGTAATATCAATCAACATTGCCTTGCGCGCCATATTCTCTCCTCACACAAATGAGTGACCAGGGATTGTCATGATGGATCTATCACGGATATGGTTCAATTCCAATCAATGATGCAACTTCTGCCTCACCTTAGGCAAGGACTATGCCCTGCGGCACTGGTTTTCATTTACTGTTTTATTTGCACTTAAGCTGCAAGCACAAAACCTCGATTTCCGAAATTGGGAATCAAAAGCCGGGCTTTTGCAATGTTGCAAATTCGAGAGAACCCCGCAGGTTATCCGGCTTCGCTGAGCGCAGTGCGTCATCGCGGGCCTGGCCAGGGCCGCGCTGAGGCAGGAATGCAAAACAGTGGGGCCGGCTTGCCCAAGGCAAAGCGCTCTAAGCAAGTGGCTCAAAATGGCAGGTAAAATGGCGAAGGAATCTCGGTTGATAGCAAATGCGATAGCCCGGAATCTTGTCGCGCTGCCGCCACACCGCTTCCAACACTTCGATGACGTAGTCAAAATGGCTTTGCGTGTAAACGCGGCGCGGAAAGGCGAGGCGCACCAGCTCCAGCGGCGCCGGCAGTTCGCGACCGGACTTGTCGAAGCGGCCAAACATCACACTGCCAATCTCAACCCCACGCACCCCGCCGTCGAGATACAATTCATTTACCAGGCCGATGCCGGGATATTGCAGCGGCGGCACATGCGGCAGCATGGCTTTGGCATCGAGGAAAACGGCATGGCCGCCCACCGGCCGCACGTGCGGAATGCCGATCTTCTGCAACCGCTGGCCCATGTATTCGACGGTGGCGTGACGATAGACTTGATAGTCATAATCGAGTGCTTCCATCAAGCCCACCGCGATCACTTCCAAATCACGGCCGGCCAAGCCGCCATAGGTCGGAAAGCCCTCGCGCAAAATGAGGGCATTGCGAAAATCCTCGGCCCACTGTTCATCATTGCAAACCAGAAAGCCGCCGATGTTGGCGAGGCCGTCTTTTTTGGCGCTCATGGTCGCGGCATCCGCATAGGAAAACATCTCCTGCGCGATTTCCAGCAGGGTTTTGCTGCGATAGCCCGGCTCGCGTTCGTGAACGAAATAAGCATTCTCCGCGAAGCGGCAGGCATCGATTACCAACGGCACGCCGTACTTTTGCAGCAGCCGTTTCACCGCACGAACGTTGGCGAGCGACACCGGCTGGCCGCCGCCGGTGTTGTTCGTCACGGTAATCATGCAAAAAGGAATCTTCTCCCGGCCGTGCTCGTCCAGGCAGCGCTCCAACCTGGCCAGGTCCATATCGCCCTTGAACGGCGCCTCGAGCGTCGTGTTGAGTCCTTCCGGGCACAACAAATCCACTGCCTGCGCGTGCACGAATTCGATGTTCGCGCGGGTGGTGTCGAAATGACTGTTGTTGGGAATAATGTCGCCGGGTTGGAGGCGGGTTTGTGCGAGAATGCCTTCCGCGGCACGGCCCTGATGCGTGGGAAAGACGTGCTCCATGCCGGTGATCTGCCTGACCGTGGCTTCGAACCGTTTCCAGGATTTGCTGCCGGCATAGCTCTCGTCCCCCAGCATCAAAGCCGCCCACTGCTCCGTGGACATCGCGCCGGTGCCGCTGTCGGTCAACAAATCGATGGGGCAATCGGCTGCGTCCAACAGAAACACGTTATGATGCGCCTCCGCCAGCTTCTGCACGCGCTGCTCGTGCGAAAGCAGGTGAATGGGCTCGGTCATTTTGATGCGAAAAGGCTCAATGATCGTTCGCATGGGCGGGTCACTCTTGCTGGGTTAGGGCTCGAGATCTTCATCGGCGAGTTTTGCCACAGCGCTGGACGCCGGCCAGGCCGCGGCCACTCCCGCGGCCGCGCCGGCATTCTCCTCGGCGAGTGCAACATAAAAAACCTGGCCGCGATGCGTACGCGCCTCCACCTCGCCGGAATCGGTCAAGCCCTTCAGCATCAGCGCGATGATCTCCGGCTTGCAATTCATGTAGTGGGAAATCTCCTCGAGCGTCATCGGATGGCGGGCGATGAGATTGACGGCCTCGGAGATCAGCCGGCTGTCGAGCGACAGGCGCGGTGCGGTCCAGCGCTCCGCGATCACCTCCGCGGGCGGGCCGAGCTTGGCTTGCACGGCCCGCAATTCATCGTCAGAAAGCGCCTGGGCTTCGTCTTCGGCGGGCGGCCGCACCACCGTGTTGAGATGAACCTTGTCCGGCTGGATCTCGGCGATCGCGCGGCGCAAGAGCGCAATCTCCTCTTCATCATCATTGACGCCCTTCACCAGCATGATCTCCAGCCAGATTTTGCCGGAGAATTCCGCCCGAAATTGGCGGAGGCCGTTGATGATTTCGGCGAGATACAAACGGCCGTGCGGCCGATTGACGGCATAAAACGTGCGGGGTGAGGCGGCGTCGAGCGAGGGCAAAATCATGTCCGCCTGCGCCAGCTCGTGCCGCACCTGCGCGTCGTACATCAAAGCGCTGCAAGTGAGCACCGCCACCGGGATGTTGGTCAGACGTTTGGCGCGCACGATCATCTCGCCGAGCTTGCGGTGCAGGGTCGGCTCGCCCGAACCGGAAAAAGTCACATAATCGGCGCGGCCGTCATATTCCAGGAAATCCGCCAGCTCGGTCATAACATCATTGGCCGGCACATATTCTTCCCGCAAGATGGTCTGATAGGTGGTGCGTCCGAGCTGGCAGTAAACGCAATTGAACGTACAAGTCTTGTTCGGCACGGTATCGATGCCTAGCGAGAGGCCCAGGCGCCGGGAGCGCACCGGGCCGAAAAGATAGCGGTATTTTTGCTGGAATGTCATGACTCGCTCCTGAGCAAGGCGCAATGCGCACCGCACGGGCCGCTGCCCGACAGGGCAGAGGATCGCAGTTTGATATTGATCAGTCCACCCTCCAGCCAGCCGCCACTGCCCTCCCGCCTGCAACGCCCGCGGATCACGCAAGGAGAAGCGAAAACGCCTTGGTCAAACTCATGAGACAGGAGTCGGCGGCGAGACGCGACCGGTAAACCGGCCGGCCTCTCCTGGGTTGACCAGGCGCAGGCAAGTGCCTGCGCCTGCCGGAAACCCCGGCAGGTGCCGGGGGCGACTCACCTGCCGCGTCCGTCTCAGCCTTCTTTGCCGAGCATCTGGGCGTCCACCACCGCGATGGCGGTCATATTCACCACATCCATCTCGCTCATGCTGCCGATTTGCAGAACGTGCACGGGTTTCTTCATGCCCATGAGCACCGGGCCGATGGCTTCGGCGTGGCCGAGGCGCTGCAACAGCTTATAGGCCACGTTGCCGCTGATCAAGTCCGGGAAGATGAGCACATTGGCGCCGCCCTTGATGCGGCAGAAGGGATAGAAATCTTCGACGATCTCCGGCACCACGGCGGTGTCCGCCTGCATTTCGCCGTCCACCACGAAATCCACCGCACGGTGGCGCAGAATGGCCAACGCGTTCTGCACTTTTTGCGCAAGCGGATGCTGCACGCTGCCGAAATTGGAGAACGAGAGCAAGGCCACGCGCGGCTCGATGTTGAACCGCCGCACTTCCTTGGCCGCCAGCATGGCGATCTCCGCCAGATCTTCGGCACTGGGATCGATGTTCACGGTGGCGTCCGCGATGAAATAGACGCCTTCCTTGAAGACCATGGCATACAAGCCCGCGACTTTGGTAACGCCGTCGCGCAGCTTGATGATTTGCAGCGCCGGCCGCAGGGTTTCCGGATAGTGCTTGGTGATGCCGGCGACCAGGCCGTCGGCCTCGCCGAGATGCACCATCATCGGGCCAAAATAGCTGCGCTCCCGCATCAGCACTTCGGCCTCGCGCCGCGTAACGCCCTTGCGTTTGCGCAGCTCATAGAAGCGATCCACATAGGGCACCAGCTTGGGGGAAGTGAGCGGGTTGACGATTTCAACGCCGCCGTGCAGATGCAGGTGCATCTCCTCGATGCGGTTCTGAATCACCTGCTCATCGCCGAGCAGGATGGGATGAGCCATGCCCTCGTCGAGAATGATTTCGCAGGCCTTCAAAATCGCGGGAAAATCGCCTTCGGGATAGACGATGCGTTTGGGCGCGGACTTGGCCTTGTTGATCATCACCCGCATGAACTTGCGCGAGAAACCCAGCCGGGCTTCCAGCTCTTCGCGGTATTTCTCCAGATCGATCTGCTTTTGCGCCACGCCGCTCGCCATGGCCGCCTGCGCCACCGCGGGCGCCACCCAAAGGAGCACGCGTGGATCAAAGGGCTTGGGGATGATGTAATCGCGGCCGAACTTGAGATTCTGCAGGCGATAGGCTTTGATCACCGCGTAGGGCACCGGTTCTTTCGCCAGCTCGGCGAGGGCGCGGGTGGCGGCATGCTTCATCTCTTCGTTGATGGCGGTGGCACGCACGTCCAGCGCGCCGCGAAAGATGAACGGGAATCCCAGCACGTTATTGACTTGATTGGGAAAGTCCGACCGGCCGGTGGCCATGATGAGATCGCTGCGCACCGCGGTGGCGTCTTCGTAGGTGATCTCCGGATCCGGATTGGCCATGGCGAAAATCACCGCATCTTTTGCCATCGCCTTCACCATCTCCTGGGTGACCATGTTGGGGCCGGAGAGGCCGACAAAAACATCGGCGCCTGCCATCGCTTCGGCGAGCGTGCGGGCCTTGGTCTCCGCCGCCAATTTGGCCTTGTAGGGATTCATGTTCTCCTTGCGGCCGGCGTAGACCACGCCCTTGGTGTCGCACAGGATCAGATTTTGCCGCGCCACGCCCAGGCTGAGATAGTAGTTCGCGCAGGCAATGCCGGAAGCGCCGGCGCCGTTGAACACCACCTTCACCTTGCTGATGTCCTTGCCCACCAGCTCCAGCGCGTTGAGCAGCGCCGCGCCCGAGATGATGGCGGTGCCGTGCTGGTCATCATGGAACACCGGGATCTTCATGGTCTGCTTCAGGGTTTCCTCGATGAGAAAACACTCCGGCGCCTTGATGTCTTCGAGATTGATGCCGCCAAAGGTTGGCTCCATGAGCTTGACCGCCTTGATGATCTCCTGCGGATCATGCGTGTCCAGCTCGATGTCAAAGACGTCGACATCCGCGAAGCGCTTGAACAGCACGCCCTTGCCTTCCATGACCGGCTTGCCGGCGGCGGCGCCGATATCACCGAGGCCGAGCACGGCCGTGCCGTTGGAAACCACGGCGACCAGGTTGCCGCGCGAGGTGTATTCCCAAACTTTTTCGCCGTCCCGGTGGATTTCGCGGCAGGGTTCGGCAACACCCGGCGTGTAGGCCAGCGACAAATCATTTTGCGTGACGCACGGCTTGGTCGAGACCACCTCGATCTTGCCCTTGCGGCCTTCGCTGTGATAGCGAAGGGCTGATTCTTTGGTAACCATTTTTGCATCCCTCGACCACGGCGGAAGTGGATGGTGCGCCGGCGTATGCCGGCAGTCGGCCGCCGCCACCGTGTGCCTATTAAGAGTTGATCAACCGATAATGCCTACAACCATCTTCTCGTTTTGACAAAAGCCAGCAGTTGCTCGCGAAATTTCGGGTGCGCCACATTGATCAGGGCGCGGCAGCGCTCGCGCACGGTTTTGCCGTGCAAATAAGCCACGCCGTACTCGGTCACCACGTAGTGCACGTCTCCCCGCGAAGTCACCACGCCCGCGCCCTCCTGCAAGTGCGGCACGATGCGGCTGAGGCTGCCGTCCTTGGCAGTCGAGGGCAGGGCAATGATGGGTTTGCCGCCCTTGCTGCGCGCAGCGCCGCGGATGAAATCCACCTGGCCGCCGATGCCACTGTAGAAATTGTAGCCGATGGAATCGGCGCACACCTGGCCGGTGAGATCGACCTCGAGCGCGGAATTGATGGCCACCTGCTTGTCGTTGCGGCTGATGATGAACGGATCGTTGGTGTAGCTGCTCGGGTGAAACTCGAACACCGGGTTGTTGTCGATGAAATCATACAGCCGGCGCGTGCCGAGCACGAAGCCGAGAATCACCTTGCCGGGATGCAGCGTCTTCTTCTCATTATTGATCACGCCCTGCTCGATCAATCCCACCACGCCGTCGCTCACCATCTCGGTGTGAATGCCGAGATCCTTCTTGTTGCCGAGATAGTGCAACACGGCGTCGGGAATTTCACCGATGCCGAGCTGCAGCGTCGCGCCGTCGGCAATCAAATCCGCGATGTTGCTGCCGATGCGGTCGGCGAGGTCGGAAATGCGGCCTTGCGGGTGTTCGAGAATTTCGTCTTCGACCTCCACCACGTGGTCGATGTCGTTGACGTGAATGAAAGAGTCGCCCAGCGCGCGCGGCATCCTGGCATTCACCTGCGCAATGACGCAATCGGCATGCGCCGCGGCGGTCTTGGTGGTGTCGATGCCCACGCCGAAGCTGCAGAAGCCGTGCTCATCCGGCCGCGAAACGTGAATGAGCGCGACATTCACCGGCATGTCGCCGCTGGCAAACAAGGCTTCGATTTCCCCCAGAAAAATCGGAATGAAATCCGCGCGGCCCTCATTGAGCGCGCGGCGCACATTGGCGCCGGCGAAAAAAGCGATGTGGCGAAAATGGCCGGCCATCTCCGGCGCGGTATACCCGGCCTCGCCGGCAGTGAGCAGGTGAATAACATTCACCTCCCGCAACTGCGGCCCGCGCCGAACCAGCGCGCGCACCAATTGTACCGGCGCCGCACAGCCCGGGTGGATGTAAACCGTGTCGCCGTCCCGCACGCGTTGCAGCGCGGCATCGGCAGAGCAGCATTTGGCCCGATATCTTTCCAACCAGGTCATACGATTCGTTCCGGATTGAGGCGGCTGCCGGGGCGCGGCCTGCTCCGGCGCGCCGGCACGGCCGCGGCGCGCGCACCCGCCTCAGGCCAGTGCCGAGGGCGGCAGCATGTCGGTGATCGGTGCATGCGGCCAGCCCAGCATGCGCGCCACTTCCGGCTGCGTGCATTGCCCCTGAAACAGATACACGCCGCGTTGCAGCAGGCGGGACTCCGCAATCGCCGCCGGCCCGTGCTCCGCCAGCCGCAGTACGAGGGGCAGGATGGTGTTGTTGAGTGCATGCGCCGCCGAACGCGCCACCAGCGCCGGAATGTTCGGCACGGCGTAGTGAATCACACCGTCGCGGATGAACGTGGGATCAGAATGCGTCGTCGGCCGGCTGGTTTCCACACAGCCGCCCTGATCGATAGAAATATCCATGATCACGCTGCCCTGGCGCATGCGCTTGACCATGGCTTGCGTCACCACATGCGGCGATTGCTGGCCGTGAATCATCACCGCGCCCACCAGCACATCCACCGTGCTCAAGTTGCGTTCGATGTTGTAGGGCGTCGCGATCGCCGTGTTGAGTTGATGGCGGGTGAGGCGCTCGAGCTGGCGCAAGCGCTCGACGTCACTGTCCAGCACCATGATATTGGCGCCGGCGCCCACAAAGGCCTCGGCGGCAGTGCTGCCCACCACGCCCGCGCCGATGATGAGCACATTCGCGGCGGGAATGCCCGCCACGCCGCCCAACAAAATGCCGCGACCGCCCGCCGGGGTGGTGAGAAATTGCCCGGCAATCTGCGGCAGCAGCATGCCGGCGATTTCGCTCATAGTCGTCAACACCGGCAGATTGTGGTTGCGGTCTTCGATCAAATTGTAGCCGATGGCGGTGCAGCGCGTGTCGCTCAGAATCGCCATGAGCTTGGGGTTCATCACACTGAAATTGAAGAAGCTCATCAGCGTCTTTTCCGGCGCCAGCGCGGACACCTCTTCCAACGCAGGCGGCATGATCTTGACGACCATATCGGCCCGGCCAAATACCTCGCCGGCGCTGAACGCCAGATGGGCGCCGGCCTCATCATAGGTCTGATCGGTAAAGCCGCAGCCCAATCCGGCGCCGGTCTCCACCACGACCTTGTGTCCGGCCTTGACGAGCGCATAGACGCCAGCGGGAACCAACGCCACGCGGTGTTCGTCGCGCCAGCTTTCTTTGGGAATACCGATGATCATGACAGCCCTCTCTTGGTCGTTGGTCCTTGGTCGTTGGTTGATTGCCCGAGCGCAGTCTGCCGGTCTTTCATGCGCTCGACTTGGCGCACTGCAGCAACACCTCTCTTCTTTAACGACGCACCCCGGACAGCAGGCCGCGCGTGCGGCCGGCTCAGGCGGTGGCAGCCGCGCGCGCGGCCGCTTCGATTCTACCCAGCAGCGCTTCGATCTCCGCCTTCTCCAATTTCAAATCATCCTTGAAAAGCGAGGAATCGGTGTGATAAATCTCTCCGCGCAAGTTCATGTAGTACTGCCGCACGATGCGCTGCAGCAGCTCCAACTCACTCACGGACATCTCGAGTTTCATGGCGCACCTCCGCCGAAATGCGTGTGTCGTTGCGCCAGCACGCGCGGCGCCGGTCTCTCCGGCTAGGCCTCGCGCTGCAAGACGCTCTTGCGAACAAAACTCTGACCCGCGGCCAGAGCCTTGGCGTTCAACTCCGCCAGCCCCGGCCGGGACTTGGCTTTCTGGTTGAGCACGGTCAAGACCACCTCCTCGGGCAACAGCTTCGACAACTCGAGGTAAGCGCCCAGCATCACCACGTTGGCGACTTTGGTATTGCCGATCTCATCCGCAATTTCGGTTGCGGGAATCGCCGCGACCTGCAGATCATCACGCAGAGAAACACCGGAGATCAGCGAGCGATTGTACAGCACCAGCCCGCCCGGCCGGACGTCCGCTTGAAATTTCTCCAGCGAAGGCCGGTTCATCGCGATCAGCACGTCTGTTTCCGAGACCAGCGGGGAGCCGATCCTCTCTTTGGCGATGATGACGTGGCAGTTGGCCGTGCCGCCGCGCATCTCCGGGCCGTAACTCGGCAACCAGCTCACATGGCGGCCAGTGCGCATGCCGGCGTCGGCGAGCATCACGCCCATGAACAAAATGCCCTGTCCGCCAAACCCCGCAATTTTCATGCGGGGACTCAACTCCTGGCCGGCCGCGGGCGGCGCCTGCCAAGTGGTGTCGCTCTCTGCGGGAATATCGAGCTCGCGGCGAAGATCCGCGGCTGCCTTGACTTCGCCGTTGGTGGGCGGCAGCGATGCCGGCTTTTCTTTCTTGTCGCGAAACACGCCGAGCGGAAAGACCGGCAGCATGTTTTCCACCAGCCACTTTTTCGCAGCCGTGGGCGTCACGTTCCAGCCGGTGGGACAGGTGGCGAGCAACTCGACGAGCGAGAAACCGCGGCCCTCGATTTGATACTGAATTGCCTTGCGAATGGCGCGCCGCGCTGACATCACATTTTTGGCATCGGTGACCGCCACGCGTTCGAGATAGGCGGGCGCTTCCAACGAGGCGAGCAGCTCGCATACCCGCAGCGGAAAACCCTCGTTGCCGACCGAACGGCCATAGGGCGTGGTGGTGGTTTTCATGCCGAGCAGCGTGGTGGGCGCCATTTGGCCGCCGGTCATGCCGTAAATGGCGTTGTTCACAAAGATCACGGTGATGTTCTCGCCGCGGTTGGCCGCGTGCAGGATTTCGTTGCCGCCAATGGCCGCCAGGTCGCCGTCGCCTTGATAGCTGATGACGATGCTGTTGGGCAACGACCGCCGGACGCCGGTCGCCGCGGCCGGCGCGCGGCCGTGCGCCACCTGGATGTTGCCGCATTTCATGTAGTAGTAGGCGAACACCGAACAGCCCACCGGAGAGATGAACACGGTGCGGTCCGCAATGCCGAAATCATCCATTGCTTCCGCGATCAGTTTGTGGATCGTGCCGTGGCCGCAACCGGGGCAATAGTGGGTGGAGGTTTTGTCGGCGCCGGGCTTCCGGTCGAAAACCTCGTAGAATGATTCCGGCCGGCGCAAAACGGTGGCTTCCATGATTCTCTCTCCAAATAGGTTTTTGCAGATTCAATCGTTGCTTTCAGAACGCCGGCAGCAAGCTGCCGCGAAAACTCATTCCTGGAAGTCCGCGGGATCCGGCTGGGCCTGGCCGCCGCCATGCACGAACCGCAGGCAACGCGCACAGTACATCTTTTCCGTCGCTTTGTCGAAAATCAGATCGTGGGTGGCGCCGCAGCGCTCACAGTGGAAATCCAGTTCCCATTCATAACCGGGCTGCAGTTCTTTTTCGTCTGTGATCATGGCATTTTCCTCATGAAAGAATAAGGAGCATCTGTCAGCTTCGTGTTCGTGCGACCATCGGCCGGGCCTGCCGGGCTTTGGCATCAAATTCCGCGTGTTTCATATCGTCCCGGCCTCATGACAGATCCTCCTCGCGTTTTGCTTTTTCTTACCAAAAACGGCTGATGGCGCGCCGGTCTCAACCGTCTCCCAGGTCCAGCTCTTTCCAGAAGCGCTCGATTTGTTGCAGCAGCTCCTCGGCCGTCGGCACCATGCCGCCGGAGCGCCCGTAAAACTGCACCGGCACCCAGCCATTCACCGCCAGCCGGACATCTTCCACCATTTGGCCCATGCTCAATTCACACACCAAAAAGCCGTAAGTGTGATCGGTCAGTTCGTCGATCTTGTTTTTGGGAAAGGGCCAAAGCGTGATCGGCCGCAGCAAGCCGACGGGGATACCGCGGCTGCGCGCCAGGTCCACCGCCGTGCGCAGCAATCGCGCCATGATGCCGTAGCCCACGGTCACGATCTCGGCGTTTTCCAGGCGATAGGCTTCATAGCGCGCTTCGGCGCGGGTAACGGTCTCATACTTCTCGTGCAGATGGCGCACGTGGGCTTCCAATTCCTCCGGCACCAGTTCGATGGAGGTGACGAGATTGTCGCGCGTCGCCGCCGCGCCCGCCACGGCCCAGGGCTTTTCCGGCAACTGCGTCACCGGCATGGGAAAATTCACCGGCTCCATCATCTGGCCAATGAAGCCGTCTGCCAGCACCACCACCGGATTGCGATAGCGGTCCGCCAACTCGAAGGCCAGCATGGTGAGATCGCACATTTCCTGCGCGCTGTTGGGCGCCAGCACGATCACGCGGTAACTGCCGTGGCCGCCGCCCTTGACGACTTGAAAATAGTCCGCCTGCTCAGGCGCGATGTTGCCCAAGCCCGGACCGCCGCGCATAATGTCCACAATGACCATGGGCAGCTCTGCGCCGGCGGCGTAGGAGATGCCCTCCTGCATCAATGAAATACCGGGACTGGAAGAGGCGGTCATGGCGCGCACACCGGTGGAGGCGGCGCCGAAGAGCATATTGATCGAGGCCACTTCGCTCTCCGCCTGCAAGAAGACCCCGCCGGCTTTGGGAAAGTATTGCGCGGCAGTTTCCGCGATCTCGCTCGCCGGCGTGATGGGGTAGCCGAAGTAGGCGCGGCACCCGGCGAGCAACGCCGCCTTGACCACCGCCTCATTGCCTTTGATGAGTTGCATACACGATCCTGATTTCACGATTCTGGTTCTGGCCTGCTAATCCGAAGTGTGAACTTGCCCACGCGGGGATGCGTGGAGTCATTCTTCGGCGACGGGCGCTTTGGCACTCACCCGTTTGTAGACGGTAATTGCACCCGGCTCCGGACAGACATAGAAGCAAACGCCGCAGCCGGTGCATTCCACGCCGCTGTATTCGGCGGGATGATAGCCCATGCGATTCAGGGCTTCGGAGATTTTCAGCACGGAGGGCGGGCACACTTCCACGCACAAGCCGCAGCCCTTGCATTCTTCCGCGTTGATGACAACCATGCCGCGCGTGCGACCTTCTTTGCGAATCTCTGCCATGGTGAGCTCTTTTTTGGTTGATGGTTGCTGAGCAGTCCCCTCCTGCGGATTTCGCAGGTGCCACGTTCCCACTTGCTTTCTTTCAAACGCCATGCCGAAAAAAACTCGCCACACCCGGCCCGGACTTCCTGCCCTAACTGATTTGATTTGTGAGAGATGCTCTGCCGGGCTAAGCTGCGATTTTGACGCGATTTCTCGCCCGATTCCCAACCCTGCAAAAGCCAGTTATTCCCATTCTCACAATTGGGAATTGTTACTTGATAATTCGAAAGTTGGCGCAGTGTGTCAAAGCCGGGCAAGGGAGCGGCGGCGGGGTAGATCCTGCGCTCTCGCCGGCGCTGACTCACGACGGCAGCGAGGCTTTCGTCAATGGTGGGGAAACGAATGGAAGGCAATCGTGGGGATTCTGGCGGCTGTCAAATCTCGAATCGCGGTGAGCAAGTGGTTTTCAAAGCTGCAAGTGTTGGGGAAACTCAGAGGATTGCAATGCAACGGCCAAGCCGTGGCAGGAACACTCCCTTGCGTGACTGTCAGAGAATGTTCCACCCTCGGCTGAGCCGAGGGTTCCAAAACTTCATGAGTCGGGGAAGCTCTGAGGATTGCAATGCAACGGCCAAGCCGTGGCAGGAACGTTTACTCAAGAGTCCGCAATTTGAAACGGACACGAGTCATCATTTCTCTGCCGGCAAGTCGATCCAGGTCTTGATCACGTGCTCCTCATGATCGAAACGCACTTGCATGCCGAGTTTCTTGCAAACGCGCTGCATGTCATCATTATCCGGCAGAATGTCGGCGGAGACACGGCGAATCTTCTCCGCGGCCGCAATCTGCAGCAGTCGGCGCAGCAACTCGGAGCCCAAGCCCTGGCCCTGATACTCGTCACTCACCAGCACGGCAAACTCCGCCTCGCTGGCGCGGTGGGATCGGCTCAGCCGCCCCACGCCAATGATCTCGCGGCCCTCGCCGTCCGCGGTGCGGCGCTCGACCACCAGCGCCATCTCGCGATCATAGTCGATGAAACAAATGCGCGTCAAGCGCTCATGCGCAATGCGCTGCGTCAGCGTGATCAAATGAAAGTAACGCAAATAGACCGTGCGCTCGGAGAGCTTCTGGTGAAACGCCACCATCAAGGGTTCGTCTTCCGGCCGGATGGGCCGAATCAACACCGGTGTGCCGTTCTTCAACTGCCAGGGACTCTGGTATTGCCGCGGATACGGCCGAATGGCCGGCGTGGGCAATTGTTCCGGCCGCAGCGTAGCGTCATGCAGCAGCACGCGCGCATCCAGCGCGAGCAGCCGCCCAGCGGAAACAAAGAGAGGATTGAGGTCGATCTCCTTGATCTCGGGATGCTCCACCACCAACCAGCTCAAGCGCACCGGCATTTGCGTCAGGATTTCCAGATCGAGCGAGTGCTGCTCCACCGCCTGCAGCAAAGCATGAAAGATGCGCGTGCGTTCCATCATGCGGCGCGCCAGCGTGGTGGTGAGCGGCGGCAACGCCAGGCTGTAGTCCTGCAATGCTTCCGCCAGCAAACCGCCGGCGCCGAAAAGCAGCACCGGGCCGAATTGCGGGTCAACGGTGCTGCCCAGGATCAATTCGATGCCCGGCGGCGGAATCATGGGCTGCACGGTTACGCCTTGAAACGCGCGGCCGCCGGCTTGCTGGGCCGTCGCAATCTCACGAAACGCCTGGCGCACTGCCGCCGCATCGTGCAGATGCAGCCGCACGCCACCGCTGGCGGTTTTGTGCGTCACCGCGCTGGAAAGCAGCTTGAGCACCACCGGGTAACCGAGCTGCTCCGCCAAACCAACTGCCGCCTCTTCGCTGCGCGCGGCATGGGTGGCCACCACCGGTATGCCATAGGCAGCAAGAATGCTCTTGGATTCCACTTCGTCGAGCAGAGTCCGGCCGCTTTGCCGCGCGTTCCCGATGATCTCCAGGACGTGCTGGCGCTGAATGGTGCCGTTGTCCGCGTGCGCCGGCAGCATTGGCGTTTCATACAAGCCGCGCAAGCTTTCAGTGTATTGCCACATGTAGGCAAACATGCGGGCGGCCGTATCTGGAAAGGGAAAAACCGGAATGCCGGCACGATTGAGAATCGCCTCTCCTTCGACCACCTCGGCGCCGCCCATCCAACTGGCGAGAATCGGCGTGCCAAAGGCGGCCGCGCGGGCCGTGATCAACTCCGCGGTGGCGGTGGGATCAGCCATGGCCTGCGGCGTCAAAATGACCAACAGGCCCTCGCTGGTGGCATCTTGCGCCGCCAGGGTGATGGCTTGGGCATAGCGTTCGGCGTCGGCATCACTCAAAATGTCGATGGGATTGCCGTGGCTCCAATGCGCCGGCAGCAGTTGATCGAGCTGGCCGATCGTTTCCGGCGCCAGCGGTGCAAGGCGGCCGCCGCTGGCGAGCAGCGCATCCGCCGCGAGTACACCCGGGCCGCCGGCGTTGGTGAGAATGGTCAGCCGCGGTCCGCGCGGCCGCGGTTGCTTGTCCAACACCTCCGCCATGTAAAACAACTCGGCAATGGTGTTGACGCGCAGCACGCCGCAGCGCCGGAAAGCTGCCTCCACAATACGATCGCTGCCCGCCAAACTGCCGGTGTGCGAAGTGGCGGCCCGCGCGGCAGCACTCGTGTGGCCGGCCTTGAGCACGATGATCGGCTTGGTGAAAGCCACTTCACGCGCGGCGGACAAGAATGCGCGCGCGTCTCCGATCGTTTCCATGTAGATGATGATGCTCTTGGTGCGCGGGTCATCGCCGAGATAATCGATCAAATCGCCCCAACCGATGTCCAGCATGCTGCCGACGGAGATGAACGCGCTGAGGCCGGCATTGGCCTGCAGGCTCCAATCCAGAATCGCCGCGCCCAGCGCGCCACTCTGGCTGATGAAGGCCACGTGGCCGGGCCGCGCCATCGCGCGCGCAAAGGTCGCGTTGAGCTTGAGATGTGGCTGCATCACGCCAAACGAATTAGGCCCCAGGATACGCAACCGGCCGCCGGCCTGAGCTTGCACGCGTTGTTCCAAAGCCGCGCCCGCCACGCCGCGCTCGCGAAAGCCTGCCGCCAGAATGATGGCGGCGTGCACGCCGGCTTCCGCACATTCTGCCACCAGATCCGGCACGGTCTCCGCCGGCGTGGCCAGGATGGCGAGATCAACCGGACTCGGAAGGGCAGTCACGTGGGGATGGGCCGGCAGACCCAGCACCGTTTTGCGATGGAGATTGATGGGAAAGAGGGCGCCGCCGAATTTGCCGCCCAGCAAGTTCGACATCACAGCGCGGCCCACGCTGCCGGGGCGTTCGGTGGCGCCGATCACGGCGAGGGATTTGGGCTGGAAAATCGCCTCCAGCGACTGGCGTTGATAGCGCAGAATGTCGTGCGTGGTGTCGCGGGCGGCGTCAGTCGGATTGTCCATGGCGCAAGGCTCATCTACTTGGGATAACCTTTTGGTCACAAGCCCAAGGTAAAGTCTGCGGGTAAAAAGTCAATGCCAGCGGCACGGGCATTTCCTGCTACTCGACCGGCGCAAACATGCGCAGGTCGCGCATGACCTGTGCCAGCACTTCAGGCATCGCCTGGGCAACGGCAGCGGAGAGCGGCGCGCCGGCGGTGAAATTTTCACCTTCGATGCCGTAGACGATCAAGTGGCGCGGCAGGCGATGCAAAGTGCGCCCAAGCTCAATAGCCTCGGCCAGGCTGAAGGCGTGCGTGGAATAGTGAAAGAACTGCGAGGGAATGGCCTGCACCGCGGCGTCGAAGCGAAAGATCTTGCCGGCCGGCGCGCCGGATTGCACGGCATCGATCACGATCACCAGCTCCGCACCCAGCCACGCTTCGAGCAGGGCCGCGCCTTCGCCATTGTGCTCAGCAACTGCAAGGTGCGGCGGCGCCTGTTCCGCCAGGCGCCGGCAGAGAAGAATGCCCACGGCGTCATCGCCGCGATACTCATTGCCCACGCCGAGCACCAAGGCGCGCTTGTCGGCTTGAGACTCGTTTGCCATCTCTCGTTTCACTCACAGCGTTGTGAAAAATTAACCGGATCAATCGTTTCTTCAAAGTGAACTCGTTGCCTTGAAGGCAAGAAATTTCTCCAATGGATTGAAACAACCCAGCGGACAAAAAACATCCGCTGGAGGAAATTATTGCTTTGAGACTGCGATTGCAATCGCAGACGAGCATGGCAACAACTGACCGGCTGAAGTCAGGCACCATCAATCCTGCCAATCCAGTCCAAAGAAGCCGGCTTTCAGTTTGATTCCTCATGCGCGGCGATCAAGGCGCGAATGCGCTGCAGCAGCTTTGGCATTGCTGCCAAAATGGTGGGAGACAATCTCTCTTCATATCCGAAGTCCTCGCCGGCAATGGTGCACAAGAGAGCTTTCGGAGCAGAGCCGTAAATCTCGCGCGCGCAAAACATCAGACTCGCCGGGTCGAATTGATGCGAGGACTGATCCGCCATCTCCGGTCCGACCGGCACACACGAGATGGTGCCGGGTGGCTGGCCCACGCTGGCATCCACAAATATGACGAGATTCGCCTGGCTGATCGCTTCCGCCAACTCGGGCGTCAATTGGTGGCGGGTCAGGATTTTCAGAGGGGACTGGCCTTGGGCAGCCGCAAGTTGCTCCGCAATATGCCAAGCGACGCCATCATCACCGCGCAGGGGATTCCCATAAGCAATGATCAACACACACGGCTCGGGACAATGCCGCGGCCGGGAGCGCATTGCGTCCCACGCGTGCTCCGGTCTCTCGGCAGCAGGCGGGGTTGCACGCAGGCAATACGAGCCCGTGGCGTTGCGGGGCAGGACGGTCGGGAGTTTTTGGCCAGACAGTTTCATGGCAGCAGCGCGCTAACCTCTCCGGATTTCGTCAACCACTTTGCCCTCCGGGCTGACCAGTTGAATCTGCAGCGGCATCTGCCCGGCGGCGTGCGTGGAACAGCTCAGGCACGGGTCGTAAGCGCGAATCACCGCTTCGACGCGGTTGAGCATGCCCTCCGACAAGCGCTGGCCGTTGACGTAACGTTTGGCGACCTGCAGGACCGCGCGGTTCATCGCGAGATTGTTGTGGCCGGTGGCGATCACCAGGTTGACCCAGGTGATCAAACCGTTTTCATCGACGCGATAATGATGAATCAGTGTGCCGCGCGGCGCTTCGGCCACACCCACGCCTTCGTTGCTGTTGGGCCGGGCAAAGGCGCGCACGTGACGGTCGAGAATTTCGGGATCGGTCAGGATTTGCTCCAGCCGCTCGACGGCAAACAAGATTTCGATCAGGCGGGCATAATGAAAATAGAAGGAGCTGAGCACCGCGGTGCGTTGCAGCTCATGAAATTCCGCCAGCTCCTGATCGGCGCGCGCGGTGCCGCAGCGGTCGGAAATGTTCAGGCGTGCCAGCGGGCCGACGCGATACATGCCCTCGTGGTAACCCAGCGGCTTGTAGTAGGGAAACTTGAGATAAGTCCACGGCTCCACCGCCTCGGCGATATGCGCCTGATAAGCGGCCGCCTCCAGTTGGTCGGCAACGATGTTGCCGGCGGCATCCACCACGCGCAATTTGCCCTCATAGAAAGCAATGCGACCGTCCGGTTTCACCAAGCCCAGGAACAAGCTGGGGAAGTTGCCAAAGCTTTTGATCTCGTCGCGATACTTGTCGAGCAGGCTTTTGAACCAGTGCAGCGTGCGCTCGCCAATGCTGATGCACTCCGGCAGGCCGGCGAGAATTTGATCGCGGTGCGCGACGGAGAGCGGCTCGCTCACGCCGCCCGGCACCACCCAGGCGGGATGAATGCGCTTGCCGCCCAGCAGTTCGATGACCTGCTGGCCGAATTGCCGCAGGCGAATGCCGTCGCGCGCCAACTCGGGCTTGGCCCGCATCACGCCAAAGAGATTGCGCTTGGCGGGCTCGCTGTCCATACCGAGCAGAAAATCCGGCGAGGACAGGTGAAAGAAGCTGAGCGCGTGCGATTGGATGATCTGGGCGAGGTTCAGAATGCGGCGCAGCTTGTCCGCCGTTTGCGGAATGCGGACGGCGAGCAGCGCATCGCAGGCCTTGGCCGAGGCGATGAGATGGCTCACCGGGCAAATGCCGCAGATGCGCGCCATCAGCGAAGGCATTTCGTAGAACGGCCGGCCGACACACAGCTTCTCGAAACCGCGAAACTGGGTCACGTGAAAGTAGGCATTGTGCACCACGCCCTGTTCATCCAAATGAATGGTGATTTTGGCATGGCCTTCGATGCGTGAGATCGGATCAATGACGATTTGCTTGGTCATATCGAATCACTCGGGAAAGATTAGCGCGACCGCAAAGTTTTCTTCCAGCTTGGTTTGTTTGCAGCCTGGCAGACTGCGCGACGCAATGGGCCTTTCAGAGGCTTCATTTGCCGAAACGGGTCAACGCGCTCAAATCCGGTTGCCGGCCTTCCAACAACTCGGTGAGCAGAAAATAAATCGCGTCGGCCGGCGGCGGGCAGCCCGGCACGAAGACGTCCACCTTCACCACTTCATGCACCGGCCGCGCCTGCGGCAGCAACGCCGGCACCACCTGGTTGGGGATCTGGGGCTGACCGGCGACTTGCTCGAGATAAACCTCACGCAGCATCTTGTCGACTTCCAGCACATTGCGCATGGAGGGCACATTGGCCGTTACGGCACAATCGCCGAGCGAGACCAAAATCCGGGTGTGCTGGCGAATGTGTTTGATCTTCTCCAAATCCTCTGCGCTGCTGACCGCGCCTTCCACCAGGGTGATGTCCGCCATCTCGGGGAAGTCTTTGCCGTCCACCAGCGGGCTGTAGACGACCTCGACTTTTTCCGCCAGGTCGATCAACCGCTCGTCCATGTCCAAAAACGACATGTGGCAACCGGAGCAACCATCCAGCCAGACCGTAGCCAAACAGGGTTTGCTCATCGTTGTTCCTCCCGCATCAAGGTGAGATAGGGCAGGAACTGCCGCTGCTTCATCATCTCGGCGACGGATTTGCCCTTCTCCACCAGTGCGCCGGTCGGGCAGACATTCACACATTTGCCGCAGCCGGTGCAGGATTCGGATTCACCCCAGGGCTGATTGAGATCGGTGATGACACGCACGCCAATGCCGCGCCCCATCAAGTCCCAAGTGTGCGCCCCTTCGATTTCATCACAAACGCGCACGCAGCGCGTGCACAGAATGCAGCGATTGTGATCGACCACAAAACGATCATGCGAGGCATCGACCGGCAGGCGCGGGTAAAGATAGGGGACGTTGACGTGGGTCATGCCCAGGCTTTGCGCCATATTCTGCAACTCGCAGTGGCCGTTGGAAACGCACACCGCACAGACGTGGTTGCGCTCGGAGAACAGCAGCTCCAAAATGCGGCGGCGGTATTTGATCAAACGCTCGGAGTTGGTGGTCAAGTCCATGCCTTCTTCCACGCGCGTGATGCAAGCCGGCAGCAGGCGGGGGCTGTTCTTCATTTCCACCAGGCACATCCGGCAGGCGCCCACCGCCGCCAAGCCTTCCACATGGCAGAGGGCGGGAATGACGATGCCGTTCTGGCGCGCCACCGCCATGATGGTTTCGTCTTCGCGGGCGCCGATGTCGTGGCCGTCTATTTTGAGGGTTTTAATGCGAACCGTTGTGCTCATGCTCGTTCCTTTCACGTTTTCATCCGGCAAACGCCGGCGGCGCAGGCCTGGTCGTGAATGTGACTCAGGTATTCCTCCCGAAAATAGTGCAGCGTGCTGATCACGGGATTGGGCGCGGTCTGGCCCAAGCCGCACAGGCTCGTGCTCTTGACCAGATCACACAACTCCTCCAGCAGCGCGAGATCGTCGTTGCCGGCCGTGCCGGCGGTAATGCGGTTGAGCAGATTGTGCATGTGCACGGTGCCGACGCGGCAGGGCACGCATTTGCCGCACGATTCCGTCATGCAAAATTCCATGAAATATTTGGCGACGTCCACCATGCACGAGGTCTCGTCCATCACGATCATGCCGCCCGACCCCATGATCGAACCCAATTGCGCCAGCGACTCGTAGTCCACCGGCATCTCGAGGTATTGCGCCGGCACGCAGCCGCCGGAAGGCCCGCCGGTCTGCACGGCCTTGAACAGCTTGCCCTCGGGGATGCCGCCGCCGATTTCGTACACGATTTCGCGCAGGGTCATGCCCATGGGAATCTCGATCAGGCCGGTGTTGTTGACGCGGCCCGCGAGAGCAAACACCTTCGTGCCCTTGCTCTTGGCCGTGCCGATGGCACTGTACCAGTCCGCGCCTTTGCGCAAAATGGCCGGTACACTCGCCAGCGTCTCGACGTTGTTGATCAACGTGGGCGCCTCCCACAGGCCGGATTCCGCCGGATAGGGCGGCCGTGGCCGTGGGGAGCCGCGCTTGCCTTCGATCGAGGCAATGAGTGCGGTTTCTTCACCGCATACAAACGCGCCGGCGCCGAGGCGCAAATCGATGTGAAAGCTGAAGCGGGTGCCGCACAGATTGTTGCCCAGCACGCCCAAGCGTTCGGCTTGGCGAATGGCGGTGCGCAGCCGCTTGATGGCGAGCGGATATTCGGCACGCACGTAGATGTAACCCTGGCTCGCGCCCACGGCATAGCCGGCCAGCGCCATGCCTTCCAGCACCCGGTGCGGGTCGCTTTCCAGCACGCTGCGATCCATGAAAGCGCCGGGGTCGCCTTCATCGGCGTTGCAGATGACAAACTTGCTGCCGGCAGTGGCCTTGGCCACTGTGGTCCACTTCAAACCGGTGGGATAACCGGCGCCGCCGCGGCCACGCAGGCCGCTGCGGCTCACTTGCTCGATCACGTTTGCCGGCGTCATTTCCGTAAGGGCGTTGAACAGGGCCTCATACCCTCCCACCGCCAAATAATCCTCTAGATGTTCAGGATCGATGCGGCCGGAGTTTTCCAACACCACTTTGAGCTGGCGCTGGAAGAACGGTTGGTCCGTGGGGCAAATCAGCCGTGTCATCGGGCCGTCTGCCAGGGATTGCACAATGGCGGGCGCGTCTTCCGTCTGCACACCGCGATAGAGCCAGCCGGCCGGCTCCACCGAAACGAGCGGGCCGGCGGAACACAGCCCCATGCAGCCCACGCCTTTCACCTGGCAAGTTTGCTGCAAACCGCGCTGTTTGACTTCCGCTTGCAAGGACGCCAGCAGCGCATCGCTCTGGCAGGAAACACAGCCGGCGGCCACGCATACCTGCAGGCGATGCTGGTACTGCTGCTGCGCTTCCTGTTCTGCTGCCGCGGTTTCTTTGAGTTCTTCAAGCAGCATGATCCATGCACCTCCGTATCCGGTCGAGCGATTCCGCGGGAGTGAGTTTGCCGGCGACCGAGCCGTCAAAAACCGCAGCCGGCGCCAAACCGCATGAGCCGAGGCAGCGCGCGGTCAACAGCGAAAGCTCGCCATCGCCAGTGGTTTCGCCCGGCTTCACGTTGTAGTTTTGTTCGAGAGCCGTGAGAATGTGGGGCGCGCCCTTGATGTAGCAGGCGGTGCCGGTGCACACCACGCACGTGTGACGGCCCTGCGGCTTGAGCGTAAAAAAGTGATAAAACGTCGAAACGCCATACACCTGACTCATGGGCACCCGCAGCGAGCGCGCAATGAATTGCAGCGCTTCTTCATCCAAAAAGCCAAAGGCCTCTTGCAGCGAGTGCAGGGTTTCAATCAGCGCGCGGCGATTGTTGCCGTGGCGCCGCATGGCGGCCTCCACGATGCGCCAGCGCTTGTCATCCGAGGGAGGAGAAATCTTGCCGAATTCCAGATACATAGCCGGTCCTGGTTGTTCCGAGTATAGTTGTTGCCTGTCCAGACATCAAGAAACCGCCCGGGCGGTGATGTTTTCGGATAGACAAGAGTATTACGTGTCCACAAACATTCCAACCGCGGCTCAGCAGCGGTTGCCAAAGCTCTACGCGGCGTGGAAGCGCCGAGAATTTTGAGGCTACGGCCACGTCGCTGCAGAAGCATCTTCTCAAAAGCTCATGGTTTCAAACAGCCACCAGTGCCGCGCACTCGTGCGCGCACGCCAGCCTGTGGGCGCAGGTCGCCGCCTGCCGGCAAACGCCGGCCCGCGGACCGCTGCAATTTCCTCTTGGAATGAAAGGGCAGGCTTGCTGCGCGACCGAGAGCGGTGAGATCGAATGGGGGCCGGCCGCGATCCGGCTGGGAAGCTACTCGCGCACCACCTCCAATTTCAGGAAATGCGTGGCGCACGAGATACACGGGTCGTAATTGCGAATGGCTTGTTCACATTGCCAGGTCAATTGCTCGTGCGACAGGTCCAAGTGGCCTGCCACGAACCGCCGGAGGTCGCTTTCAATCGTCTTTTGATTTTGCGAAGTCGGCGGGACGATCTTGGCGTCATGAATCATGCCGCGATCGTCGAGGCGATAGCGATGATACAGAATGCCGCGCGGCGCTTCGGTGCAGCCGTAGCCGATGCCGGCGCGGGCATGCAGACTCACCGCGGGGCTGGCGGGCTTTTCGTACGCCGCAATCAGGCGCAGGGCTTCTTCGCAAGCATACAGCGTTTCCACGCTGCGCACGATGATGCTCTTGAAGGGATTACGGCACTCCCGGCCGAGGCCGGCGCTCAACGCCGCTTCCTGGGCAAGCGGGGTGAGGCGGTCGAAATTGAGATTGTAACGCGCCAGCGGCCCGACAAAATAGGCGCCGCGCGCGCGCAAGAGAGAATGCAGCGCATTGGAATGCTGCATGTGTTCTTCGACAAAGTGGTTTTCGTAATCGCGCACCGCGATATCCAGGCCTTTGTTGGAAACCAGCCGGCCTTCGTTGAAGGGATATTCCTCGGGATGGCGCAGGGCCACAAACTCATAGTCCTGCTCGAAGTCGGGATAGTCCAGCGTCGCGGACCATTCGATGGTGGCCAGTGCGGCATCGCGGGCCCACTTCAGCTTCTCGGCGAGCTTCTCCAGCTCCGCGCGTTCCGGCGCCTTGTAGAAGCCGCCGACGCGCACATTGATGGGATGAATCTCGCGGCCGCCGAGCAAGGTGACGAGATCGTTGCCGATTTTTTTCAACTGCAAGCCGCGCTGCACCGCGGCGGGATGGTCTTTCGCCATCTGAATCGCATCTTCATAGCCGAGAAAATCCGGCGCATGCAGCAGGTAGACGTGCAGCACGTGGCTTTCGATCCATTCACCGCAATACAACAGCCGGCGCAGCGCGCGCAAGCCGCCATTCAACGTCACGCCGAAGGCGTCTTCCATCGCGTGCACCGAGCTCATTTGATAGGCGATCGGGCAAATGCCGCAAATGCGCGCGGTGATGTCCGGCGCTTCCGAATAATGCCGGCCGCGCAGAAAGGCTTCAAAAAAGCGCGGCGGCTCGAAGATTCTAAACTTCACTTCGGAGACGGCATTATCCTTGATCTTCACAAACAGCGCGCCCTCGCCCTCCACCCGTGCGAGGTAGTCAACTTTGATCGTTTTCGTCTTCATCGCCATGGCAATTCCACTCTGGTCATATACTTCTGCACGTTCATCTCATGGCATCGTGAAGCGGCAGCGGCGGCCTCACGCGCCGGCCAACCGGCCCTCGTGCGCCTCGCTCTCCTTGCGAAAAGCTTCGGCATAGGCATTGAATCCGCGAAACGCGCGCACCAGCCCGGTTTGCGAAACGCCCATCTGCGCCCATCTCGTGCTCAACGACTCGGTGTTCGGCGTTTCCTTGGGGCCGAAGCAGGCATAGCAGCCGCGATCGTATGCCGGGCAGAGCGCGCCGCAACCCGCCTGGGTAACCGGCCCCAAGCAGGGAACGCCCTGCGCCACCATCACACAAACCGTGGCGCGGCGCTTGCATTCCAGGCATACGCTGTAGCGTGGCACGTTGGGCTTGCGGTGATTGAGAATGGCGCTGATCACCTCGACCAGTTGCAGCTTGTTGATCGGGCAGCCGCGCAATTCGAAATCAACGAACACATGATCGGCAATGGGCGTGGACTTGTTGAGCGTCTCGATGTAGCTCGGGGTGGCATAGACCACCGCGATGAATTCGCGCACGTCCTTGAAATTGCGCAAAGCCTGAATGCCGCCGGCGGTGGCGCACGCGCCGATGGTGACGAGATGTTTGGAAACGCGACGAACTTGATGAATCCGCTCGGCATCATGCGGCGTGGTGATCGAGCCTTCCACCAGCGACAGATCATAAGGCCCCTTCACCACCGTGCGCGAAGCTTCAGGAAAATTGGCAATTTCGACTGCGCCGGCCACCGCCAGCAACTCTTCCTCGCAGTCCAACAGGCTCAACTGGCAGCCGTCACAGGAGGAGAATTTCCACACGGCGAGTTTGGGTTTGCTCCGGGCGACGGAGGCTTGTTTTTTGGTGATTGCATCCGCCATTTCAAATCTCCCACTTGGTCATCAAATCCTTCACCTCGGTGTAGGGGAACACCGGGCCGTCTTTGCAGACGAAGCTCGGGCCAAACTGACAGTGGCCGCACAAGCCGATGCCACATTTCATGTTGCGCTCCATCGACACGAAGATCTGCTGGGAGAGCACGCCGCGTTTCTCCAGCTCGGTGACGGTGAAGCGCATCATCACTTCCGGGCCGCAGACGAAAGCCACGGTGTTGCGGGGGTCAAACGGCGCTTTAGGAATCAGCTTGGTGACCACGCCGACGTTGCCGCGCCAGGTGCCGGTGGCGCGATCGACGCTGACGTACACTTCCAAATCGAACTGCGCCCGCCACTGCTCGAGCTGGCGGCGGAACAGAATGTCACTGGGGGTGCGCGCGCCGTAGAGCAGCACGACTTTGCCGAATTTCTCACGCTGGGCGAGAATGCGGTACATCGCCGGCCGCAAGGGCGCCAAGCCGATGCCGCCGGCCACGATCACGACATCCTGCCCCTCCGCCACTTCCACCGGCCAGTGCGTGCCGAACGGGCCGCGCACGCCCAGCGCCTGGCCGCGCTTAAGCTCGCGCATGGCGTTGGTCACGACGCCGACCGCGCGGGTGGTGTGTACCAGCGGCAGGGGCTGGGTCGGATCCCCGCTGATCGAGATCGGAATCTCACCCACGCCGAAGATGTAAAGCATGTTGAATTGCCCGGGCGCGAAGGCCTGGCTATGGTAGCCGTTGCCGGGATCGAGCTCGAGCGTGAAGGTATCGGGCGTTTCTTTGCGTACCTGTCGAATCGAATAAGGATGCGACAGCATGGGATTGGACATAGCCTCAGACATAGAATTCCTCACTCTGACACGCCGCGCGCGCCAGCGCACTCATGGGCGGCGGCCATACCGCTGTCCCGCCTCCAAAGCGGCCGGAGCCAGCCACGGCAAGGCCCGGACTGGCAGCCGCGTCAACTGCCGTAGAGATCCAAAAGCTGCAAACGCGTGGCCTGCAGCCGCTGCTCGATGAGGTTCGCGAAGCGCTTCAACAATTCATAGCCCAAATCGTGGTCGCTCTCGCATTTGGTGCGCAGGCACTTGCCGTCCAGTGCGATCGCGCGCGTCAGTTCGAGCGCGCGCGCGTTGAAATGCCAATGATACGGCGGCAGCAACCACGACCACCCCAGCACTTCATCATCGGCCAGGGTGTCGATGATAATCGAGCCGCGCTGCGGGGTCACGATCTCCAGCGCCACTTTGCCCTGGCGCACGATGTAGAACTGATTGGCCTCTTCGCCCTCCCGGAAGATGTACTTGCCCGGATCAAAGCGCACATTGGAGGCGCAGCCGACCAGCAATTGCAGTTGCTCCGGGGTCATGCCCTTCAAGAAGGGATGTTCCGCGAGAATCGGTTCGAGTGTTTCCATGGTTCTCCCTCGTCGTATCGTTAATCCATGCCCGCAGGATTGGTTGCCGATCGAACCTCGCCCTGCGCCGTTTCCGGCGGCGGTGCCAGTACGAGGCCCTGCCGGTTCACTCAGGCCGTCTCACTTTCGCGGATCGCCTGCGCCTCGGCGGTGAGATCGATACCCACCGGGCACCAGGTGATGCAACGGCCGCAGCCGACGCAGCCGGAGGTGCCGAACTGGTCGATCCAACTGCCCAGTTTGTGAGTCAGCCATTGGCGATAGCGCGCCTTGGTGGAGGGCCGCACGCTGCCGCCGTGGATATAGGAAAAATCCAGCGTGAAGCAAGAATCCCATTTGCGCCAGCGCTCAGCGTGTTCGCCCTGCAAGTCAGTCACGTCTTCCATCGTGGTGCAGAAACAGGTGGGACAGACCATCGTGCAGTTGGCGCAGGTCAGGCAGCGGTTGGCAACAACCTCCCACCGCGGGTTTTCCGTGTTGCGATAGAGCAGCTCTTTGAGGCCCTCGGTTTCGAGCTGCCGCCCCATTTGCCGGCCGGCGCGCGCCACCTGTGCATCGGCGAGGCGCCGTTCTTCGTCGCTCGCCTCCTGATGGGGAATTTCATTGAGCACTTCCACGCCGGCGGCGGTGCCGGTTTCGACGACAAAATAATGGCGCTCGCCGTCGATCACTTCCGTAAGCGCCAAATCGAACCCCGCAGTGGCTTTGGGGCCGGTGTGCATCGAGGCGCAGAAGCAGGTGCCGCCGGCCTGGCCGCAATTGACGGCCACGATGAACAGCTTCCCGCGCCGCTCCCGGTAGTCGGGGTCGACATAGACGCCCTGCAGAAATACCCGATCCTGAATCGCCAGGGCCTGCAGCTCACAAGCGCGCACGCCCAGGAAGGCCAGGCGCGGCACCTCGGCGGGGCCGGCTTCGACGAGGAAGCTGTCAGCGCTGCGCCGCGTCTGCCACAGTTTCAGCGCCGACGGGTAGAGGAATTTCTTCAAGGAATGCGGGCCGACCGTGTAGCCGAAGAGCGCCTGGTCGGTGCGCGATTTCAGCCGGTAGGTGCCTCCCTCCTGCTCGTCGGTGAGGCCGGCGGGCAGATCGGCGGCAGTCTGGAGTTGGTCATACACGATCGCGCCGTCACGCACACGCGGCCCGAGGATGTCGTCAAAGCCGTGGCGCCGCAAGGCCGCGATCAAATGGTCAATGCCGCTTCGCTCAATCGTTTTCATACCGTCTCTCATTCTCAACAACCATCTCACCCGGCGCTGTTCCCGGCCGAGGGCTGCGGCGGGCCGCAGCGCCTGCAAGCGGAAATGAGCGCGGGTTCACTGCAGGCGCAAATAGCCGCTTTTGGAATGACGCTTGGGATCCCGCAAGAACGCCTTCTTGCAATCCGGGCATTCGAAGTAGTAGGTCTTGTCGCCGTGCTGCGCCCACAGGTTGTTGCGGAAAGCCACCGCGGTGTTGAGCGGGGCGCCGCAAATCGGGCAAACGCCGTCCAGGCTTTCGAGATTGACCGGCGTGTTGACCTTGCCGTGCAGCGAGGCGATGTACTGGGTCACCGCGCTGATCTCCTCCGGCGCCAGGGGAATGGGCGGCATGCGGGTGGAATCTTCCAGGCTCTGCAAGTGCTTCTTGACGTACAAGGTGTCCATGGCCAGCATCAGAACGGACAGCTCACCGCCCTGAAACTCTTCACTGCCGTGCCCCAACCGGTGGCAGTCGCCACAGTCCTCGCGCGCATAGATCTTTTCACCGAGCGCTATTTGCTGCACGAGATTCGCCGGCAGCGGCACGGGATCCCGCTTGCAGCCCGCCCCCAGCAACACCAACGCCATCCAACCCAGCGGCAAAGCCAGCTTGAGCAACCGCATGACAGACTCCTTTCTCCCAAGAGGTGAAACAGAAATTACCGAATCAGCGATTTCCCGAACGCCTTGACGGTAAACACCGGGCAGGGCGCACGCCGCACGACTTTTTCGGTGACGCTGCCGAGCAACAGGTGTTTGAACCCGGTCAGACCGTGGGTCGCAATCACGATGAGATCGATGGCCTGCTGCTCCGCAAAGTGCACGATATCATGCGCGGCATACCCCTCCAGCAGATGGGTGGTCACCGGCACCTGCGCCGCCGGCAACTCCTCGCTAAGCTGTTGCAGCGCCTTTTCCACCCGCGCCTTGAGGTCGGGAGTGGAATCGTAGCCGGAGATGTTGAGGCCGATATAGAAGGGGGGCACCGCGTTGGTCTCGATCACATGCAGCAAATGCAGGTGCGCGCCATAGGAATCGGCAAACTGCAGGGCGTAGAGCAGCGCGTCCCGTGCATGTTCGGAGAAATCGATCGGTACGAGGATTTGACGGATAGCTTCCACCGGCCGGGGCTCCTTGCGCTCCCGAATGGTGAGCACCGGGCAGGGCGCTTCGCGCACGATTTCTTCGGCGACGCTGCCCAGAAAGAGATGGCCCAACCCGCGCCGGCCGTGCGTGCCCATGACGATGAGATCGACGTCCTGCTCCTCGACATACTCCAAAATCGTCGGGGCAATGGAGATGCCCTGGCGTTGCGCCGCCGTGATCTGCAGGCCGTCCACCGCCCGCGCCGCCAGCGCAGCACTCATGCGGTCGGAGGCGATTTGCTGCAGCCGCGCCGCCAGCGCCGCCATATCGGGAAAGTGATGGCTGGGGTTGTTGGCATCGTACTCCAGCGGCACGATGGTATGCAGCAAGTGCAGTTCGGCGCCATATTGCCGGGCAAGATACAGGGCGTGATTGAGCGCCTGATCGGCACAGCGCGAAAAATCCGTGGGGAACAAGATCCGTTTGATCGCCAGCATGGCTTGCCTCCTTCCCTTGAGGTTCCTCCCGCGTTCGCGGAATTCCAGGGCCCGCCGCGCCGAAGCGAACATGGCATTGCGCTTCACCGGTTTGGTGAGGTAATCGAAGGCGCCGGCGGCGAGGGCATCGCGGTAGGTGATGGCGTCGCTGCAGGCGGTGACCACGATCACTTTGGATTCCGGGCTTGCCTGGCGAATGTCGCGCAACAAATCGAGTCCGGAGCGTTCCGGCAGCTTGAGATCCAGCACGATGACCGGATAATTGTGCTTGGTGAGCAGGGCGCCGGCCTGGCTGCCGGTGGAGGCCGTACTCACCAAGAAGCCTTCCTTTTGGAAGATCTTGGTCAGCGACCGCCGGAACTCACGATCATCGTCTATGATCAAGATGCGTTGCTGTTCGCTGGCTGGCACGCGGGTCTCCTGAACTCTGTCCGCCTTCCTTAATTTCAAAAAGCATACCGCCCGTGCCACACAAAAAAAAAAGCCGTTTGTAATGGCACAAACGGCTGTAAAAGAAAGCGATGAAGGATTTGTGCACGGCCGCAGTTCAGACCGGCAAAGTCCGCGTTTTTCTTAGGGTCGGTAAAATAAGTTCAGCGGATTCCCATTTTTGAGAAGGGACAAGCGTGGAATGACGCAATGTTAAGTGATTGTATTCTTGCGGAAAGATCCGGAGGCGCGCCGGCAACCTCATTCTTTGCTGGGAATACCCAGTTCCGCCATCTTGCGATAAAGCGTGGAAAGGCTCATGCCCAGCAGACCGGCGGCCTTGCTCTTGTCCTGCCCGGCCGCCTGCAGCGCCTTGAAAATGGCATCGCGCTCGAATTTCCGTACCGAGCCTTTCAAACCGCCTTCGACCTCCTCGGAGGGGGTTTTGATCAGAAACATCGGCGGAAAGTGGGAAAGCTGCAGCAGGTCACTGTCGCACATGATCATGGCGCGTTCGACGACGTTTTCCAGCTCGCGGACGTTGCCCTTCCACTCATAGGTTTTGAAGGCATTCAACACCGCCTCGTCGGCGCCACGAATCTGTTTGCTCAATTGCGCATTGTAGACTTTGATGAAGTGATTGACCAGCTCGGGGATGTCGTCCAGCCGTTCGCGCAAGGGCGGGATGTTGATACCAACGACGTTTAGGCGGTAGTACAAATCCTCGCGGAAGTTGCCCAGCGTCACCTCCTCCACCAGGTCCTTGTTGGTGGCGGCAATGATGCGAACGTCGATGATCTCCGGCCGCGTGCTGCCCACGGCGAGGATTTCTTTCTGCTCGATGGCGCGCAGCAGCTTGACCTGCAGGTTGAGCGGCACGCTCGAAATCTCGTCGAGAAAAAGCGTGCCGCCGTCCGCCACTTTGAACAGGCCCTGCTTGTCGCGCATCGCGCCGGTGAACGCGCCCTTGACGTGGCCGAAGAGCTCGCTTTCGATCAGGTTTTCGGGGATGGCCGCGCTGTTGACCGGAATGAAGCGGTTCTTGGCACGCGGGCTTTTGCGGTGAATGGCGCGTGCAATTAGCTCCTTGCCGGTGCCGCTTTCCCCGGTGATCAACACCGTGGAAATCAACGGCGCGACGCGTTCGACCATCTGCATGACCAGGTTGAAAGGCTGGCTCTTGCCGATGATTTCCTCGAAGAATTCGCCGCGGCCCAGTTGCGCCTTGAGATACTTGTTTTCCTGGGCGAGATTCTGGCGCTCGATGGCGCGCTCCACCGTGCTCAGGATCACCGCTTTTTTCGGCGGCTTGGTGATGAAATCATAGGCTCCTTCCTTGATCGCCTCCACCGCGGTCTCGATGGTGCCGTAGCCGGTCAGCACGATGACTTCGACGTCCGGGAATTTCTTCCTGAGGCTCTTGAGCAGGCTGATGCCGTCACCGTCCGGCATGCGCAAATCGGTCAGGACGAGGTCGGCGGCGGCGGCAGCCATGAGCGTCAGCGCCTCCTCGCCGGAGCCGGCGCTGCGCGTGAAGTAGCCCGCCTTGCGCAGCACCCGCTCGAGCGAGTCCCTCACGCTTTCTTCGTCGTCCACAATGAGAATGGATTTTTCCTGCACGTTGTCGCCCTCACTCGGTTTCGTCCAATGGAAGGATGATGGAAAACGAGGTGCCGTGGCCGACCTTGCTGGTACAGAGAATCTGGCCGCCATGGTCATTGATAATCTGCTGTACGATCGCCAGGCCCAGGCCGGTGCCGACTTCCTTGGTGGTGAAAAACGGCTCGAAAATCTTGCCGATCACTTCCTGGGGAATGCCAATGCCGGTGTCTTCGATGTGAATAATGACGCTTTCGCCCCGCTGTTCCACCCGCATGCGGAGCTTGCCGCCGCGGGGCATGGCTTCCGCCGCGTTGCGAATGAGATTCAACAGCGCGCGCCGCATCTGCACGCGGTCAAACTGCACTTCCCCCACCTCCTCCTGCAAATGCAATTCCACCTCCACCCGCTTCTGCCGCAGCTCATGCCGCAGAAACTCCACCGTCTCTTCGATCATGCGCACGAGATTGCCGCGCGCCAGCCGCGACTCCGGCAGCCGTGAAAACTGCAGGTATTCCTCGGTCAGCGCGGTCATGCGGTCGATCTCCGAGATGATGGCGCGCAGCAGCGCACGCGCCTCCTCAACGTCCATCGACTCGTAGCCGCTGATTTCATCCTGCAGCATCTCGGCATTCAAGCTGATCGAGGAAAGCGGGTTGCGGATCTCATGCGCCACCTTTGCCGCCATCTTGCCGATGGTCGCCAGCCGCTCGGTCTGCAACACCTGCTTCTCCAGCCGCTTCTGATCGGTAATGTCGATACCGATCGCCAGCACGCCGGACACGGCATGGCGTTCATCGCGGATGACGGTGTTGGACCAGGAAATCAGGCGCTCGTCCCCGCGCCGGGTCATGATGTAATTCTCATATTGCGAAGGCAGCTCCCCTCGCACCACGGCTTCGAACACCTCGGAAACATCCGGCCGCAAATGCTCGAGCAGAAAGATCTCGAACCAGTTCTTGCCCAGCACTTCGTAACGGGAGTAGCCGGTGACCTCTTCGGATTTGCGGTTGAACAAAGTGATCTCACCGGCGAGATTGAGGCAGACAATCAAGCAATTGGCGGTCTCGATGACGGATCCGGAGAATTCCCGCTCACGCTGAAGCTGCGTCTCGATCTGCTTTCTTTCGGTGAGATCGATCTCCACGCCCATATAGCCGATCTTTTCGCCATCCTGAAAAATCGGAGTAATCGAAAGCAGCACCGGAATCTCATGGCCATCCTTGTGACGATTGACGATCTCGCCCACCCAACTGCCCCTGGCCATGACCGACTGCCACATGTGCCGGTAGAAATCATCGCCCGTTGCCGGAGCGCGCAGGATGCGGGTGTTCTGACCCACCGCCTCTTCGCGCGTCCAGCCGAAGAGATTTGTGAACGCCTGATTGGCCTCGATGATGTTGCCCTGCAAATCCGTGAGGATGATGGCATCAGTGGAATACTGAAAGGCATTCAGGAAGAGATTGAAGCGGCGCTCGAGGCTCGATTTGTCTTTGCTGATAACCCGCATAAATACACAGGAACTTGCGAAAAGTGATGGCACTCTCTCGAAACAAAGTTGCCGTAAGATTAATAACCACGAAGGCAAATCTCAAGAGATATTTCTGCAGTCACTCTTTCAGGCCGGCCGCCATGATGCCGCTGATGTAGTATTTCTGCAATGCAATGAAAACGAGCATGACCGGCAGCACGGTGATCACCGCGCCTGCCATCATCAATTCGGTGTCCTGCACGTGTTCGCCGGTGAGGTTGGCAAGCGCCACCGGCAGCGTGTACATTGCGTCGTCCGTCAAGACAATGAGCGGCCAGAGGAAGTCGTTCCAGGTTCCCATAAAGGTGAAAATCGCGAGGGTAATGAGAATGGGTTTGCAGAGAGGCAGGATGACGGACCAATAAATGCGAAAATCGCTCGAGCCGTCCATGCGCGCGGCTTCGATGAAACTGTCGGGGATGGCAAGCGCGAACTGACGGATCAGGAAGATGCCGTAGATGGTGGCCATGCCCGCCACCATCACGCCGAAGTAGGTGTTGATCAGCCCCATTTTGTTCAACATGAGAAACAGCGGCAGGGTGGTCACCTGCGCCGGGATCACCATCTCCGCCACCAAAAAGCGGAACAAGCGGTCGCGGCCGGGAAAACGGTATTTCGCAAACGCATAACCGGCCATGGAATTGAAAAACAGCGAAATCAGCGTGATGCTCACGCTCAGAATCAGGCTGTTGCCGAAATAGCGCAGCAGCCGCAGCCGGGTAAACAGGGTGACATAATGCTCGAGGGTCGGATCGCCGGGCAAAAGCCGCGGCGGAAAAGTGCTGGCCTCGCCCGGTGCCATGCAGGAGGCCGAGACCATCCACAATGCCGGTGCCAGCGTGGCCAGCGCCACCACAATGGCCAGGGTGAGAATCAGAATTTTGCCGAGGCGTTGCATCAGGCCTCCCTGCGTTTCTGCAGCCACGTTTGCAACAACGAACCGGCGAGAATGATGCCGAACAACACAAAGGCGATCGCCGCGGAATATCCCAGATTCCACCAGCGAAAGCCCTGCTGGTACATCAACAAGACCAGGCTCAGCGTGCTGTTGACCGGTCCGCCCTGCGTCATCACGTAGGGCTCGGTGAACAACTGGAAGTTGCCGATCATCGCGATGATGCTCACGAAGACAGTCGTGGGCATCAGCATCGGCAGGGTGATGCTGGTGAACTGCTGCCGGGCATTGGCGCCGTCCATGCGCGCGGCTTCGTAGAGCTGCTCGGGAATGCTTTGCAGTCCGGCGATGAAGATGATCATGTTGTAGCCGAAGTTCTTCCACATCGACATGAGAATGATCGCGGGCATGGCCCAGTTCGGATCGCCGAGCCAGTCGATCGGGTCGATCCCGAAAAAGCCGAGCACGTAATTCAACAAACCAAAACGGGGATGATAGAGAAACCGCCACACCACGGCCACCGCCACCAGCGTGGTGACCACCGGCGCAAAATAAACCGTGCGGAAAAAGCCCTTGAAGCGGATGACCTTGGCATGGAGCAGCAGCGCGGTTCCCAAGGAAGCGGCAATGGCGAGCGGCCCGCCGATCAACACATAATAGAACGTGTTGGCCGTGGCCTTCCAAAACAGCGGGTCCTGCAGAAGCTGGAAATAGTTTTTCAAGCCCACGAAGCGCACGTACTGAAAATTGCCGAGCGCATAGATATCAAAATCGGTGAAGCTCAGCACGAACGCGGCGAGCGCCGGCACGAAGAAGAATAGAAAAATCGGAAGCAGCGCGGGCGCGAGAAAGAAGTAGGCCGCGCGCCGCAGGCTCTTCATCTCCACCTGCAGCGTGCGCGGCCGGCGGGCATCAGTCATGGGATTTCAACTCCAGCAGCCACCGTCGTTTTTCCAGAATCAAATCGATTTCCCGGTCGAGCGCCGCCAACACCTCCGCCACCGGCCGGCGCTGCAAGGAAGCCATTTCAGCGTATTGCTGCACCTTCATCGCAATCTGCTCCCACTCGGGAATTTTCGGCGTGGGCACTACGTATTCGAGCTGGCGATAGAACGCTTGCACGTAGAGATTGTTGGTAAACGAAGTGTCCTGCCAGGCCGCACGCACCGCGGGCAAATCGCCGGTGATCTTGTAGAATTCGAGCTGTTGCCTCGCTTCGGAGAGATAGGCAATCAGCTTCCAGACGTGCGGCTTGTGCCGTGAGCTTTTGAACATCACCAGACTCGAACCGCCGGCGAGCGACACACCGGGCGTGTGTTCATCCGGGCCGGGCAGCGGCGCCGTCATCCAGTCATCCTGCAAGTCCGCGGGCATGCGCTTGCGAAACTCACCGATGTTCCACGGCCCGGTGAGGTACATCGCGAAAAAGCCCTCGGCCATGCCCTGATAGATGTTGGTAACCTGCGTGATGCCCACCGGCGCCAGCTTGTCGCGATAGAACTGCATGAGAAATTCGAAGGCGCGGGTGAAGGCTGCGCCGCTGAAATCACCATAGCGATTGCCGTCGCGCAGCAAGCTCGAGCCGGCTTGCAGTCCGGTGATGACGAACGGCGCCCATTCATTGGTCGGCAGCAGGATGGCGTAGTTGTTTTCCGCGCCCGGGAGTTGTTTGATGCGGCGTGAGACCTCGAGCCATTCCTGCCAGGTGCGCGGCGCGTGGGCATAGCCGGCCCGCTGCAGAATGTCTTTGCGATAGAACAACAAGCGCGTATCGACATACCAGGGAATGCCGAAAGCCGCGCCCTCCAGCACGTTAGTGTCCCAGATGCCGGGGAAGTAATGCTCCGGCTTGACGGCCGTCGAGCTGTCGATCCAGGCGCTCAGATTCTCCAGCGCCTCGAGCAGCGCGAACTCGGGAATCCAAGTGTTGCCGAGCTGGCACATGTCGGGCAAGGAATTGCCGGCATAGGCGGTGAGCAGTTTCTCATGCGCGGCCGTCCACGGGATGCCTTGAATCTTGACTTCGATCTCGGGGTGGCGGCGGTGGAATTCCGGCATGAGCCTTTGCACGTACTCGCCTTCCGCGCCCATGGCCCAGAACTTGATGACGGTTCGCTCTTCGCGGCCGGATTGGCAGGCAACGAACGCGAGAATGCAAAACAGCACGACTGCACTCTTCCGCCGGCTTGTGTCTCGCGCGCGCGCTGAGCAGCATCCGGGCGCTGGGCGCGGCTTCGGCGTTGCATTCCGCCACTTGGCAAAATTACCCGGGCAAACTCGCGCGGCCGCACGCCGCGGCTCTTGTCGCGCTGCCGAGCCTGTCTTATTCCACCAACTCAAAACGCGCCTCCAATACTTCGACGGAGTTCTTGCCGGCGAAGACCTTGAACGTTCCCGGCTCCGGCGCCCATTTCATGTCGAGCTTGTAGAAAGCCAGTTGCGCGGGATGCAACACGAATTCCACGGTCTTGCTCTCGCCGGCGGCCAGCGCGAGGCGGCGGAAATCTTTGAGCTCTTTCACCGGCCGGGTCACGCTGCCGAACTCGTCGCGCACGTAGAGCTGCACGATCTCTGCGCCGCTGCGGCTGCCGGTGTTCTTGACCTCGACCGACACGCGCAGGGAATCCTGCATGCGGATCCTGCCCGCGCTCAAGCGCAGGTTGCTGTAGCTGAAAGTGGTATAGCTCAAACCGAAGCCGAAGGGGAAGAGCGGCGTGCCGGCGAGGTCGAGATACTTCGAAGTGAATTTGTCCTGCGCGGCCGGCCGTCCGGTTTGTTTGAAATTGTAGTACAGCGCGATCTGTCCCTCGCTGCGCGGAAACGTGACCGGCAGTTTGCCGCTGGGATTGACCGCGCCGAACAGCACATCCGCTACGGCATGGCCGTGTTGAATGCCGAGGAACCAAGATTCCACCAGCGCGGGAACATGTTCCGCGATCCACGGCAATGCCAACGGCCGGCCGTTCATCAACACGACGATTACCGGCTTGCCGGTGGCGTGAATCGTCCGCACAAAGTCCTCCTGCACGCCCGGCAGTCCCAGATACGCGCGGCTGGCAGCCTCACCGCTCATGTGTTCATTTTCACCGACCACGAGAATCACGGCCTCGGCTTGCAGCGCCAGGCGGCGGGCTTCGGCAAAGCCGGTGGTGTCGTTGCTGTCCACCGGGCAGCCGCGCGCATGCAGCACTTTGGTGCCCGGCGCAACAGAGGCTTTGATCCCCTGCAAAACCGTGACCACGTCTTCCGGTTTGCCGTCGCAATGCCAGGGCCCCAGCGGAGCGGAGCGATTGTCGGCCAGCGGTCCCAACACCGCCAGCGTGCCCACCTCCTTGCGCAACGGCAGGAGATTCTTTTCATTTTTCAGCAGCACGATGGCTTGTTGCGCGAGCTCGCGGGCAAACGCAAGGTGCTGGGGATGCAGCAGCGTGGCTTGCTCACGCTCTTTGTCGGTGCGGCGGAAAGGATCGTCGAACAATCCCAGCCTCTGCTTGGCCTGTAGCACGCGGCGAACGGCTTGATTGACGAGTTCTTCCGGGATTTGCTTTTGCCGCACCAGCGGCGCCAGGTCCTGCAAGTAGATGCGGCTTTCCATGTCCATGTCCACCCCGGCCTGCAGGGCCAGTGCACCCGCCGCAGCGCGATTGGCGGCGACACCGTGCGGCTGCAACTCGCCGATCGAATTCCAATCACTCACGACAAAGCCGTTGAAGTTCCATTCCTGGCGCAGGACTTGGGTGAGCAGCCAGTGATTGGCCGTGCTGGGCACGCCGCCAATTTCATTGAAGGAAGACATCAGCGTGCCGGCGCCGGCAGCCACCGCGGCTTGAAACGGCCGCAGATAGACTTCGCGCAGCGTGCGCTCGGACAGGTCGACCGTGTTGTAATCGCGCCCGCCTTCGGCGCCGCCATAAGCGGCAAAATGCTTGGCGCAGGCCAGCAGCGCGTCCGGCGCTTTCAAGTCCGGACCCTGAAAGCCGCGTACACGCGCCACTGCCATGGCCGCGCCGAGATGAGGATCTTCGCCGGAACCTTCGGCGATGCGGCCCCAGCGCGGGTCACGCGCGATGTCAACCATGGGCGCGAAAGTCCAATGAATGCCGGCGGCCGTGGCTTCGAGCGCGCTGAGGCGGGCAGCGCGCTCGACCGCCGCCACGTCCCAGGTGCTGGCTTCCGCGAGCGGAATCGGAAAAGTGGTGCGAAAGCCGTGAATGACATCCAAACCGAAGATGAGCGGAATACGCAGCCGCGATTCTTTCGTGGCGATCTCCTGCGCCCGGCGCGTCGCCTCCGCGCCGACGACATTCAACAACGAGCCGAGTTCACCTTTCTTGATCATCGCCTTCTGTTCGGCGGTCAGCTCGTTGCGCCACGGGCCGGAGAGTTGATTCAGTTGTCCGAGCTTTTCCTCGAGGGTCATGGTCGCCAACAACGATTCGATTCGGCCATCGGCGGCGGGCGGTACAATCTGCTGCGCCCAAGCCCGGCCGCTGAAACTCAGGACGAGCACGAGGGCTGCAATCAACCAGCGGAACCGGATTGAATTCGACATGAACGATCCCTATGCATAACGGTTGAGAAACGAAGACTATGAACCAGACTTGCCTTTGGCATAACGCAATATCAACCGCGCCGGAAAGGTGTGCAGGAAGATCCGCTTGGAAGTGAAGGACTCGAGCTTCTTGCCGTTGACCTGCACACCTTTGAGCTCGGCCGCCAGCGGCGAGCGCACCACCAGCTTGCCCGGCGGCAGGCGCAGATCGCCGGTCAAATCGACGATCACCCGGCCGTCCTGCATCTGCATCCGGCAATTCAGCGGGCCGTAGTGCGTCGGCAAGTTTTCCACCGCCACACCGGCGGGATCGCGCACCCATTCCTCGCGAATGCCCTCGCCAATCACCAGCGCTTCATCCTGCTCGCGCTCGAAAACAAACAGGCTGCGCAGCGAACGCATGAAATCCGAGCCGACCCAGGTGTGCGGCATGTCGCCGATCATTTTGGGCGTGTCCGGATCGCGCCACACGACTTCCGCCCAATGATTCCAGCCCGGCGGCCGGCGGTCGGCCATGAAAAAATCGAGCAGGGCGTGCGCCCGCTCGCGCTCATACAAGTGAATGAACGTGCCGGTCAGCCGGTGCTCGTAGGGCGTGTAATTGCTCCAATCGATTTCGTTGCGGCGCCGCTGTTCGAAGAACTGGAAATATTTGTCGAACGTCTGGCGCAATTGCGGCTCGGGAATGTTGCCCAGCTCGTTCACCGGCGACACGCCGACTGTCGTCGAGGTGGCGTCGAAATCGCCCAGCTCGACGCAGCCGGGAATATAGTCGATGTTCTTGTTCGCCATGGCCAGCCGCATCGAATTGTAGAGACATGTGCGGAAATCGTCACGCTCGGCGGCAAATTCCCGCGCCAGTTCCTGTTCCCCGAGCACCGTAGCCATGGCGGCTGCGTCCTTCAAGCCGCGCAGCACGAAGAAATCATCCCAATAGGAATGCATGGGTTTGGCGGAATAGCCTTCGTGACTGATCGATTCCGGCACCAGTCCGAAACAGGCGCGCTGTTCCGGGGTGCCGGTGCGATAAGGCTCGGTCATGCGCTCGCGGCGCAGTTCCTGAATGTAACGCACCGCCTTGATCACGTGCGGAAATTTGCCGCGCAGCCACTCGCGATCGTGCGTGAAGCGATAGTATTCCATCACCGCGTAGATCAATTGGCCGTGGCTGTCGTGCTCGGGCACGGGATCGGCGCCGCGGCTGTCGACCACGCACGGCACTTTGCCGGAGGGATATTGATGCGGCGCATACCAATCGAGATATTCCCGCACTTCGGCGGCATGGCCGGTTTGCAGCAGCGCCGTCGAAGTGAGCGAGCCGTCGCGAATCCAGGCGCGCTCATAAGTGCGCGAGCCGGGTTGAATCGCGGGGCCGTCGCGATTGATCAGAATGTAGGCGATTTGCGATTTGAACGTGTTGACGAGCTCCTGCACCGCGCCCGGCAATCTAATCGTGAGGTTATCGAGCTTGGCTTGCCAGAATTCTCTGGTCTGCTGCAGCAGCTCCTCGATTTTCCAATCTTCAGAAGCCACGCCCTCATGGAACGGCACCACCAGGGCGACCTCTTTCACCTCGCCCGGCGCGAGAGTGAAATCATATTGCAGCGCGCCGGAGGCAAAACCGGTGTGATCCCCGATCGCCGAGCTTGCCGGCAAAACTCCGTTCTGCAAATACTCGGTGATGTCGCCCTGGTCGAACTCGGCAGCGCCAAAACCGGTGGGCGGCGGCAGCGGAAACACCCGCTTGCGCGGCTGGACGTGAACGATGCCGCCGGCATAGCGCAGACTGTCGAGGCGCGCGACGCCGCCGACGAGATTCAACTCCTGCCAGGGCGGCAGCACTTGAAACGGCCGCAGCGCAATGAACAGTTTGCCCGGCACTGCTGCGCTGCTTTTGTTGTGGAGTTGATAGCGTGCCACCAGCAGCGCAGCGCCCGCCTCGCCGGCAGCCAAGGCCGTGATCGTGAGCTGCAGCTTCTCCCCCTCCCAGTGCACCGAGGGAATGGGCAAATAATTCTGCTCGAGCGTCTGGCTGCGCGTCATCTCGTTCCATGTGTGCAGGCGGCCATCGACATACAAAAACGGTTCGAGCGAGAAGCCGGCCTTATCAACCTCGAGGCTGCCGGTTTCACTGAGCAGCGCTTCTTTGGTATCACCGCTGGCGCCGACGACGGTCCAGTAAGTTTGTTCCTGCAGAAAGATTCTGGGGAAATAGCCGCGCCGCATATCCGGCGCCGTGGCAATCGCCGTGAAAAAGGCGTTCGGCGAGGCGGAGAATTCCGCGCCTTTGACCTCCAGCCGGAGCAGGCCATAGCCGCGGCCTTCATTACTCTTCTTGAGTTGCAGCCGCAAGAACCTGGCCTCGGCTTCGGGCAGATAGAGATGGTCCTTCTTTCCCGTGCCGTTGCGCACGGCATAGGCCGTGGTCCATTCTTTCCCGTCATCGGACAATTCGACGTCGTAGGCCGTGGCGAACTTGGAGGAATCCCAGTAGATCACCAGGCCGCCGATTTCCCGCACTTTTTGAAAATCGACCGTGAGCTGCTCGTGCTCGCGTACGCCCGCGCTGATCCAATCGTGGATGAGGTTGCCGTCGGCAGAAATCTGCGGCGGACTGGTAGAGATGGAGGAGGAGGCACGCACGAGCGGCGGGCCGGCGGGTTGGGCGGCGTCATCAATCGGCTCGAATTTGAAATCATCGACACAAATCCGGCCCTTGCCACCGGCGCCGGCTGAAATCACGAACTCGACGCGGTCGATTCGCTTCGGCAGGCCGCCGCCGGCAGGCCCCCACGCAAAAGTAATGTGACGTTTTTTGATCGTGCGCTTTTTCCACTCGCGCGGATAGTCGAGATTGAGCTGCTTGATCCAATAGACGTTGTCCAATGAATCGAGCAGCTTGAATTCGAAATTGTTGACCGGCGTTTCGCCGCGCAAATAGAAGCTGAATTTGTAATTCTCCGGCAGGGTGAGCGGCATGCGCTTCTGCGCAATGGCATAGCCGGACCCGGCCTGAAACTCGAATTCCAACGCCAGGGCCTTGCCGGTGTGGCCCGGCACGCTGGCGATCTTGCCGGCGACGCCGTCGGAAACGATCACTTGCCAGCCCGCCAGATTTTCGAAATCATCCAGGAGCCGGGGCTGGGCCTGGCTGTGTTCCCCCATCATCAGAACCGCGAGCATGAGTACGCCAATCTGCCGCTTCATATGCTTGTCTCACCTTTTCACATTGCGTTGCTGCCGCGCCTCGCTGACCACGATGGTTTCCGCAATGCGGTCGTGCACCGTCTGCTTGTTGGGGTGAATGAAATACTGCAGAAACCCAAAGCCCAGTTCGAGCGCCGAAGCGCCATAGCCCAGGGCGCGCTCGAGGGCATGCCACAGCGAAAGGTGCGCATGCGTCAGCGAGACGACCCGGATGCGCAGCAGCCATTTGCCCGGCGTTTGGCCGTGCCCCCAGTAGGTGCACAGGCCAAAGTACAAAACCACAAAGAAAATGCTGTACCAGTGCTGCAGATCGAACTTGAGATTGATGTCCGACTGCGGATGAAACAGGCCAAGCAGGATCAGCAGCTTGCTGCCGTAAATCAGCACCGCGAGAAACAGCAGAAATGCGAGGAGAAAATCAATCACAAAAGCCGCGGCCCGGGCAGTGAAGGAAGCCAGGGGCATTCCTTTGAGGTGAGCAAGCCGGGCGGTGTGCGAGGGCGCGAAGGTCGGCATGGTTGTCCGCTGGATTTGACCGTCAGTTCATTGCTGCGGCGAAAAACGGCCCGAGGTGAAGCCGCGGCTGTTCGCAACGCGTCGTTGAGGCGCGGTGGTTGTTCGGCCGTGGGCTTAGTGCGGCCACAACCAGCCAAACACGCCGGCCGTCAACAGCGCGTAGAGCAATCCGTCCACTGTTGCCTTGAACGTTGTGGCCCAGGAGCGCCTGTACCAAATCGACATCTGCCAGAGCGCCACGGCGTAGCCGATGAAGGCAGTGGTGCCGACGAAACGGAAGACCTGCAGGTAATCCGTGCCGGCAGGCAGCGCGCGCCCTGCGACATAGGCCGCCAGCAAGCTGACGATGAGGGAGTAGACAAACCACTGCACGAGACTCGCTCCCATCGCCATCTGGCCGCTCGGCAGGACGGTGAACACCATTACCGGGCCTTTCTTCAGTTTGTCGGTAAACTCGGGGGTGCGCATTTCATTTGTGCTCGTGGCGCGTGGCATCATGTAATCACCCGGGGGCAGGGCGAATGGACGCAGCGTCTCCATCACCTTGGCCTCGTTCGGTACCTTGCGGTAATCATTCTTGTGCCACGGCAACGCCATGTGGATGATGGAACTCACGACGAAGATGAGCACGGCTGACAGCAGGATGGGAAGCCAGAGCGCGGTTAGTTCGGTTACTTCGGTCATAACATCTCCTCCGGTTGATGTGAGTGAAGAATGGGCCGCTGCCTTGCGGCATGCGGGAGTTGGTCGCCAGCCCGAATTACTTGGCCTGCGGCAGCCAGCCGCCGGCAAAGCCGGCGCGCTGCAAACCGGTCACGATGTACTTGTTCTTCTGCATGACCTTCCACACGAATTCATTGCGCAGATTCTCGATCATGATCGCGATCGGGCCCTGATCAATGCCGAGATGATCCTTGTCGAACCAGCCGTTGGGTGTTTTCGGCGTGATATAGGAAGGATTGCAAGAATCGCGAAAGCCGTAGTCCGTCCACAAGGCAGCGGCATATTTTGTCCGCATCGTTTTCAAGGCGGGAATGCAAATCTCCGGCGCGAAAGCGACCGAGCCGCCGGCGGCAGTGGGCGCGATGGTGCCGTCATCTTCAACCCAATCGAATGAAACGCCGCGCGCACGATACGACCAGAATTCGCGACGGCGGCCTTCTACCACGAAGGTCGTGTCTTGCGGACCGTCACACGCGGTGAAGCCCCAAATGTTCTCGGCGTAATCGCGGTAGCGTTGCGGATTCTCTTGGGCGTAAGCCTGCTGCGTGTAGGTCGCGCGCCGCGAGTTTTCGAAATAGTCGATGCCCTTGGCGCGCATGTACTCGTCTTGGAGGCCGCGAAAGTCGATCCAGCAATGCGAGTACTGATGGCCGAACAGCGGGCCGAAGCTGACGAACTCCAGGCCATAGTACTCCGCCCACACGTAGGGCTTCGTCCAAGTTTGCCAAACACTCTCCGGCAGCGCATGCGTGGGCGAACCCAGGGCGAGAATGTAGAGAATCATCGCTTCATCGTAACCATCCCAGATATGAGGCCCGAAGCCGTGCTCTGGATGCCAGGCAGTCTTCAGGCCGGTGGTGTCCGCCATGAACCAGTTCCAGTCAACGCGCAGATAAAGCGAATCCGCGAGACTGCGAATGGACTCTTCAACGGGATCGGGTTGATCAAAGTACGATTGGCAAAACAGGGCGCCGGCCAGCAGTAAGGCTGTGTCGATGGTTGACAACTCACAGTTCCACTCGCGCAAGCCGCTGGGCACTTTCAAAAAATGGTAGAAGAAGCCTTGGTAGCCGCTGGTGCTGTCCGGCCGGTCGTTTTGGGGAAGTTGAATCAAGAAGCGCAGGGTGTTGTTGGTGCGTTGCGCGGCTTCGGCGCGCGAGATGAGCTGGCGCTCGGCGGCAATGGGGTAGCAAGTCAAACCAAAGCCAATGGCCGCGATGCTGGCCGGACTGGGCGAGGGCCAGCGATCCCAACACAGGCCGGTTTGCACCTCGGTGGTTTCGAGGAAGAACTGCAACGTCTGCACCTGCAGCGTGTCCAGGAAGGGATCCCAGGCGGCACCGACAGCAGGCAACTTTCTCGGCGCAGGCGTTTCACACCCGATCGTGGCGGTGACAACAACAGCGAGCAAGATCATGCCGAGCGGCGTCAGTGATTTCTTCATCATGTTTGAATTGCTGCCAGGTTAGGGGCTCCAGTCAAGGCGGAACGCTCACTCCGCCGGGGACTATTTTACCAAAACCGCCTTGCGCATTTGTTTGAATTCTCCTGCCTCCAGGGCGTACCAATAAACCCCGCTCGCCAAATTTCTCCCGTCGAACACGAACTCATGAGGCCCGCCTGCCAATGTGCCCTGCACCAACGTGGCCACCACCCGGCCGGCAAGATCGAAAACTCTCAACTGCACCCGGCTGGGTTGCGGCAGGGAGAATCGAATCAGCGTCGAGGGGTTGAAGGGATTGGGAAAGTTTTGCGCAAGCTCGAAGCGGGCGGGCGCGCCGTGGTTTTTTCCTTCCACGGCGGTCACCGGCAGGAAGCCGGCGCGCTGCAAACCGCGTTGCACATCGGCGTTTTGCATGAAGCGCTGCCAGACGCTGCCGTTGCGGTAATTCTCGATCATCAACACAATCGGGCCTTCGTCGATGCCGATCACGTCCGGGCCCCACCAGTTCTGGGTGAGATTGAAGGCGTCGCGAAAACCGTAGCGCGTCCACAGGCTCGCGCCATAGGTCTCGTACATGTAGCGCAGTGCCGGCAGGCAGACTTCCGGCGCAAAGGGCATGGAACCACCGGCGGCAGTAGGCGCGATGGTGCCGTCATCATTTTCGGCCGGCGGCGCGCCGCGCGCGCGATATCCGTTGGGGCCGTCGCAGGCGGTCAAGCCCCAAACATTCTCGCCGTAACCGCGCCAGTTGCCGGGATTGGCGATGGCGTAGGCGCGCGCCGCCAGGGTGGCCCGCCGTGAATTTTCGAAATAAGTAATGCCCCTGCCGCGCATGTAGGCATCCTGAATGTTGCGGAAATCGATCCAACAATGCGAGTATTGATGGCCAAACAGCGGCGGGAAATTCACATAAGTATAGCCATAGTGTGTCTGCCACTTGTAGCCACTGGTCCACGCCGGCCAGATTGTGGTGGGCAGCGGATGCGTCGGCGAGCCCAGGCCGAGAATGTTCATGATCATGGCTTCATTGTAGCCGCCCCACCACCAGTTGATGAACCCGGTTTCAGGAAACCAGCCGCCCAGGACATTGGGCTGGAAGTTGCGCATCCAATTCCAATCGACGCGGTGGTAGATCGAATCCGCCAGGCTGCGGATTTGTGTTTCAGCCGGATCAGCGGTGGTGAAATACTGCTTCATGTCAAGAATGCCGGCGAGCAGCAGCGCGGTATCGATCGAAGACAGCTCGGAATTCCACGCGCGCAGCGCGGTGTTCATATCGAGGAAGTGATAGAAGAAGCCCTTGTAGCCGATCTTGCCCTGGGCTTCACGGCCCTGCGGCTTCTCCCAAAACGTCTTGAGCGCCGCCAGCACGCGCTCGCGGCCCGCGGCCCGCGTAATCCAGCCGTGGTCAATCGCAATGGCAATGGCCGTCAGTCCGAAGCCGACCGAGGCAATGCTGCAGGCCGCGCCGGTGGCGCTGCGATCCTTGATCAAGCCGTTGCTGGGATTGGCTTCCTGCCAGAAGAATTCGAACGAGGCGCGCTGCACCATCTCGAGGAAGGCACTGTCGCTCAGGGCCAGTTGATGCACGCGCGCCGCCACCACGCGGTCAAACAAAATCTGGTGCGCCGCATCATTCAAGTGGATGCCGTCGCCGCTGTCATAAAGCGAGTTGATGGTGCCGTCGGCAGTGGCAATCACGTTCCAAAAATCGAGGGCGCGGCGGCCGTACCGGGCCAGGGTGGAATCGCGCATCGTCATGAGATTCTGCCGCTGCGAGGCGCTGAGATTGCGCGGCTGCGTGGTGGTGATCCACACCGGCACGCCCTGACTTTTGGCGCGCGCCAGCACGGCGTCATAGTTCGCCAGTTGCTCGGTCACACTGTAACCGCTGGTGGCGTCATTGCTCGGCAAATTGATGATGATACCATCGGGCTTGAGGGACAAGGCCTTGGTGATGTTACGCTCACGATCGGGCGCCGGCCGGCCCGCCGGCGGCGTCAAACCATCCGGCAGGATGTGATAAGTGGTATACCCGCCCCGGGCAAGATTCGAAACCTGGTGGCTCGTATTCAGCGTCTGCAAATAGGCCCGATAACGATTTACCCAGGCATTGTTTCGGTCCTTCGGACCGACACCTTCGGCGGTGGAAGAGCCGAGCACGACAATGTGCCGCGGCGAAGGATTCGTTTGGCCGGCCGCCAGCAACGGCGCGAGCAGCAACCAGCCGCAGAGCAGCACAGAGAATTTTCTCATGAGGGCGATCACTCGAAGTAAGAAGCCAGCGCGAACCAACAGCGATTTAAGGAAAATCGCCAAAGAATAGAAACCAACCGGCAGATGAGACAGCTCGTTTGCTTGCGGGTTGTTTCTATCCACTGGATGCATTCTTTGCCGTCAGAAATACGATCTCACTCTGATGTGACTAATCCCGCCTCCGCGTGTGCCCCGAGGGTGACGATGATTTTGTGCGTCGTTCCAGGCGCAAACACGGGCAACAACACGCCGGTGGCAGTTCTACCGCCGGGATAGCTTTCGCTGTCGATCAATACTTGCTTGACGCCGCCGTTCAACCGCTCGGGGTTGCGCACTTCGATATCATAAACGGCATCACGGTACTGGCGCACAACTGTGAAGCTTTGCCAGCCGGCGGGAATGCAGGGGTCGAGCAGCAGTCCGTCGAGCGTCGGCCGCACGCCGAGAATCCATTCCCAACCAACTTTGAAGAGCCAGGCTGCGGAGCCGGTGTACCAAGTCCAGCCGCCGCGGCCGTAGAATTTGGAATCAGGCCCTTCAATGTTGCCGGGCGTGACAAACGGCTCGGCAAAGTATTCCTCCGGCTGACTGCCGCGGTTGATCGGGTTGAGCTTCGCGAACATGCGAAAGGCGTGCTCGCCGCGGCCGAGCAGAGCTTCGGCAATCACCGCCCAGGTGGCGGCATGGGTGTACACGCCGCCGTTCTCGCGCATGCCGGCAGCGTAGCGTGAAAGATAACCGATGAACTGGTCCGGCGCGTCATAACCGGGATAAAGCAACAGCGGCCCGGCCTTGTATTCCAGGTGCTGCTCGACCATGTTCATGACTTGTTCGGCGCGGCCGCGATCGGCGACGCCGGCGATCACCGCCCAGGTTTGCGCATTGAGATAAATGCGGCCCTGCGTATTTTCGCGGCTGCCGATCTTCTCACCGTTGTCTTTGGTGGCGCGATAGTACCACTCGCCGTCCCAGGCCTGCGCATTCAGGACTGCGCGCAAACGCTGCGCGCGTTCGCGATAGCTCTGCGCCCGCTGCGTCTCTCCAACGCGTTCCGCAATTGCCGCAAAATCCCGGAGAATGAGATGCAGAAAATGCCCCAGCCAGACTGATTCGCCTTTGCCCTCCAGGCCGACCGCGCTCAAGCCGTCATTCCAATCGCCGGCGCCGATCAACGGCAGCCCGCGCTCGCTCGAACGCGCGAGCGCCTTGTCGATGGCGCGCACGCAATGCTCGAAGAGCGACACCGGCTGGGGATCGTCGACAAACGGTTCGGGAGTCTGCAGCAGCGCGAAATCACCGGTTTCCTGCAAATAGCTGTTGACCACGAACGGCAACCACAGCAGGTTGTCGGAGATTTGGTTGTGCAAGCCAATCTCGGAAATGGGATGCCACCAATGATACACCGTGCCGTCTTGGAATTGATGTCGCGCATGCAGCAGAATCTGCCGGGCGGTGCGCGCCGCGGCGATCGGCAGGAAAATGTGGCTGTCCTGCAGTTGATCGCGAAAGCCGAAAGCGCCGCCGGTTTGGTAGTAAGCCGTGCGGCCCCACAAGCGTCCGGAGATGGCTTGATACTTCAACCAGGTGTTGAGCATGAGATTCATCGCCGCGTCCGGCGTGTCGCAGGCCACCGTGTTCAGCAGCGTGTGCCAGCGTTCCTGCACTGCCGTCAGCGCGGAGGCGACCTGGCCGGGTGCGCGATACTTGTCGATCAGATCGACGGCGGCCTCCACGGTCGGCGTGGCGCCGAGCGTGAAGCACACGGTCTTTTGCTCGCCCGGCTGCAACGTGAGCTTGAGTTGCAGGCTGGCAATCGGATCGAGCCAGTTGCCGCTCCGCTTTTTGAGCTTGCCGGTCTGCACCGCCTCGGGCAGGCGCTGCTGGCCGTAGCGGCCGAGAAAGGTCTCCTTGTCCGTGTCAAAGGCGACGGGCTTCACGCTGGCGGCATGGAACGCGACATAACCCCAGTCGGCATTCCAGTGGCCGCGCGCGGTGGGAATTTCCCACAGCCGCTTGGTGGCAAAGATGGCGTTGGTCGAGGCATCATAGGCGGTTTCAATGAAGGACTTGTGAAACTCGCGGTGCCAATCCGGTGCCTGGCCCAAGCACCATTCAAAGAATGAAAACACGTTGAGCTGCCTGGGCCGGCGCGAGGTGTTGCGCAGCGTGAGTTGCCACAGCTCCAGCGGTTCCTCGTTCGGCACGAACACCAGTAACGTGGAGGCAATGCCGAAATTCAACGATTCAATCACACTGTAGCCCAGGCCGTGACGGCAGAGGTAGCGCTCCGGCTCGTGGCAAACCGGTTTCCAGCCGGCGGACCACACGTTGCCTTTTTCATCGCGGAGATAAAGGTACTTGCCCCATTCGTCTTTGATGAGATCCTGCTCCCAGCGCGTCAGGCGATTGAGCTGGGCGTGCGTGCGCCAACTGTAGCCGCTGCCGGTTTGTGAAATGGTGAGGCCGTAGTCGCCGTTACTGATCACATTGATCCACGGCCGCGGCGTGCGCGGGGTGGTGATCACGTATTCTTTGCCATCTTTGGAAAAATGGCCGTACTTGGTTTTGAAACTTTTCAAGGGTTCCTTCCTCTTCTCATCAATCGGTGAAGCCGGACTTGCCGCCAGGCTGTTTTGGTCAATTCGCGCCCGCCGGTGCGCAAGTTTGCGCCTCACCCCTTTTGGTTTGAGCCAAAACCCGACGAACAAGCCGGCCTTGCTCACTCTGGCTCCAGATGTTTCTCCCGCGCCACCGTCGCGACAAAAGGCCCGGGCCGCGGCACGGGCGGCAAGCCGAGTATGCCGCGCGCGCGATTCAGTGCATCATCAATATTGGCGCAAACGTTTTCCTCGCCGAGTTTTTCCAGCAGTCCCGCTTGCCGCATGGCATGCAAGGGCTGCGCGTGCACACCCGAAAGAATGATCACATTGCCGTGCTTCCTGGCATTCTCGACCTCCACTTCCAGGGCGCGCAACGCAGTCGCATCAACGGCCAGAACATTGCGGATGCGCAGAATGAGCACGCGGGGAGACTTTTCCAGCAGGCGAATGGTGTCTTTGAATTGATCGATGGCGCCAAAGAACAAGGGGCCGTGAATCTCAAACACCTCGACGCCCGGCGGCACCTGCCGGCGCGAAATCGCATTCGGGTCGTCTTCCAATTCGTCAACATCGTTTTGCAGCTCCTTGGTGATGAGATTGGCTTGCGTGACGTTCGCCATGCGATTCAGGAACAGAAAGGCCGCCAGCACGACGCCCACTTGAATGGCGACCGTCAAATCGATTAAAACCGTCAGCAGAAACGTGGCGAACAGGACGACGACATCGCTGCGCGGGCTGCGCATGAGCTTGACGAACATGTGCCATTCGCTCATGTTGTAGGCGACGTAGATCAGAATCGCTGCCAGCACGGGCATGGGAATCAGCGCGGCATACTGCGCGAAGAACAGCATGATGAGCAGCAAGACCAGCGCGTGCACCAGGCCCGCCACCGGCGTGCGGCCGCCGTTCTTGATGTTCGTCGCCGTGCGCGCGATCGCGCCGGTCGCGGGAATGCCGCCGAAGACCGGCGAAAGAAAATTGCCGACGCCCTGTGCAATCAATTCCATGTTCGAGCGGTGGCGCGTGCCCAGCATGCCGTCGGCCACCACCGCGGACAGCAGGGATTCGATCGCGGCCAGCAGCGCAATGGTGACCGCCGGTGAAAACACCTCGGTAATCATCTTCCAACTAATGTCCGGCATGCGCGGGGCCGGCAGATTGTTGGGCACCTCGCCGAACCGGCTGCCGATGGTCTCCACCGGCACGTCAAAAAGATGAACGATGGCCGTCATCACGAGCAGGGCGACAAACGAACCGGGAATGCGATGCGTCACCCGCGGCCACAAGACGATGAGCGCCAGCGCCAGCAGGCCCACGCCGAGCGCGTGCGGGCTGAACGTGTGCAGGTTGGCGAAGTAGGCGGCCCACTTCTCGACGAAATCAGCCGGCACGCTGGCGATCTGCAAGCCTAGGAAATCGCGGGTCTGCGAGGAGAAAATGATCAACGCGATGCCGCTGGTGAAACCGACCGTCACGGGATACGGAATGAACTTGAGCAGCACGCCCATCCGCATCGCGCCCATGATGATCAGAAAGAGGCCGGCGAGCATGGTGGCAACCGCCAAGCCTGCGTAGCCATGCTCGTGCACGATGCCATAAACGATCACAACGAACGCGCCGGTGGGGCCGCTGACCTGCGCGCGGCTGCCGCCCAAGGCGGCAATGATGAAGCCCGCCACCACCGCGGTGTAGAGGCCCTGCTCCGGTTTTACGCCGGAGGCGATGGCGAAGGCAATCGCCAGTGGCAAAGCCACAATGCCGACGATGACGCCGGCAACCACGTCCGCTGAGAATTGCTTCTTGGTATAGCCTTCACGAAAAATGGCAATGAGTTTGGGTTCAAGAATCCTGTGCATCAAAATGGTCCTTTGGGATCGCTATCCTTCTGGTTGCTCGCGGCCATGCTGGCCACATCATTTGCGTGAGGAGAAAACTGCGCCTGCCTGTGGCAGAGCAACATGCCGGCAATTCAAAAAGCGCGCCTCGCTCCCGCCCCGTTTGATCTCACTCACCTCATGCAAGCGTGCTGCCCGTCTTGAGGTAGTGATTCATTTCCTTCTCCCAATCTTTCATAAAACCCGCGTAGCGTTCCGCGGTGAATTGCTGCAGAAAGGTCTCGCCCGCCGGCGTCAACGCAGTGTACTCGTAGGAAACCTCTGCGGTGGTGCCGCCCGCGCCATTGTCGGCCAGGGCGATCTCCAGCTTGCCCACGGTGTGACCGGGCGTGATTTTGTACATCACCACCTCAAAAGCCTTCGGATCGTAGTGGGTGATCACCCAAACCGCCTCGTGCAGCTCTGCCGGCGCGATGAACAGACAGTCCGTCTCGGCATAGCCGGATTGCGAGATCACGAGCCGCGGCTCCCAGTCTCGTTGCCAATCGACCTCGCGCACCGGACACAGCAAAGGAAACACGGCAGCCGGCGGCGCGATCAGCGATTGCGTAAAACTGTGCTTGCGGCGCTTGGGCGGAATGATGGTCATGGGATTTCCTCGGAGTTTGTGGAGTGCTTGTCTGTTTGCCACCTCGAGTCAAGCAGGCCACGAGCCTGCACCGGCTCTCGCCTCCAGCGAAGGCCGCGCGCAGAACACTCACCGGCCGCATTTGAAACACCCTTGTGTCTATTCACAGCGACTCAGCAGGATTGATGTTCTCGTCGGCATGCAGCTTTTTCCAGACTTCACCAGAATGAATGTTCTTCCAGTAGGGCAACGCACTTTTGTGGGTGATGGGGTTGAGTTCGTAGCGATGAAAAAAGGCCCGGCTCTTGGGATAACTGGACAACAAAAAGGGCCGCAGATCCTCCTGCACGTCCGTACGCGTACAGAAAAGAAAGACAAAGCGGAGGTCGAGTTCGTGGTAGAACTCACCCAATCGTCCCTGCAGATAGGAAATCAACTGCCGAAAGGTACGTTGGGTGCCGACGACATCATCCATAATCAGCAGGCGGGCCTCATGTTCTTTGCGGTCGTTTCGTTTAATCCTGATGATCTCCTCGAGATTCTCCCGTGTGACGATGGCGTTGTTCACGGCATTGTCGAAATAATTCTCCATGGAACGATAGGCCCACAAGCAGATCAGCGGAATACGGCTGGCATAGACCAGCCGCAGAATCGTGTCGGCAATGAAAAGCCCGCCGTTGGAAATGCCCATGATGATATGCGGCTCGTACAAGCCGGCGGCCAGCAATTGGCTCAAGATGTTGTTGATCTGCATGGCGCGATTCCAGTACTCATCCCACGTCACACCTTCGGACGCCGAGACGCCTTCAAAAAATCCAGGGCCGGATACTTGCAGATCGGCAAGCGCCTGAAACACCAGACTGTCCGTAATCGACGCCGAAGGCTCCTCCAAAATCTCCAGTGTCCTCAAGATGGCCTTTTCCAGCGAGACTCTGGAACGATTGATCCCATCAAAAAGCGGATCGTATTCCACGATACGAAAGTTCCGGATGTCAAACGGCAACTGTTCCTTGTCCTGCACAATCAGAATTGTGCCGTTGCGGCGCAGGGCATGGCGCACGCCCAGCTCAAAAAAGACATTGGGATTGCGGCCCGTCAAATCCACAATGGTGATATAAGACTTCGCAATGTGCTCGATGATGGAGATGGTGATGTCACCCGGTGACCCTTCATCCAGCTCACGCAACACTTGCGGCTCATACCGGCCCTGCGCCTCTCGCTGTTGGTTGAACCTTGCAAAGGCGGCTTCGACTGCCGGTTTGATGATTTCATTGAAAATGAAATCTGATTCGCGCCGTTTGCCGCCATACTCCGCACCCATACCAAACGGCATGGCCACAAAGCAGGTCTTCTTCATGGATTATCAAACCCTTTCACGCAACCATCTCATACAGCTTCATCGGCGTTGCGTCATGCCAATTCCTGCGAGGCCGCAGCCTGCTGCAAGGGTTCCTGGTATAACCGCGGACTATCGTGTCGCAAGTGCGAGGTCATCGTTGCAGAGTCCCGGCTCCGCCTCCCCGGTCTCATGAGTTGACTTTTTAGCGGAAGATCGCTATAATCGTCTCAGAAAAGCAAAGATGGAGAAAGAAATGAACGCTCAACTCACACTTGACGACATCATGGAAGACCTGGTGGCGGTGGAACCGCTGCTACTGAATTACGAACAGAAGTACAAGGTCCGTACTCCCGATTTCTACCAGCTTTACAAACAGGGGAAACTGGAAGAACGTTGGGACTTCATTGATTGGGCCAGCCTGTACGAAATCAAATTGGATCGGGAACAGGCTTATCAAAGCATGATTCATGAAGCTCTGCAAAACCTACCTCGCAGTGAAAAGCCGTCTTTGCAGCAAGCCTGAGAACCATGGCAAATCCACTTGCCAGTGTCGAGAGCTACAAAAACTGCGTTAATTTCCCCCGCAAAATCAAGCATCATCGTATTCCCGCCCCGGAACTCTCATTTCACCAGCCCAACCTCGCCTTCATCATCGCAGAAGTTGTGCGTGACCTGCTGGCCTGAGGCTGCGTTCCCTTGATTGGTCAAAGCCATTGCAGGTGTCATTCAGAAGGAATCCAGGGAAGTACTCGGCGCCGCGCTCAAATCTTCGCAGGAGCTTGTGAAGATTGGGGCGCAATGCCGGGCATTCCACAAGATTCGTCTGAAAGACATACTGCGTGATCACTGCCACAAACCAAGACAATCGATCGCTGGACATTCCGCTTGCCACGGCATGATCTCATTCAACCACGCAGGCCCGCCAGAAGCTCATTCGCCGGACTCCTCCGGCACGAACCCGACTGCCTGCAGCGCCGGCGCAATCTCGGGATTGGACATGAACAGCCGCCACAACAAACCGCTGCGATAGTTCTCGATCATCACGGTGATCGGCGCCTGATCCAAGCCCATGAAAATATCCGCCACCCAGTTTTGGCCGGGATTGAACGCATCGCGAAAACCGTAAATGCCCCAAAGCTGCGCGCCCAATTCATGGTAGAAATGTTTGAGCGCCGCCATGGACTCCGCGGGCGTGTAGGGAAACGAGGCAAGTGCGCCGGTGGGTGTAAGGGTGCCGTTGTCCTGCCGCGGCACCGCTTCATGCGCGCGATAACCCCAGGGATCATCGCTCGCGGTCAAGCCCCAACTCACCGCGCTGTAGCCGCGATGGCCGCGCGGATTCTCGACGCAATAGGCATGATTGATCAGCGCCAGGTTGCGGTTGTTCTTGAAATAGTTCGTGTAGTGATCCTTTTTGCCGCGCGGATCGAATCCCAGGAAAGAATAGTGCGTGAAGAACAGCGGGCCGCCGCGGCCGACGCCGACGTCCAATTTGAAACCATAGTAGGTGTTGCCGTTGACATACTGATTGCCATGCGTGGTACGGCCCCATTCCTCGCGGTAACGTCGCGCGCGCTCCGACTGCCCCGCCCAGCCGCTGTGATACAGGCTCGCCGGCACGGCATGCGTCGGCGACGCGATAGCCAGCAGATACACGATCATGGTTTCGTTGAACCCGATCAACGGATGATTGATGTGCCAGGCGTGATCCGGCGACCAATGCCAATAGAGAAAATCGCTGTCAGGCTCCTTGCGATACCAGTCCCATTCCACCGTTTCCCACAGCGCGGTGATGCCGGCGACGATTTTGCGTTCCACCGCATCCTTGCCGTTGAAGTACTGCCGCGCCGCCAGCAGCCCTTGCATCAGAAAAGCAGTCTCGACCAGGTCGCCGCCGTTGTCGTACTTGCCGAACAGCGGCAAGACTTTGCCGGTGCTGCCATACATGAAGTGTGGCCACGCGCCGTGAAAACGGTCGGTCTGCTGCAGAAATTCGACGATCTTCAACAGATGCGCGGCGGCCTGCGACCGTGGGACAAAGCCGCGCTCCGCCGCCACCACCAGCGCCATGATGCCGAAGCCGGAAGCCCCGATCGCCACCATTTCATTGTCACCGGGAATGTTTTCCAGCGCCAGCCCGGAAACCGGATGCGCGGATTCCCAATAGTAACGAAAGCAGGCCTCCTGCACCATGGTGAGCAACTCCTCATCCGAAAGCCGGCGGGTGGTGGCCGTGACGGCAGCCGACCGCGGCGATTCGTTGCCGTTCAGATCGATCGCGCTGACTTGGTAGAAGGCTTTTCGTTCGGGCGCACCGAGGAAATCGGCATAGCGGCTGAAATCCACCTTCTGAATGCCGACCGGCTGAAAGTCTTTACCGTCGAGGGAGCGATAGATTTGGTAGGACAGCACGTCCGGCTCGGGGCTGGGCTGCCAGCGCAAGTCGATGTGACGATCGTAGGCCCTGGCCGTCAGTTCCAGCGGCCGGGCCGGTGGTTCCTTGTCGGCAGGATTGCTGTCGAAGATTTTGATTTCATCCAGATAGATCGTGTGCGGCTTGCCGTCGTGCGCTGCCTGCGCGAAGCAAATGGTTTTGATCCTGCTGAGGTTTTCCTCCTTCGTGGAGGCGACAACTTCATGCGGGTTGAGCAGGCGGGCCAGCGCGAACTTCACCTGCCGCCATTGCTGTGCCGGCAAACCGCCGGCGAGCTTGCCCCACGCCACCGGCGGGGTGCCCATGCCCTGCACGTCCTGCAAGTAAATCAGCGGCAATTCTTCTGCGGGGATTTCCTCCGGGGTGAAGCACCAGAATGAAAGCGTGTCCCCGCGGAACAGGATTTCCTGATTGCGCCATTTGCTGTAGTGCACCGCCATCTCCCACTCCCCGCCAAACGCCGAGCGCCACTGCAACCGCAAAGCATTGGGCGGGTTGTGATAGCGCTCGGCCGCCACCGGAATCTTGCCATCAACCAGGGCCAGCTCACTCGGCGGCATGCAGGTGCCGGTGCTGTAGGAGTAGGATTCGGCCGTGAGACTGTTGGCAAAGAAGACGTGTTGATCGTAACGCGACTGGCTCAACGCAGTTCCGAAGCCAAGAAGAATGAGAAGACCGCAGACGCTGCGGACGGGCGGCTGATTCATCTCGCGTTCCTTGTTTGGGCCTCAGCTTTCAAGCTGCACCACGCACAACAGCACAATGATGCCCAGGATCAAATTGGTGGTGGCGAGCATTTTGAGCTGCTGCTGCGCCTTGACGAAGGCCGGCGAGGGCCGCTCGCCGGGCGCCGGCGCCAGCGATCGCGTCTTCGGCACAACGCTGAAGGTGATCACACTGCCGATGATGATCATGATCAACACCAACGCATGCTTGACGGTCAGCACCACCCCATAGGTCGAAGCCGTATCGAGCAGCATTTCCGCCGGAGTTTTGATCAATCCGGTAATCAGCAGCAGCAGGATGCTGCTCCAGGCCACGATGCTGAAGCGCTTGGCCACGGCACCCATGAGCTGGCCGCGCGGGCCCGGATCCAGGGCCTGAGCCGCCGGCATGAGCACTACCGCGGTGTAGGCCATGCCGCCGATCCAAATCACCGTGGCCAGCAAGTGCAACGCATTGACAATGTAATCGACCATGTCGATTCCTCCTCATTACTAACAGAATACATGTGCGAGCCGCGCTGCGTCAGCGCCACCCGCGTCTCACACGGGCGGGGCATAACCAGCGAGCGCTCAGCGGCGCAGGCGGGCGGCCGCCGGCAAATGGCGCCGATGGTGCCAAATGGCCGGCGGAAAACACCTGCCGCCGGCGGTTCTCTTGCCTCAGAAGGTAACGCCCAAACTGAAGCGCTGCGCTGATTCCAACCGGCCGTGATCGGCCCAGGCATAATCCAGGCGGAAGGCATAGCCATCGACCTCGAGGTTCATGCCCGCCCCGAGCGTGACACCGACTTCGGAATCCTTCAAAAAGAGATTCTGATAGCCGCCGCGCAACGCGAGCATTTTGAACAGCAGCCATTCCGCGCCCACACTCATGCTCTCCGTGTTATCGCTGGGATGAAAAGCATTCACCGCAAGGTGTACGACGTTGCTCGGATTGAGGCGCATGGGATAGGTCACGCCCACACGAAAGAGCACCGGCAGCGGATAATCCTCCGTAAAGACCAAGCCGGGGAGCGCGCTGTTGTCGCCGTATTTGTCCGGGTCACGATCGAAAACGAAGCGCAAATCGCGGCCATCATAGCTTGCGGGCAGGCCAAAATTCGAAATACTGGCGCCCAAACGCAAGCCATTTTCCGAGAGGCGATAAACCGTGCCGACGTTGAGGGCAAACGTCGAGAGCGTGCTGTGCCAGATCCGCTCTTGAATGTAATGCACCTGCACGCCGGCGGAAAAACGATCGGAGATCTGCCGGCCGAAGCCGAGGCCGAGCGCAAGATTCGAAACCGTGTAGCGTTCACCGGTGCCCAGCGGTTGTTCGACCGTGCGCACGTCGATTTCGCCGGAACTGAGCGAGGTGACGCTGAGAAAGATGTTGCCCAATTCTCCGGCTTGCAGCGCGGCGGCCGCGTAGTTGTACGAAATATCCGCGAGCCAGGTGCTGTGCGAAAACTGTGCGCTGTAGCCGCTTTGCAGCCCGATCGCGCCGGCATTGTAGTAGGCCGCCGCCACCTCGTCATACATGGCAACCCCGGCGTTGCCCATGGCCGCCAAACGCGCGCTCGGCTCAATCAACAAAAACTGCGCAACGGTGGTGCCGGTTTTGCTTTGCGGATACACGGACGCGCTGAACAACAGAATGGCGAAGAGAACAAGTTTCGATTTCATATTCAGACTCCTTAAACGGGTATTGCTTTTAAGACTTGCCCCAACGGATAGATTAAGACCAGCGGATAAAGCTTTTCACTTTTCATCGGTTGGGCTTCATCCCTCCGTTGACGATATTTTTAAGCCTCGGTCGTTCTTTCACATCTGCTAACAACGCACGCCACGAAGCTCCAGTTGGCTCTTTCCAAAGTTCACGATCAGGCCGGCGGATAATTCAAGCTTTTTGAGAAACGTTTGCATGCGCACGACGTGCTCCGGCAGTATGCGCTCTTGTAAAGCCGCGATGTCACAGAGCATTTGGTTTTCGATGAGCCAAAAGCGCATTGGGTATGAACGGATGATTTCGTTCCCATAGACGACCTCGACAATTTTGCCTTTCTCAAATCCGATTTGCCGGTATTTCAACTCGGATTGCACCAACGCTTGATACGTAGATTTGCCATACCCAAGACCATGGGTTTCCAACACAAACAAAATGGCTTCACGCAATCTAGCTAAAGCTAGTCGCTCTGATTCAGTCAAAGCACCTTTGATATAGCCGTATTCTTCCGCAACCTTCTTGGGTTTTTCTGTGAATGGAATTCGCTTGAACTGAAGCCGAGGAAAACCCCAATTGACCAACAACCCCAATTTCTTTTGCCAGAGTTTGAGGTGCGAAAGAATCTGAATGTAATTCGCCCGCAGAAAACCGCAGCGCAAGCACTTCAACTCGATAATGACCTTCTCGTCTGCAAGGAAGTCTAATTCGATGGTTTTGACCGGCGCGCCGCGATGCAAAATGTGCCGCTGCGGCTTCGAAACGAAGGGGATTCCTGCTTTCATGAACCTCCGAATCACACCTTGATGGTAAGTTTCCTCATCGAAGCCGACTCCGATTTCGTTGTGTACCTCCATCATGCACATGCGCAACTCGTAGGTCAATTCTTGGTGCAGGAGCGGCATACCTCGCCTCCCTTCGAGTGAGAGATTTTGAAGCCTTCGCCACCAGCGGATAGATGAAAGCCAAAGATAAAAAGCCAATAACCTTTCCAGCGAAACCGCTTCAAACTGCTTTATATCAAAAAGGCTTCATCCGTTGGACTTAATCTATCCGCTGGGGACACGCTTTTGAAAATCTCACTTTATTATCGCAAACTTTCCGATATGCTTGCCCAGCGGGCCGGCATCCACATGATAGAGGTACAACCCCGGCGCGATTTCGAGATTGTCTTTCGAACGCAAATCCCACGGCACCATGCCAAAATCGGAGCCGTCATGATGCAGCGTTTGCACCAACTCGCCGCGCACCGTGAAAATGCGAATCGTGCAGTTTTGCGGCAGGTTGCGAAATTCCATTCGCCGCTCGCCGCGGCCGGAGATGGCGAAACGCTCCGCTTCAAAACTCGCCAAGCCGACGTAGGGATTCGGCACGACATATGGCTCTTGCTGTGCCAGGCTCTGCGCGGCCGCCGGGTTGATGAACTCACCGGTGGTGGAAAACGAATATACCTCACCATGTTCGAAGGGATAGATCAACTTCATTTCATAAACATCGCCCAAGGTGGGCACTTGGAGAGAGCCGCGTTGCGCCTGCCCGGTGGTGTCCAATTCCACACGCCAAGTTTCGTAGGCGGTTGGCCGGTTGGGAAGATAGGTGACAACATCGATGAATTCATCCGGGAAGGGCAAACTCAGCGTGCCGTCGTTATCCTTGTCCAGGAAATAGAACTTCATGCGCAGGTCGCCGGCGGCGGTGTGCGCATGAATGCGGAACTTGGTCGGCCGCGAGCGCAGCAAGCCAAAGCCCCGCAGCGAGGTATCGATCGGCACATTGCTGAAGGTGATGGTCATGTCTTCCGGGAAGCCGGGGCGCTTCAGATTGATGGGCAACGGATTGCGATATGTCACTTGCAGGCGTCCGTTGGTGAGGCTCGCCGGCGTAAAACCGCTGGCGGAATCAACCATGACGGTCTTGGGAGTGCTCACGATCGGGAGCAGGCCCTTGCCGACCAGGCCGCTGCCGGCGCCTTCCAAATCGTAGCCGTTGGTGAAAAGCGTGTCGTTGCCGGTCATGTCCACCAAATCAAAAACATTGGCGCGGATGCTGTCCGCGAACAGGCTTCTGAATCTCAGCTCATAGGTGTGATTGTCCGGCACCAGCGCGGAGTTCACCACCTGCACCGCAACACTGCCGGTGCCGCGGCCCGCCACACGAGTGGTATTCGAGGCCTCGGCACGCGTGAAACCCCGCACCCGCGGATTCGGCCGCACCGCGACGACATTCTTCGGCAAGATCGTACCGCCGCGCGGCGTGCGCGAGACCGCAATGGCATTTTCCGAGGGATAAAAGCCCAGGGAATCCGAGCCAAAATCGTAGGCCGTGACCGCATAGTAGTAAAGCTGGCCGTTCGTCACGGTGGTGTCGATAAAGGTGTGCGCCAGGCCGGTGTTGTTGCCCAAATAATACGCCACCCCCTCCACCACTTGCGAGGAGAAGCCTTTTTTGTCATTGACCAAATCGAACTGCGCCAGCGGCTTGCCGTTGCCCAGCGGCCCGGTGCCGCGGCCGGTGCTGATGACCTTGACGTCGCGAAATTCCGGATCCGTGGCGCGGTAAACGCGGTAACCTTCGAAGTCATTTTCGAGCGTGACCGGATCGATGCCGCGCTCGGCTTGATCATCCCAAGCAAGCCGCACATAACCATCGCCGGCCTCTGCGGTGACCGTGGGCATGGGCGGTGGCACCGCGAATTGATAATTGGCGTTGTAGATGAGCTGCACGATTTTGACGGTATTCTCCAGCTCTTCCAAATCCGCGCCGAAGGCCAGCGCCAGGCTGAAGCGCTCCGTCTTCCCGGCCCGCAGCGTGAACGGGCCGGAGGCAAACACAAAACCGATGTTGTAGTTCAAAGCGAGCGGCGGATCGAAACGCTTCGCCGGATCGGGGTCAGTGAATTGATCATACAAACGCTTGGGCCAGTTCTTGCCGTCGTCAAAAAACACGATCCCGTCGACTTCCTGGCTGGGGTTGCCGGCGCCCGCGCGAATACGATTGAATTTGAAACCCGTCAGGCCGATTTGATCCGACTCGTGCAGATCGGTGCGGTCAAAATTCGTTTCACCGTTGGTGGGAATGCCGTCGCCCTCGCCGGTGTCATTGGTGCCAAACACGCCGTCGGCGCCGGTGTCATGCAACTCCGCCACCCAGTCAAAATCTTCATCCCCGGTCCACCAGCGGCCGGCGCGATAAGCCGAACGGCTTTCGACGGTGCCGTGTTCGCGCTCGAAATCCGCCTGATTGTAATTCGCCAGGAAATAGGCTTTGATGTTGTCCTGCCCGGTGATGAGTTGTCCCGGTCCGCCGTCGCGTTTTTCATCGATGATGCCGTCATAGTCGTTGTCGCTGCCGTCGAACGGTTTGCCCGGCGTTTCCAAATAACCATAGCCCAAATAGCCGGTGGGATAGCAATTGGTGCCCAGGGCATCGCCGTGGCCGCCTTTGTCCCAGGTGTAAACGAGATTGAGATTGCCGCGCTTGGTGTAGAAGGCGTTGTCATCATCCGATTCTGCGATGCCGTCGCATGAAATCGAAGAGCCGCCCACGCCGGAATCCATGTACAAGCCGAAGATGATATTCTCGTTGTAGTCGGTGGTGCCTTCATTGGTGATGTCATAGTGCCAGAAGATCACATTGGAGGATTGCGGATTGGCCCACTGAAAGCCGCGCACCTCGATGCGCAGGCCCAAGCCGCGGCGCGTGGAATCACGCTTGTCGGGATAGAAATCCCAGGCATCATAGAAGTCGTCGTCCATCACGGTGTAGCTTTCCTGATCGGCATTGGGCCGCTTGCCGAAGTAGCCGTTCCAACTGCCGGTCCATCCGGGATCATCGGGATCATTCTCCTTGTCCGGCCAGAGATCAGGCCAGGTGCGCGGATCGTTGCTGATCGCGGGCGAGCGGCCCTTGTTGATCCCGGGATCGGGTTGGAAAAATCCCGGGCGCGGCTCGAAACGCATGATGCGATTGCGATAGGGACTGGCTTGTTGCCGCTCGCGAAAGCCGGTTTCCATGAGGTGTGAGGTTTTGCCGTTGTTTTCCTGAATGCGCGCCAGCACGAACGGCGTAATGCCGTCGGTATAGTTCAAGCCGCTGCCTTTGGGCACTTCGGCGGAATGAAACACGCTGAGATCGACGCCGATGGGATCGGGCGGATAATCGCCGACCATGCCATAATTATAGAAAAAGGTGCGGATGCTGGCGGCATCGTGCGTGCCCTGGCGCTCGGCATCGACACGCCCGCGTTTTTCCGGCGGCACCACCGGCTGGAGCTGGGCATGAGCGGCGGCAACTAGCGCCAACCACGAGATACACAACATGAGTCTGCATTTCATAACTTGAGTCTCCTTGACTGAACGAAAGGCCAAAGCAGCGCTGCGTGTCGCGGCCAACAGGCCTAGCGGGCGCTCACCGTCAATCCCACTTCGAGGCGGCGCGGCGGATAGTAGCGGTTCGGATCGGCGAGCGTCGTGCGATCGGTTTCAGGATTCAAAGAATAGTCCGGGCTGCCGGTGCTGCTGAAGATGAAGCCGTTGGAGTAACGGCCATCCAACACGTTGAAGCCGCGCAGGAACGCGCTCATGTCAAAGCCGGCAAGTTGGAAGAATTTCTCCGCGCGCACGTCCACCAGCACGAACGCGGGCTTGCGGCCGGAGTTGGCTTCCAAATCGGCGCCGAAGCCGGACCCGATTTCCGGCGTATAGGGCTGGCCGCCGCCGTAGCGGAGGATGGTGCTGATGGCAAAATCACCGGGCTGGTCGAGGGTGATCGTTGCGTTGAGTGTATGGCGCTGGTCCCAGTTGAGCGGCACTTGCCGCGGCCGCGGGTCTTCGCCGGCCGAGGCGCGCGTCGCGGTTTCGCGCGGATCGCTGGAGTTGCCCTGCGCGCGCTGCCAGGTGTAATCGAGCATGGTGCTGATCAGGCCGAGGCGGCGCTGATCGAGCGCGATGGTGAAACCGAGCACGTTGCCGAAATCGACGTTGGTCAAGCGCGCATACTCCGCGGCCGCATAGGTTGAAATGAATTCCACGCCCAGCAAGTCGCGAATGTCTTTGTAGAAGATGCTGAAATCCAGGCCGAGGAAATCCGTAAGCGCGTGCTTGTAGCCGAACTCGTATTGCACCGTGCGCTCGGGCTTGATGTCGGGATTGCCGAACACGCTGTAGTTGCTCGCGCCCGCTTGCAGCTCGCTCAACAGCGAGTAATCGGAATTATTGAAGAGCTGGCCGAGGCCGGGATATTGATAGAAATGGCCATACGCAAAGAACAGCGCCGCCGTGGTGGAGATGGGATACGACACGCCGATGCGCGGCGCCAGCGAGGATTTCGCCGTGGTCGAGCGCGGCACGGATTGCGGCGCGCCTTGAATCGCGTTCGCGGGATTCTGCAAATCGCTGGGCAGCGTCGCGCGCGCGTCGAAGTATTCCCAGCGCGCGCCCGCGCGCACGATCAAATCCTGCCATTCGATTTGATCCTGCGCATAAGCCGCGAACGTAATGGGATTGTAGGTTTCCAGCTCTTGAAACGAATACAGCGGCGTGCTGAACAGACGGCGCTCGATCAAGGTGCCGCCCGGGCTGTAAATCAGCCCCGGCACGCCGAAGCTCAAATCCGAGGATTGGAATTCGGCGCCGAGTTTGAGCAAATGATCACGCTTCACCTGGCTGGTCAGGCTGCCTTTGAAAACGAAGCTGTTGGTGCGTTGTTTGAAGCGATTGAGATCGACACCTTGCACGCTCACTCCCAGGTTGTAGTTGGCATCGCCTTGCGCCGGGCCGGCCGCGTCATAGCGCGGATCATCAAAATCCTCATACACGAAGTCATGATAGTCGAACAGATTCTGCCGGAAGCTCAAATTGTAAAACGTGTTCTTGGAAACCGTATGCGTCACATCGAAGCCATGAACGAGCGAATAGGTGCGTTGCTTGGAAGCGCCGTCAGGGTTAAAGAAAAAGCTGAAATTGTAGCGCTTGTTGTCAATCCAGTTGCCCAGGGCTTGATAGGACAGTTCGAGGTTGTTCCACGCGCGATTCGTGATTTTCACCAGGCCCGACCACTCCCGCGAGTAGGCCAGCGGCACCTCGGCGCTGTCGCCGGTGGGCGTGAACACCCGGCTTTGAAAATCCGCGCGGTCCGTGGGATTGAAGGCCCGAACGCCATAGATGTAACCGTCATCCACGTAGCGCCGCCCGCTGACAATAAAATAGGTTTTGGGCAAACCCACCGGCCCGCTCACGCTGAGCTGATAATTCTGCCGGGCCAGCGGCCGGAATTCATCATTCACTCTACGGCGATCGCCGCTGGTAAACACATAGTCGCTCGCAAACGCTTCGGCATTCCACTTGAAAAAATCCGCGCCGGTCTTGAGCACGGCATTGACCACGCCGCTCATCGCCTGGCCGTATTCCGCATCGAACGTGCCGCTGATGACCTGCACCTCCTGCAACAGCGAACGATCGATGCGCAGGGTCGAGTTATTGTCGTAGGGATTGTTGACCGTGACGCCGTTGATCTGGTATTGCACCTCGCCCAGGCGGCCGCCGCGAAAGTGGCCGTCCACCACGCCCGCCTGCAGATTCACCACGTCATTCAGCTCCTGCACCGGCAGCGTGGCAATATTCTCACTGGTGACCGTGGCCACGGAACTGGTCAAATTCGTCTCGACGACGGGGCGCTGCGCCGTCACCACCACTTCCTCACCGGCGAGCGTCTCCTCGCTCAACTCGACGTTCTGTACCGTGGTCTTGTCGCTGGTAATCAAAATGTTTTGGATCACCATCGTTTGGTAGCCGATGATGCTGTACTGCACGCGATACGTTCCGGGCGGGATGTTGAGAATGTTGTAGTAGCCTTCGGCATCGGCGGCGGCGCCCAGCGCGGTTCCCGCCAACACGACGCTCGCGCCGGGCAGCGGCTGCTTCTGCGTGTCCAAGACACGGCCCGAGAGCTTGCCGGTGGTGCCGGCATGGGCAACCGAACCAATCATGAGCAGAAAAGCCAAAATCATCGTGGGCATTTGCCTTTGCCATCCCGGCCGGCGATGGAAAGGACTGCGGACTGGAAGCATTGGAAGGAACATACTCGCCTCTCTGCCAAAATGAACGTGGGACTTTAGAGGGTTTCGAAGAAAACAAATCGCAGAATTATTTCTGAGTTAGTTTTGATTTCTAGCGGTCATTTCGTTCTACAGCGTTAACCATACACTTTCTTCTTTAGAAGACCGGTTTGCCCCCAACGCGGCCGCATGTAACGGCCCCTGGGCAGCGCCCTGGGACCGATAAAATCTATCGCGCCTAGCCCTGCAGAGGCGGCCTTCCTGACCTGGCTTTATGGCGCCCCTTTGGGGCTTGGTGATTTCTCCCGATTGCGGCTTTTCCGGGGCGTTGCCCTGCGCTGCTACATTTCGCCCCCTTCAGGCTGTTGATCTGTGCGAAAAGAATCGACTTTACGTTCTACGCCAGATTTTAGACAAGCTGAAATCTAAAACCCGCGGGCAGCAATAAGCCCGATTCATACACTGTTGTCTCGCACGAAGTATCCACCACCACTGTCATCCAACTGTCATCCAGCAAGGATCCTGTGAAGATCGAGGCACACTGCCGTGTCATTCACTTCAAAGGCTCACCGCGAAGACGCGAAGATCGCGAAGATCGCGAAGAAGGACTCTCTTGATTTTGAAACTCCGCGCTCTCCGCGGCTCCGCGGTGCAAACGGTTGCTTTGTGGGCAAGAATCTTTCATAATGTTATTCTAACTTGCCGCGCCCCATGGCATACTCTCATCGTGATAAAAGGCCAACTTGACCCCATGTAACGGCCCCTGGGCGGCGCCCTGGGAACCGGGAAAATTCATTGCATATCGCCCTGACGGGGCGGCATTCCTGACGTGGTTCGAGGGCGCCCCGGTCGGGGCTTGGTGATACCTCATGATTACCGATTTCCCAGGGCGTTGCCCTTCGCTGCTACATTTTGCCCCTTGGGCTATTGGCCTGTGCCATGGAATTCGACTTTGCGTGGTCGTGTGAGCTGCACCGCTGACACGAATTCTCATGAATGCGACAACTGCACAGCAAGTGAGCCTTCCGGAGCTTGCACTCCGGAAGGCTCATTGAGGCCGCATGGCCTTATTTGATTACCATCATTCTGCCGTAGAGGGTCGATTGCTTCTTTCCGCTCGGGGCAGTCATCTGCAAACGATAGAAATACGCGCCGGAGGTGAAGTCTTTGGCTTCGAATACGGCTTCATGCCGGCCGGCCGCTTTCATGCCCAGTTCCTTGACCAGCACGCTGCGCCCGAGGATGTCGTACACCTTGAGCGTCACCAAGCCGGCCTCGGGCATGCCGAAGCTGATCGTCGTGGAGGGATTGAACGGATTGGGATAGTTGCCGTAGAGGGTGAAAACCTGCGGGAGGCCTTCCGCGCCGGCGCGGTCTTGCACGCCAGTGACGATGGTGTTGGGATCCATATAAGCCCACACCGGCGAGGCGTTATTGCCGCGCTCTTTGAACCACCACGTCCAGTTGCCGTAGTCATCGGTGGGATTCGGGCGGGTGTCGCCATCGAACAACAAGGCACCCAGGAAAATCACGCCATCGCCGCGGCCGGCGGGATAACCGACCTTGGTCAGATCGATGGCCAACTCAATGAAAAAGCCTTCATCCACATCCGCGGGGTTGTTGATCGTGGTATTGGGCTTCATGGTAACTGCCGCGGTGACCGCATCGGCTACCTCCGTAACCAACGAGCCTCCGAGAACGGTTTGGCCGGCCGGGTCGAAACGCACGATGACTTCGCGTCCCAAGAGATCATGATTGTCCGGCTCGCGCACGACGCGATCGTTGATCATGAAGCGGATGCCGTCCCATTGCGCATCGGTGTCCACCGCAATCACGGCGCCGTCGCGCGCATCCACGCCGAGGTACAGCATATCATCTTTGAAGAAATATTTGAACGTGGCGTCGCCGGGATCCAGAACCGCGGCGCGCCCGCCGCCGACTTCCGGCTGGAACTGGCCGCTGGCAAGCGGGCCAATGCTGGGATAGGTCGCCCGCAGCGCGGTATCGCCGAAGCGCACGTCAAAACTCGGCGCCTTGGCCCACACCGGCTCGTTCAACTGGCCGTCGATCGCGGGCGTGGCATAATTCACCGCGTTGGGAATGATCAACTCCGGGCCCAGCTCCGGCAGCGTCTGAGTGTTGACGGTCACATCCGGCCGCGCATGAATGCGCACGGTGTTGCTCAGCGGCGCGCTGAACGGACCCTGGAACCAGGTGCGGTTGCCGCTCAGCTTGCCCGGAATCACCGGCCATTGCCAGTCGGTGTCATAGATCGAAATGTTGAAACTGACGATATCGCCTTCGGGCCGCGTCACGTCATAGCCGCGCGGGGTCAGGTTCAGCCGGAATTCCATGGTGTAGCCCGCATCCGGCACCGTATCGGAATTGGTAATGCCTGCCACCGTGGTCACGGCATCCCAAATCTCCAAATTCTCCGGCGTGCGCGGGCCGCCGGCAGCGCCGAAAAAGCTCGGCAATGCGCCGATGTTTCCCGTTGCCGGATCGGCCCACGGTTCCGTTACCCAGCCATAGAAATATTCAAACGACGGCGCCGGACGATCCGGAGATTCCTTCCGCCGAATGTTCATCAACACGCCGTCGAAGCGGTTGAACAGGCCGCCGCCCACGGAGCTGTCTTTCACTGCCACGCCCAAATACAATTGATTGCCCACCACCAAAAACTTCAAGGTCGCATCCAGCGGGTCGGTGGGCACGGCCCCGCCTTCATTGCGCCAGCCGCTGCCGGGGATGCCGGCATCTTTGCCATATTGCAGCCGGACCGGTTCCGCCTTGGACCAGGCGGGTTCGTCCAGTTTGCCGTCGAGCGTGATCGTGCCATCCACCACGGTGCGCGCCCAGACCGCGTCCGCGCGTTCGCGAGCACCGGGCTCGCCGCCGGGAACGAACGTATTCGGATCCATGTACGCCCACACCGGCGAGGCGTTATTGCCGCGCTCCTTGAACCACCAGGTCCAGTTGCCGTAATCATCCGTCGGGTTGGGACGCGTATCGCCGTCAAACAACAACGCGCCCAGCCAGGCCACGCCATCGCCGCGGCCGCCGGGATAGCCGAGCTTGGTCAGATCGATAGCCAACTCGATGAAGAAGCCTTCATCCACATCAGCAGGATTGTTGATGGTGGTATTGGGCTTCATGGTGACGCCTACCGCGGCGCCGCCCAGGGGCAGCAGGTCAGTCAAATAGCCGCCAGTCACCGGTTTTCCCGTGGCATCGAACCGCACAATAAATTCGCGGCCGATGAGATCGTGATTCTCCGGATCGCGCGCCACGCGATCATTGATCATGAAGCGGATGCCGTCCCACTGTGCGTCGGTGTCCACGGCAATCACCGCGCCGTCGCGCACATCCACGCCAACATACAACCAGTCGCCCTTGAAAAAGTATTTGAACGTCGCGTCGCCCGGATCCAGCACCGCGGCGCGGCCGCCGCCGACTTCCGGCTGGAACTGGCCGCTGGCAAGCGGGCCGATGCTGGGATAAGTCTCGCGCAGCGCGGTATCGCCGAAGCGCACGTCGAAACTCGGAGCCTTCGCCCAAACCGCCTCATCCAGAATGCCGTCGATTTCCGGCGCGTTGTAGTGCTCGGCGTTGGGGACGATCAGCTCAGGCTCCACTTCCGGAACCTCGCCGGAGCTGACGGTCACGTCCGGCCGCGCATGAATGCGAACGGTGTTGCTCAGCGGCGCGCTGAACGGACCCTGGAACCACGTGCGGTTGCCGCTCAGCTTGCCCGGAATCACCGGCCATTGCCAGTCCGTGTCATAAATCGAAATGTTGAAGCTGACGATGTCGCCCTGGGGCCGCGTCACGTCATAGCCGCGCGGGGTCAGGTTCAGCCGGAATTCCATCGTGTAACCAACATCGGGCAGGGTATCGGAATTGCTGATGCCTTGCACCGTGGTCACGGCATCCCAAATTTCTAAATTCTCGGGCGTGCGCGGGCCGCCCGCAGCGCCAAAAAAGCTCGGCAAGGCGCCGATGTTTCCGGTGGCCGGATCTGCCCACGGTTCCGTCACCCAGCCGTAGAAATATTCAAACGGCGGCGCCGGACGATCAGGAGATTCCTTGCGGCGAAGGTTCATCAACACGCCATCAAAGCGGTTGAACAAGCCGCCGCCCACGGAGCTGTCCTTCACCGCCAGCCCCAAATACAATTGATTGCCCACCACCAGGAATTTCAGGGTCGCATCCAGCGGGTCGGTGGGTACGGCCCCGCCTTCATTGCGCCAGCCACTGCCGGGATCGCCGGCGTTTTGGCCGTATTTGATCAAAACGCTCTCCGCGTTATTCCACGCCGGCTCATCCAATTTGCCGTCCAGCGTGATCGAGCCCTCGACCACCCGGCGCGCCCAGATTGCGTCAGTGCGCGCAGTTTGGCCGAAGGCGGCAAACGCAAACGCCAGCAAGAAGCCGGCGGCCAGCACGTTGGAAAATCTTGTTCTCATGGAATTCCCTTCGCAGGTTGAGAGTGAATAGTCCGCGCTGAACTGTTTAACCGACCGTTTCAATCATGCCATGCCGTTCACCTCCTTGATTCATTGTTCTTTGTATCTGCTCATGGTTGGAATGTTTCGGGCACCCGCACGACTCCCGCAGCACCAGCCGCGTGGGCACGGCGGCGTGCTGCTTTTGTTGGCGGTTCTTCTTCTGCAAGACTTGAAACAACCGGCGGATCGCCTGCGCGCCCAGTTCGCTGATCGGGACATGCACGGAGGTCAGGGCGGGCGACAGATAGCGTGCCAGCGGAATGTCGTCGAAGCCGGCGAGCGCGATATCAGCCGGCACCGCCACCCCCATTTCGCGCAAGGCACTGAGCGCGCCGAGCGCCATGGAATCATTCGAGGCGAAAATCGCGGCGGGCCGCGGGGAGAGCGTCATGATTTGCCGCGCCGCCTCGTAGCCGGAGGCCTCGGAGAAATTGCCCGGCGCCTCCAGCTCCGCGGCGCAGGCCGCGCCGCCATCGCTGAGCGCCTGGCGATAGCCGCGCAAGCGCTCTTCGGCATCCAGGTTCTTTTCGGTGCCCTTGATGATGGCGATGCGCTGAAAGCCATGGCCGAGCAAGTGGCGCACCATCTCATAGGCGCCGTGGAAATTGTCGATATTGAAGGAGTCGAAACTCGCGTCCGCGACGTGGCAGTTGAGCAGAACCACGGGCAGGGTTTTGGACAGGTTGGTCTTGAGCGTGTGGCCGTCGATGTGGGGCGACATGATGACCAGGCCGTCGACGCGGCCGCGCATCACTTGCAGCGCGCCGGCCAGGGCCTCGCGCGTGGTGTGCGAGCTGGAGACGAGCAGATGGTAGTGGTTCTGTTGCGCCGCCTGGTCGGCGCCGCGGATGACTTCGGAGAAAAACTCGCCGTAAACGTCGGGCAGCAGCAGGCCGATGGCATCGGTGCGCTTCATGCTCAGGCTGCGGCCGGCGGCGTGCGGGGCATAGTGCAGCTTGCGCGCCACCGCCTGCACGTGGCGGCGCGTGTCCGCGTCCACCGCCGGCGCGTTGTTGAACACGCGCGAAACCGTGGCGGTGGAAACTCCCGCTTTCTTGGCTACCTCTCGGATGGTCACGCTCATGACGGCGATTTTCCTTTCGGTACAGCCGGAAACAGCCGCGGGAATGCCGGACAACAATTTTGCTGTAAACGTTTACATTTTTCCGCCCCCCGGAACGGGAGCAAGTCGCGCTGAAATGTAAACGGTTACATGATAACCCGAAAAATGAAAATGTCAAGCGGAAACTGCGGGCACCGGAAAAATATTCGCCGCGCTCGCGGCGGTGAATCCGGCAGCCCATCCCCGGCAGGAAAACACCCGCAGGAACAGGCAGTTAAGCGGGAGAATTGACATAAATGATAGGATTTACCGGATTGCCTGCAGTCAAATGGGATTGATGGGTTCACACCAATCAACTCGCGCTCCCTGCGAGTCAATCCCCTCCTGTCATCCAGAAAGGATCCTGTGAAAATCTCGGCACGCCCGCGAGAATCACAAGCGCGATTGAAAGGCTTTAGAAGGCAGAATCATTGGGGACAGAACGATTGCAGAGCTGTCTGGAAAGCAGTCGCCGGGGCCAACGATAAGAATCGATCCTGTGAATCCAGTTGATCCTGTCAAACCCGCTTCGCAAGACTCCTCCCTCATGTCATCCAGAAAGGATCCTGTGAAAATCTCGGCACGCCCGCGAGAATCACAAGCGCGATTGAAAGGCTTTAAAAGGCAAAATCATTGAGGGCAGAATGATTGAAAAGCTGTTTGGGAGGCAGGCGCCGGGTCCAACGATAAGAATCGATCCTGTGAATCCAGTTGATCCTGTCAAACCCGCTTCGCAAGACTCCTCCCTCCTGTCATCCAGAAAGGATCCTGTGAAAATCACGGCACGCGCGCGAGAATCACAGGCGCGATTGAAAGGCTTTAAGAGGCAGAATCATTGGGGGCAGAATGATTGCAAAGCTGTCTGGGAGGTGTGCGCCGGGTCCACCGAAAAAAATCAATCCTGTAAATCCGGTTAATCCTGTCAAGCCCCGCTTCGCAAGACTCCTCCCTCCTGTCATCCAGAAAGGATCCTGTGAGAATCTCGGCACACACGCGAGAATCACAAGCGCGCTTTGGATGCTTTGGAAGGCAAGATCATTGGGGACAGAATGATTGCAAAGCTGTTTGGAAAGCAGGCGCCGGGGCCAACGATCAGAATCAATCCTGTAAATCCTGAAGATCCTGTCCGCCTTCTTCACCTCAATGCAGCGGCGGAATCCAATCCCCGTGCGCGGCAAGCAGATCATCCACCAGCGCCCAGATTTCATCCAGCGTCAATTCCGCGGCAGTGTGCGGATCGAGCATGGCGGCATGATAAACATACTCGCGCCGCTGTCCCAGCGCGGCACGCACCGCCAGTTCCTGCACATTGATATTCGTGCGCATCAGTCCGGCGAGCTGCGGCGGCAGGCTGCCGATGGCGGTCGGCTGCACGCCCGCGCCGTCCACCAGGCACGGCACTTCCACGCAGCAGTCCGCGGGCAGGTTGTCGATCAATCCGCGGTTGGGCACATTGCCGTAGATCACACTCGGCGCGCCGGTTTCCAGGCTGTGCAAAATGTCAGCGGCATACTCGTGACTGCGCTGCACCGGCACGGTCTCCGCCTGCTCGAATTCGCGGCGGCGCTTTTCCCAGTCGCTGATTTGCTCTTCGCAGCGCCGCGGATATTCATCCAGCGGAATGTTGAAGCGCGTGATCAAATCCGGCCGGTCGCGGCGGATGAAATAGGGCACATATTCCGCGAAATGCTCGCTGGATTCGGTGACGAAGTAGCCCAGCCGCCGCAGCATCTCGTAGCGCACGCGGTTCCACTCCGGCATGCGGCCCTCGGCCGCGATTTGGCGCAGCCGCGGATACAAGTCTTCGCCCCGGCGCTCGAAGCGCAGATAAAACGCCATGTGATTGATGCCGGCGCAGAGATAGTTGATTTCCTCGTAGGAAATGCCCAAATCGTGCGCCAACTGTTTGGCGGTGCCCTGCACGCTGTGGCACAGTCCGACCGTGCGAATGCGGGTGGCCGCACTCAGTGCCCAGCAGTTCATGGCCATGGGGTTGACGTATTGCAACAGCAGCGCGTGCGGACAAAGCTGTTCCATGTCGCGCGCGATTTCGAGCAGCACCGGAATCGTGCGCAGTGCCCGCATGATGCCGCCGAGGCCGAGCGTGTCGCCGATGGTTTGGCGCAGGCCGTATTTTTTGGGAATCTCGAAGTCGATCACCGTGCTGGGACGGTAACCGCCGACTTGCAGCATGGTGATGACGTAATCGGCCTCGGCCAGCGCGGCGCGGCGGTCGAGCGTTGCGATAATGCGCGGCCGCGCGCCCAGCGTGTGGCTGACTTTGCGCGCTACCAGCTCGGAGGTGGCCAGCCGCTCGGCATCGATGTCCATCAAGGCCAAGGTAGCTTGTTGCAGCCCCGGGTGACTGAGTATATCGCACAACAGCGCGTAGGTGAAAACCGTGCTGCCCGCGCCGAGGAAGGTGATTTTGGGGGGCATGTGGATTGTGGGTTGTAGGTTGTGGGTTGTAGGTTGTAGGGCGTAGGGCGTAGGTTATAGGTTATTGGTTGTGGGCTGTGGGGCATGGGTGGAAGGTTGAGGATCAGATCAAGTGTTCGTGCACCGTGATCAGGATTCTTGTAGTCCCGGACTTTTTTGAGCTGGTGTCAACGCCGGCGAATTCGCCATCGCAACAGTGCCCCACGAAGGCTCACTGCTCACTGCTCACTGATCACTGCTCACTGATCACTGATAACTCCCTTTGCCAGTTCTTGTTGAATGGCGGCGATCCAGCCGGCGTTGGCCGGAGGGAGCTTGCCGGCGCGCTGCAGTTCAAGTAGAATTTGAAGGGCGCGCTGGAGGTATTCACGTTTTACTTTACCCTGGTGCAGGGAGGAAATTTTGTAGAAACTGACGACGAGATCGAGCCGGCGTTCGAGCAGGTCAGGCTCCGCTTGCGCCAGTTTCGCCCGAATCTCCAAAGATTTCTCATAATACTGCCGCGCCGCCTCGCCCTCGCCCAGGCTTCGCAACAAATCCCCCATCCGTTCATAACTCACCGACAGGTCGCGGGCGTAGTCCGCCCGATTGGGCTCCGCTTGCGCCAGTTTCGCCCGAATCTCCAAAGATTTCTCATAATACTGCCGCGCCGCCTCGCCCTCGCCCAGGCTGATCAACAAATCCCCCAGGTTGACCGACAAGCGAGGATAAGCTGAATGAGTCACCGGAAAATACGCCAGCATCTCCCGATTGAGACTCGCGGCTTGGCTGAAGTGTCCCCAGTTCATCAATTGCTCGAGTATGCCCCAGCCCAAATTATCGGCCTCGTCGAGGTTTTCGGCCTGCAATAAATGGCGCACCGCCAAAGCCGCCTCCTGCATATCGTGGCTTTGGTTTCTCACCCGCCACTGCCAATAGTCCGCGGCAGCCTGGTGCCAATGGCGCTGTTGCGCCGGCTCTGCCTTTTGCAGCAATGGCCCGGCAGTCCAGCGGTGCACGAAATAGTGCTCCGCCTCCCCCGCTGACAGCAGAGAGAGACTGGCCAGGCGCCGGGCGCTCAGGGCCAAAGGCTTTGCCTCGCCTGGCACCGCCGGCCGGCCAAAGCGCTGAAACGCCAGGCCGGTCAAATCCACCGGCAGCTCGTAAACCGCGGCGCCGAGCAGCAGGTCCCAATCACCAGGGTGTTGCTGCGCCAGCGCGATCAGCTCCTCGAGCAGAATGTCGCGGCAGCCGGCAGCCACCGCGGTTTGCAGCGCCTCCTCCAAATTTTCCGGCAGGGCCTCGGACGAGAGGTTCAGCTCATGCAGCTTGTCCTCCAATTTCCGGCTCACATCGGCAAAACGCGCTTTGCCGCCGCCGAGAATGGCATCGAGAAACTCCAGCAGGCGCGGGTGGCCGCCCACTTTTTGGTAAACCGCCAGCCGCTGCGCCGGGGCCAAGTCTTTCAGGTTGGGCAGCCGCAGCAGCAGCTTGCGCATTTCCTGCACCGACAGCGGGCCGAGCGGAATCTCACTGAGGCCATGGCGCAGACTGGGCACCGGGTGGCGGCAGGTGAGGAGCAATCTGGCGGCCAGGCGCATATCGGTCAGGCTTTGCAGAAAGCCTGCTAATTCCGGATCACGGAAAGTTTGGCGATCCTCGGCGAGATTGTCTTCAAAATTGTCGAGCAGCAAGAGCACGGGCAAATTCTGCAAGACCGTCACCAGCGCCAGCCGGCGCTGCTCGTCGGTGATCCCATAAACCGCGCGCAGCGGCGTGGCGAGGCGGCGCAGGGCGTGGTCATTCGGCAATTGCATTTGCTCGGCGAAGCTCCAAAGTTGATCGCCCACCGCACGGCAGATATCGGTCTCATTCACCCGGCCCACGAGCGTGACCGGCAGCCAGTCTTCCTTAACGAGGTTTTCAATGACATGGCCGGCGAGCGCGCTTTTGCCGACTCCGCCCATGCCGGTGATGAGGGCACCGCTTTTTCCCTGCTCGGCCAAGGCGCGCCGAATCTGGCGCTGCTGCCGGCGGCGGCCGATGAAATCGCCGACCCGGCGCAGACACAGCCCGTGCACGGCAGCAGGCTGGGGCTGCGGCCGCACGCGCTCGAACGGCTGGCGCCGATCGAACAACGGCACCTCCTCCCCGCCCAGATAAAGCGCCGGCGTCGCATATTCCGGCTCTTCTCCCCTTGTCTCATTGCCTCCTTGCCCACTTGGCTCCTTGCCTCCTTGCCCCTTGCCATTTGCCCCTTGCCTGCGATCCAATTCAACCTGTCGCCGGGCTTTGGAGAAGGCCCACAGCGGTGAGGGCACTTCGTCGTCAGCGAGATGCTTGTAGAGATAACCGGCGAGGCTGGTGGCGTAAGCGTCGCTCACCGGATGCTGCATTGCCACCACCGCGGGAAAACCGCGCTGCACCAATTGCGTGGCAAAACTGCCGAGGTCAGACCCGTCCCCTGGCGCTGCGGCCACGCCGGACAAACACGAAGCCAGCACGATCAGCGGCACGTGCGGATGGCCGGTGGCGGCAATGGTGTCGGCCAATTTTTGCGGCGACACTTCCACCGGATTGCCGTCGCGATCTTCCAAAATCAACGCGCCGGGCTTGCCGTGGCAGGAAATATGAAGCACGTGAAACGGCTCAGCCTCCAATTTGGCGCTGAGATTCTCGAGACTGCCTTCTTCGAGAATTTCGACGATGCAGTTGCTGCCGTGGCGGGCGTGGTCAACCGCGTCCAAGATCGTGCGCAGCTCAGCTTCGAGATCGAGCAGCGGTTCCTTGGTTTTCCCTTCCTCCGGGCTGCCGATGAGCACGAGCAAACGCAGCGGGCCGGGGATGCCGGTGGCCGGCCGGCTGGCGGTGCCCGCGAGCGCGCGGCTCACGGCCACATGCGGATAAAGCACGAGCGGCAGGTTGATCGCCGGATCGTGCGTGGCTTCGATGGGCAAAGAGAGCAGTTGTGGGTCGCCGGCGCGGAAGGTGATTTCAACCCGCTCGTTGCGTTGCTGTGCTTCTGCAATGGCCTCATGCACTTTGTTGCCGATTTCGCCGGGGAGAAAAAACGCGGCGAGCTGCCGGCCGAGGCGGTCGAGCAACTGATCGCGCGAGGCCACGGGCGTGGCCCAGCCGCGGGTGACGCCACTGGCGAGCGCTTTGAGATGATCTTCGTAGGTCAATGGAAAATCGCGCGGCAAAACCGCGGGTTGCGGCGGAACCAGAATTTCCTCGCCGCGCTGCAGGGCGACGGAGAATTGGCCGTCGGCCGCGCGCGCGAGAACCAGGGCAAGGCGAGTGGTGGGAATGGCCGGCAGCGGCGGAGGTGGCGCGGTTTGCGGTTGCTGCAATTGCTGCGAGAGAGCCTGCAGCATGCGCACCAAGGTTTGGTGGCGTTCGGCCTCTCTTTCCGAAAGCAGCAGCAGCGCGTGGTTGACCAGCTCCTGATCGCGGCTGAGGCCGTCGTAGAGTTTTTGCACAAAGCGGTCAGCGGCTACGGCGGCATCGGCGCCGGGGAGCAGGCCCTGAAACACCGGCACCAACAGGCTGCGCGTGGGCAGCTCGCCCGTGCCGAGATTATCCATGGCCGCCGCGATCGTCGGGTCGGTCAACACAGCCAGCATGAACTGCGATTGGCGCACGGCATACTGCTCGGCCACGGCCGCCACTGCGGATTCGATCAACCGGCCCAACTTGGTTTTGAAAAGCGGGCCGAGTTTTTCCTGCACGAGCTGATCGTAAAGCGCCTCGCCGGTTTTCTGCGCGAGATCGAGCAAGCCCGCTTTTTTGGCGGACTCGAAGAGGGTCTTCAGAAAAATCGGAACGACGAAATCCATGCGTTCTCCCAACCGGGCAAGCCGGAATCACCTTTATTCACCGCGCAGATGCCAGGCTCGCAAAGTTGAAGGTCAGATTTGCCTTGGCATTCCCGGCATCCTGGCGGTGAAGTTCCTTTGCAGGATGACGCCGCGCGCAACAACGCCGGCGCGTTTGACCATCCCCCCTGGCTGTCATGCTGTGAGCATCCTCTCCTGCGCTGGGCTTGTGGCCGCTGTGGACAGGCTCCCTGCCGGCAACAATCCTAATCCTTGATCATGCGAGGATAAACTTCACTGCATTGAGAATCCTCTCACGGGAAAATGCCCAACTCCATGTACGAGCGCGCGACTTTGTCGATGGCACTGATGAACGCGGCGGTGCGCAGGTCGATCTTGCCGCCGTGTTGCTTGCGAATTTCGTTGATCTGGTTATAGGCCGAGATCATGGTCTCCTCCAGGCCGGAGTTCACCAAATCCTCCTCGTCGGCGCCGTGCGCGATTTGGTCAAAGATGTTTTGAGGAAATTTGCTGCCGGTCAGCTCCTCGACCGCTTGCAGCATCCGCTTGTTCATGCTCTCTTCGAAACGCTTGCCCATGCGGCCGAAGCGCACGTGCGAGAGATTCTTCAGCCACTCGAAATAGGAAACCGTCACCCCGCCGGCGTTGAGATACATGTCGGGAATGATGTGCACGCCCTTTTGCAGCAAAGCTTCGTTGGCATCCGCGGTCACCGGGCCGTTGGCGCCTTCGGCCACGATCTTGGTCTTGAGGCGGCCGACGTTTTCCGCGGTGATTTGATTCTCCAGCGCGGCCGGCACCAGAATGTCGCATTCCCACTCCAGCCCCTCGGCGTTCTTGGGCGTGCTGGTGGCGCCGGGAAAACCGAGCAGCGACTTCGTTTCGCGGCGATGCTGCATCACTTTCTCCAGATCCAGCCCTTTGGCGTTGTAGATCGCGCCTTCGTATTCGATCAAGCCAACAAGGGTGGCGCCGCCCTCTTGCAGAAATTTTGCCGCGTGATAGCCGACGTTGCCCAAGCCCTGCACCATCGCGGTTTTGCCGGACAAGCCGGGAGTCAGGCCGAGCTTGCGCATGTCCGCGGCGTCATTGCAGGCTTCGCGAATGCCGAAATACACGCCGCGGCCGGTGGCTTCGGTGCGGCCGCGCACGCCGCCCTGGGTCACGGGTTTGCCGGTGACGCAGGCCATGGTATCCAGGCCCGCGGGCGTCAGGGCGTTGTAGGTGTCCGCGATCCACGACATCTCGGCCGGGCCGGTGCCGTAATCCGGCGCGGGGACATCGACGCCCGGCCCGATGAAGTTTTTCTTGACCAGCTCATAGGTGTAGCGCCGCGTCAGGCGCTCCAGCTCGGCCTGCGAATAGTTGCGCTTGTCGATTCTGATCGCGCCCTTGGCCCCGCCAAACGGCACGTCAACAATCGCGCATTTGTAGGTCATCAATGCGGCCAGCGCCATGACTTCATCTTCATTGGCCATCGGACTGTAGCGGATGCCGCCCTTTGCCGGCAACTTGTGATGGCTGTGCTCCGCGCGCCAGGCGTGAATCGTCGCGATCGCGCCATCATCCTTCTTCAAGGGAAAGGTGATGTGATAGACGCTGTTGCAGATTTTGATCTGATCGAGCAGACCCTGGGGATATTTCAGAAACGCCGCGGCCTTGTCAAAATTGCGATTGACCTGGTCAAAGAATTTGATGGTTGACATGGTAAGTCCTTTCCTCTCCGCTGGGTGAAAAGCCGGTTGGTGCTAAAACGTTAAGCATACACTCTCCTCGTTCAGAAGGCCGGGTTGACGCCAATGGGGTCGCATGTGATAGCCCACGGGCAGCGCCCTGGGAACTGATAGGATTTGTCGCATTTAGCCCTGAAGGGACGGTATTCCTAACGGTTCTATGGCGCCCTGCTGGGGCTTGGTGATTTCTCTTGGTCACAGCTTTCCCAGGGCGTTGCCCTTCGCCTCCACCTTTCGCCTTTTTGTGGCTATTTGTCTGTGCAGTAGAATTCGACTCAACGTTGTGGTTCGTGCCCGTCCGAAAACCCTCCACCCCCGGCTGAGCCGGGGGTTTCCAAAACTGCGAGCTTCGTGGCAACTCCGAGGCGCTTGATGCAACGGCCAAGCCGTCGCAGAAACAAGCCTGCTCACGCCTCCGGCAAAAACAAATCGCACAACTCCTGCCAGCGCGCGAGCACCGCCGGCCCGTGCTTCGCGAGTTTTTCCTTGATCTCCGCCGGCGTCAATTCTTGATACAGCATTGCCTCCGGCTTGACGTAAAAGCGGTCGGCCAGACAGATGATTTTTTCCTCGAGACTCAGGGGAAGATAGTCACGTACCGGCAGCGGCAGCTTCTGCTGCATCACTTCCGCGGCCGTCAAACCCGCGCCGGTGTGGCGCTCGCACACCAGGGCATGCGCCGGCAGTCCCTCCTGCTCCAGAATCTCCCGGCCGATGATGGTGTGGCGAATGTAAGGCTCGCTGCCGTGGCAGTGAATCTTGGGCGCATGGCAGCGCAAGATGCCGATGTCATGCAGCCAGGCGGCCTGCTCGATGAACGTCAAATCGAGCGCGGCTTCCGGATGGCGGCGCTGATAAGCGCGCGCCAGCGCCAGGGCCTTGGCCGCCACCAGCACGCTGTGCACCACCAGCACGCGATACGCCGGGCCGGCCGGATCAAAGTATTTTTGAATGATCGTCAGCGGATTGAAAGAGTTGCTGGTCATGGAGAAAGTCCTCGCGGCGCTGCTGGCCTGACGCCGGAATTGCGATTCATCGTTTGGACAGGATGAAACAGGTTTGACGGGATTCGAGTTTCCAGTGTTTTTTGCGGCAAAGCGTCGTTGTCCGTTCAGTCCGCCCGTCGGTCGGCACGCCGGCAAGCCAATGCCAACCGCGACATTGCCAGAAAAAATGAGGCTGCGTCACGCAGGCAAAATCGCAGTAATCCTGTCAATCCTGCGAATCCTGTCACCCGAGGCTTGGGCTGCGCCTGCGCGTGGAGGCGATCGTCACGCCTCGGCGCGGCCGGATTTCGCTCTCGATTTTGCCGCCGGTTTGGTTGGCGGCGAAATCTTGTTGTAGATCACCGGCATTTGTCCCTTCCATCGCGCCCAGAGATCGCCGCCGGTCATCAGCTCCGCCATGAAATGGCCGACATTGATCCGGCTGGTCACGCCCGGGTCAAAGAGGGCGCTGCGAATCGGGGAAGGGTACACCTCATATGCGGTGACTTGGTTTTCATCCAGCAGGCCGTCCGGACGAACCGCCACCCACTCGATAGCGCTGTCATGCTGGCCGATCTGCGTGCGCAGATAATCGGCAGCCCGCTCGTTGTCCAAGTGCGGCGGCAGCAACGCGCGCAGCAGTCCCAGCACGCACTTTTGTGCGAAAGAGATTGGCTCGGCGAGATCGCGATTGCGGTTGCCCGTGGTGTTCATCAGCACGAAGCGCACGGGCTGTTCCGCCTGGTTGACCTTGATGGCCTCACACAAGCGGCGCGTGGCCTCGGTGACCAGCAGGCGCGGGTGGCCGAATATGCCTTTGAAAGTCAAGTTGTGTCCCAGACAGGAAGCCACCGCCGCACAACCCTTGACCTGCCGCGCCATCTCAGCGTCGCTGAGTTCCAGCACACTGGCCTGGATCACGGTCAAGCCGGCCTGATGCCGAATTTCGGCGGGGAGCCGGTCGGGTGATCGCACAACGACCTTGACATCGACGCCGCGAGCAAGAAGCTGCTGCACCAACAGCCGGCCAGTGGCGCCGCTCGCGCCGACAATAAGAGCTGTCACCTGTTCTCCTTTCTTGGCTTGACGAGGTCGCGTTCCAGAATTCACTGCCGCGTCGCGAAGGGCGCGAAGTGAGATACGGCCTGGATTCTCAGCGACTCTGCGTTTCTGCGCTGAATTCGGAAAAGTCAAATCATGAAATGCCTCATACCGTCACCCCCACTGCCCTTGTCCGGCCAACTCACGTCACACCAGCGCCTCCACGGCGACAATGGTAATGTCATCCCGCACCGGCTCGCCCTGCGCGTGTGCCAGCACGTCTTGCAGCAGGCTCTCCACTGAAGCCAGCGGCGTCGCCAGGTGCTGCAGCAGGCGAAGCTCGCCATATTCTTCAAGTGCAGCGTTTCTGGCTTCGATCACGCCGTCGGAATACAGGAACAGACGGCTGGCCGGCATCAGCGTCAGCTCCTGGTCGGAATAGGTGCCCGCGCGCACGCCCAGCGGCAACTCCGGCTTGGCGATAAGCGGCCGGCTGCCGCTGGCATCCACCAAAATGGGAGGAAGATGACCGGCATTGGCAAAAGTGAGGGTGCCGCGCTCCGGATCGAGCACCGCATAGATCATCGTGATGAATTTGGCCGTGGGCAGATCAGCGAGCAAGACGCGATTGACTGCGGTGAGCACGGCGCTGGGTGATCCGCCGTGTTCCGCGTGCAGGCGCAGAATGCTGCGGGTCGAGGCCATCAACAGCGCCGCACCGGTGCCCTTGCCGGCAACATCGCCCACCACCACTGCCACGCGGCCGCCCGGCAATTGAATGTAATCATACCAATCGCCGCCCACCGCGAGGCACGGTTGCGAGAGGCCGGAAATCCGGAAGCGCGGCACCTGCGGCGGCTGTTTGGGAAAGAGACGGGATTGAATCGCACGCGCTTCCGCCAGTTCCTGCAGCATGCGTTCCTTCTCCTTGCGTTCGCGCTCGAACAAGCGCGCGTTGGCGATGGCCACGCCCAGGTGTCCGGCCAGGGCTTCGAGCAGTTGCAAGCGAGGGGGCGGGAAGGCATCCAGATTGGGGTGCTGCGCGTTGAACACGCCGATGAGCTGGCCGCGCGCGGTGATGGGAATATCCACCTCCGAGCGCGTCGAAGCTTCGCTCACCATGTAGTAGGGATTGCGGGAGACATCCGGCGCATAGCAGGTTTTGCCGGTTTGCACGACGTGGCCGATCATGCCCGCGCTGGCCGGGAAGCGTTCGCCTTTGACGTGATAGTGCGAGGTCCACCCGCGCACCGCCGCGATCACGACCTCGCGGCCGCCCGGCGCCAGCAGCAGAATCGCCGAGCGCGTATAGCCGAACGTCTGTGCCACGTCATCGACGATTTGCTCGAGCAGCGCGTCCAGGTCGAGAATGGAACTGATGCGTTGCGCCACACGCTGGAGCAGCAGGAAATCATCGATCTGCGATTGCTGTGCCACGGGGAATACCCGGCTGGGTTGAAAGGATGAGTGTTATTCCACTTCTGATCGCTGCATCGCGCTCAAAGGCCGGGATGCGCTAGCGATACTTCTGTTTCATATGCGTGCGGAAGCCCTTGTGCAAGATCTTCCAACGCCGCTTTTCCTCGGCCTGGGCGCGGTAATCCTGCTTGCGCTGCAGGAACTTCAACTCTTTTTGCATCTTCTTGAAATTGGCAAAGCGGCCGGGATCGATCTCCCCGCGCGCCAGCGCCGCTTGCACGGCGCAGTCAGGCTCGTTTTCGTGCTGGCAATCGTTGAACCGGCAGCCGGCGGCGCAGGCTTCGATTTCTTCGAAGACTTCCTCCAGGCCTGCGCCGGCCTCCCAAAGCTGCAGCTCGCGCATGCCGGGCGTGTCGATCACCAGTCCCCCGCCCGGCACCAGAATCAGCTCGCGCTGCGACGTCGCGTGGCGGCCGTGATCGTCCGCCTCCCGAATCTCGCGGGTTTTGAGGCGCTCCTCGCCCAGGAGTTTGTTGATCAAGGATGACTTGCCGACGCCGGAGGAGCCCAGAAACGCGACGGTCTTGTGATCGCGCAAGTATTCTGTCAACTCGGCGAGACCCTGGCCGGTAACCGCACTCACCACGCGCAGGTCCACGCCGAGTGCAACAGCCGCAACCTCGGCAAGCCGTTCTTCCACCTGAGCACAGAGATCGGCCTTGTTGAGCACCACCACCGGCACCGCGCCGCTTTCCCACGCCAGCGTCAGGTAGCGTTCGATGCGGCGCAGATTGAAATCCTGATTCAGCGAGCTGACCAGGAACACGGTATCGACATTGGCGGCGACAATCTGCTCTTCGGTGTGCAGGCCGGCGGCTTTGCGCGAGAACTTGCTGCGCCGCGGCAACACGGCATGGATGACAGCCTTGTGTTCGCCCGGCAACTGCCGCACGACCACCCAATCGCCGACCGCCGGTAAATCCCCGCTGCCCTGCGCTTCATAGAACAGCTTGCCGGCGGCCTCGGCCGGCATTTCACCCTGCGCGGTGTAGAGGCGGTAGGCGCGGCGATGCTCGACCGCAACGCGTCCGGCGGCAAAGCCCTTCTCGCGATAGGGCGCGAACTGCGCCTCGAAAAAATCATTCCAGCCGAATGTGGCGAGCACTTGTGAGCCTTTCTCTGCGAAACCAATCACCGTCGCGATCACCTGCGCCAACGCGCTACGCGGCTGAGCTTTGCGCATCTTCCACCCGCGGCGCGGGCCAAATCCCAACTCACGCTCGCCGAGTTGGGTGCCGCAAAATATCAACTCCCGCCAACATAGTCAATTGGATTATGGACGATGCCGAATGCCAGCGGCGCACAGGTCGCGTTTTTGTGCTTGCGATTGCAGCGCCGTTTCAATAGCTTGCTGCCGGCGTGGCAAATCACCCGTCAAAATCCACTGTGCCGCCCATGCGCCGCCGATCTGACTCTTCCCTTACCTCACATGAAAAACTTCATTCCCCCCTTTCTCGCTGTGCTCCTGCTGCTCGTGCCGCTGCAACTCAGCGCCGGCGCACCGGACGAGGCCGGCACCTGGCTGGCCCGGGGCCGCGAGTTGCTGGCGCAAAATCAGCTCGAGCAGGCACACAAGGCGTTCGAGCGCGCGCTGCGCCTGGCGCCCAAAAACCGCGACGCTCTCACTCATCTCGGTGAAATCGAAGTGGCCTGGGGCAAATGGGGCAAGGCCGACGATCGCTTCGATGAAATTCTCAAGCGCAATCCCAACGATCTCACCGCCCACTACTACCGCGGCCTCTGCCATCGCGAAATGGCCACCACCAAGGCGCTCCTGCTCAAGAAGATCGATTTCGACAAGGCCGAAAAACATTTCCGCACAGTGCTGGCGCAGGATTCCCTCTTTCAGGACACGGTCTATCAGCTCGCGCTGGTCAAACGCTATCGCGAGGATTATGAAGAGGCGATCCGCCTCGGCCATCTGGCCGTGCGGCTGCGGCCGGATCTGGCCGGTCCGCAAATGGGCTTGTTTCGGCTGTACCGCTTTCTTCTCGATCATCGCGGCGCAGACGAGGCGTTGCGCTGGCTGGCACAATGGCAGAATGACTATGCCCGCTATGCCACCGGCGAATGCTACCGCCTGCACGATCAGGAGACGGAGGCCGATTCGATTTTCCGCGAGTTGCTCGAGCGGCCCGCGGCCCTCAATCTGCAGCCCGTGCGCTTGTCGCGGGCGCGCGTGTTCTACCGCACCGAGCAGTCCCTCATCGCGCAGAGTTTCTTCTGGCAGGCGGTGGATTCAATCCGATCGCAACTCGATGCCGGTTTCATTTTCGAAGACATGAAATACATCGTCAGTGATGCCGAGTATGACACCTACCTCACACTGCAAACGCCGGAGGAATTCCGCGTCTTTTTTCAAAAGATGTGGGTGAGCCGCGATCCGCTGCCCGCCGCGCAGGTCAATCTGCGCCTGGCCGAACATTACCGCCGGCTGCGTTTCGCCGAAAAGAACTACGCCTTTGACGGCTTCCGCACCTGGTTCAACAGTCCCGACCGCTCACAATATCTGAAATACACCAAGGTCTATTTTCTCAATCACGAATTCAACGACAAGGGTCTGGTCTATCTCCGCCAGGGACCGCCGGATGACACCGCCCTTTCCGTCAGCCAGCGGGCGAATCCCAATGAATCCTGGCGCTACTACAAAACGCCGGAGCGCGGCGAATTGACTTTTCATTTCGTCATCGCCGACAATGCTGTGGGCAACAACTGGCGCCTCACGCCGATCATCACGGATCCCGACATGCTCTCAGAACGGTTGCACTGGGGACCGGTCTACCTGCGGCTGCTCAACGCCACCGAGAGCGAACGCCTGACCTACGAAAACGAGATGGCGGATCAAAGCGTGAAATCCGTGCGCGCCGGATTGGATACGGACCGTCACACCTGGCATGAGAAGATCGAACCACTGGCCATGGCGTTTTACACGGCGGCTTTCAAGGGCACCGCCGGTCGCGATGAGTTGGCGCTCTACTACGCCATTCCCGCGAATCAAATCACCAAGGAGCACGCCGCGGAAGCCGGCCCGATTCTGCTGGAAAAAGGCGCGGTGCTGCATGACATGGGCTGGCATGAGCTCGAGCGCGTGGACAAGCAAATCGCGCTGCATCCGGAATCCCCACGCCAGTTTGCGCGCGGCTTGTTTATCGATGCCCATCACTTCTCGGCCGCGCCGGATTCCTATCGCATCGCCTTTCATGCGCGCCTGGCAAAGGCCACGCCCGTTCGCGTCGGCGGTTTTTCTTTTGAATTGGCGCTGCCGGATTACAACAGCGGCGGGCTGGTGTTGAGCGATTTGCTGCTGGCGTTCGCGGTCGCGCCCGCCACCAGCGCAGGTCCGTTCGTTCGCAACGGCTTGGCGCTGCTGCCCAATCCTTACAAGCAATTCAGCCTCAGCCAGGCGGTGCAGCTCTATTTTGAGATTTACAATTTGACCTTGAATCCGGAGGGCCGGGCGCAGTTTCTGTTGGAATACACCGTGCAGGCGCTCAAGGGAAAATCCGGCGGCTTTGCCGGCTTGTTCGGCGGCGGCGACAAGACGAAAATCTCGCTCACCTTCGAGCGGGAAGCGAATAGCCGCGACACCTTCGAGCAAACCGGCCTGGATTTGAGCGCAGCCAAGCCCGGCGAATACGAGCTGACCGTGAAAGTCACCGATCGGACCAGCGGCGCGAGCGCCGAAGCGAAGAGCATGATGCGGCTGGATTGAAGGGCGCAAACACAGAAAAGAGTAGGCATGGCGAAAACTGCGTTGTTGTTGGGTGCCAGCGGGTTGGTGGGCAGCCACTGCCTGCAACTCCTGCTGGCGAATGACAACTACCAGCGCGTGATCACCTGGCTGCGCCGGCCGCTGCCGCGCCAGCATCCCAAGCTGCAGCAGCAGATCATTGCTTTCGACGAGTTGCCGGCCGGTGCCGCCGCGCTGCGCGAGGTGGATGAGATTTTCTGTTGTTTGGGAACCACCATCAAGCAAGCCGGCTCGCAGGCCGCTTTTCGCCGGGTGGATTTCACCTATCCCGTCGAAATTGCCCGGCTGGCGGTGCAACAGGGCGTGCCACAATTCTTGATCGTGACCTCGATGGGGGCGAATCCGCGCTCAACCATTTTCTACAGCCGCATCAAGGGCGAGGTCGAGCAGGCGCTGCAGCAATTGGGCTTGCCCAGCCTGCAGATTCTGCGGCCCTCGTTGTTGCTCGGCCAACGTGCGGAATTCCGGCTGGGCGAACGCCTCGGCAGCGCGGTGTTTGGCCTGCTGTCTTTCGCATTCATTGGCCCGCTGCGCCGCTATCGCGGCATTGCGGCAGCCGACGTGGCCGCCGCCATGATTGCAATCGCACAAAGCGGGCGCACTGGCGTCAACGTTTATGAATCAGAACAACTGCAGGCAATCGCGGCGGGGAAAGGGCGATGGGCAAATGGCGGGGCGTGGTAATCACGCGGGGGACTACCGGATCACAAGTTTGGGGGGAAAACGGCTGGTAAGGAATTCTCGGGAGTATCTGATTTCGGCAGGAGTTGAAAACACTTTCATGGGCTGAAACTCGCTGCCCAGCCGCAGTCGGCTTCAGCCGACTTCCGCTAACAGGCTGCGATTTGAATCGCAGCTTGAGTTAACGGGCCAGGATTTGAGAAAAAATCCTCCGCGCATCGAAGCCCTCCAGTCGGCTTCAGCCGACTTCCGCCAACAGGCTGCGATTTGAATCGCGTTGAATCGCGGCGGGGAAAGGGCGATGGGCAAATGGCGGGGCGCGGTAATCACGCGGGGGACTACCGGATCACAAGTTTGGGGGAAAACGGCTGGTAAGGAATTCTCGGGGGTATCTGATTTCGGCAGGAGTTGAAAACACTTTCATGGGCTGAAACTCGCTGCCCAGCCGCAGTCGGCTTCAGCCGACTTCCGCCAACAGGCTGCGATTTGAATCGCTTGAGTTAACGGGCCAGGATTTGAGAAAAAATCCTCCGCGCATCGAAGCCCTCCAGTCGGCTTCAGCCGACTTCCGCTAACAGGCTGCGATTTGAATCGCAGCTTGCATCTCACCGCCTCTGCACTGTCGCAATCGCAATCCGTTGCGCGCCGTTCTTCTTGGCCAGGCCGAGCAAATCGAGAATCTGCCGGTGGCTCACGTTCTTATCGGCGCGAATCACCACCAACCGGCCGGGATGATCCGTCACCATCTTCTTTAATGCCGGCGCGAGCTGGGGCGGCGCCAGCATCTTGTCGTTGAGCGCAGTCTCACCGGTGGCGGCCAGCGAAATGGTGATGTTATCCTGCGATTTCGCCTCGATGGTGGCGGCTTTGGGCAATTCGACTTCGAGATTGGAGGGCACATCCAGCAGCGGCGCGGTGACCATGAAAATGATCACCAGCACCAGCGCAATATCCACCAGCGGCGCGAGATTCAAATTGCTGATAATGTCGCCCGAGGGCTTGCCGGAATCCATATCAGAGTTTGCGTTTGACAATGGAAAGTTCTTTGGCGCCCGCCTGCCGCGCGGCATCGAGCAGGGCCACGACGCGATCATGCACCACCTGCTCGTCGGCGCTCACCACCACCAGCTTGTTCTTGCTCTGGCTCAATTGCCGGCGCAGGCTTTCGTGAAATGCCTGCGGCGCCACCGGCTCATCGTTCAACAAGATCGCACCGGCCTTGGTGAGATGGATTTCCGTACGGACGTTGATCTGCTTCTCCCCGCTGCTGGCCGAGCCCACTTTCGGCGCCGACACCATGATCTGCGACTGCATGATCATCGGCGTCATCACCATGAAGATCACTACCAACACCAGCGCCACGTCGATCAAAGAAGTCAGATTGATTTCCGTCAGGCCGCTTTCCTGCTGATCAATTTGCATAGATGTGATTTCCTGAATGGCACCGGAAATTGCCAGATCCGTTGTAAACAACGCCGGCTGGAGCCGTGCGTGCCTTCCTCGCTGTGCCGGCTTCAAACACTCGTGGCTTTGCGGACGGACGAGATACGCGAGGTGCGCTTATGGCGCGTGCCGGCCGCTTCCTCGTGCGCCTCTTCCGCCGGCGCCTGCTCGTGCATCTGCCCAATGCCGATGATCACCCGCACTTTGCGCGTGGCCGCCTCGATTTCCGCCATGATCGTTCCCACGCGGCGCAGGAAAAAGTTGTAGGCAATCGCGGAGGGAATCGCCACAAACAACCCGGCAGCCGTCGCAATCAACGCTTCGGAAATGCCCGCTGCCACCACCGACGGCCCGCCCGAGCCGGAGACGGCGAGATCATGAAAGGCACGAATGATGCCGATGACTGTTCCCAACAAACCGATGAAGGGTGCAATGTTGCCCATCGTTCCCAGAATGCTGAGAAAGCGTTCCAGCTTGATCTTCTCTTCGAGCGCGGTCGCTTCCATCATCTCCTTCACCCGCTTCTCGCCCAGCGCCAGATTCTCCAACCCCGCGCGCACCACCAGCGCCAGCGGCTTGTGCAGGGTTTGGCAATAATGCAGGCAGGCGCGCGGTCCGCCGCTCTGCATGTTTTTGTAGATGGCGCTGACGAAGGCGTTGGCATCGAGAGTCGTGCGGCGGAAATACAGCCAGCGCTCGATGATGAACGTCACCACCAGCAGGGAACAGCCGAAGAGAACGATGAAGGTCGGGCTTTCCCGCACCGTTTCCCAGAAATTAACTTCCATTTCAGGCTCCGAACAAGTCCATTAGTTCATCTTGATGAAGATCATCGGATAGACGACTTTCATGTAACCGCGCGCGATGGGTTGATACTTCCAGCGCCGGATGGCGTCGCGCAATTCCTCTTGCAAGGCCGCAATCGGAATTTGCGAGGAGAGAATCTGCACCTCGGTGACTTTGCCGTCCGCGCCGATTGTCACTTCCACCTCAACTTTGCCGCGCGCTTCCAGGCCGCTCTTCAAATACTTGGTGTAAATGTACTGCAGCCGCCCCATGTTCTCCATCATGACCTGGCGCAGGGACTCCTCGGAACGGCCGCCGCCGCCGCTGGTGGCCTCCTTGCTGCCGGTGATGCGGCCGATGCGCTCGATGGTGACGCGGCCGACCTTGCCGAGCTTGACGCCGGTGCCGCCAATCTCGCCTTTCAAACCTTCGAAGACACCGTCCACGCCGTTGCCGTATCCTCTGCCGTCGCCATTGCCGGTGGCAAAGCCTTCCATCACACTGGCGCTGAGGTCCGCGCCGTTCTTGCTGCCGTGGCCGTTGGTGAGAAATTTGCCTGCGCCCGCAATGTGCAACACCGGTTCGCTCGATACGCCGGCGACGTCCGCAACGCCGTCCATCACCTTGAGCACGCCAAAGTCTTCCACGTTGGGCGCCGGCGGCCCGGGCTCGCCGCCGCCGGCGGGAATGCCGTTGGCGAACGGGCTGCCGAAATCGCTGGCGTTGGCGGTGCTGCGCCGGCCGGTGTCGCGGCCCGCAACGACTTCACCGTTGTTGAACGCATCCGTCTCGCCGGGCTCCACTTCCTGCTCCGGCGCATTTTCCTCCGGCGGCTGCTCGGTTTCGTCAATGTAACTGATCTCGCGGATCTCGAGAATCTCGGGCTTGCTCATCAACGAAGAGGACAGCCACGCCGCAAAGATCAAGGCATGCACGAACAGAGAGCCGCTGATGGCGATGCTGAAGCGTTGAGGCGGGTGGGCGGCAATGGCATCCAAGGTGGAGGAGCTTGGACGCGGGCGAGCAGAAGCACCATCTCTGGAAATTTTAGCCTGCGCTATCCTCATGCAAGCAGGATCATCCTAATGAGAAAGAGAGAGACGAGTATTCGAGTCGAGAGGTGAATCTATGCGGCATAATATACCAGCCGCCGGCGGTGGGCGCGGACGCAGGCAGCCGGCCGCCTTGATCATTTTGCGGTGATTGCCTATATTGCGCCCGATTCGTTAGAGCAGGCTGACACACCCATCGCCTGCGCCGTTCCCACGATTCTTTTCATCAGCAGATTCCATGCCCGCACGTCACGTCATTCTCGGCACTGCCGGCCACATCGACCACGGCAAAACTTCGTTAGTCAAAGCGCTCACCGGCGTGGATACCGATCGCCTGCCGGAGGAAAAAGCGCGCGGCATGACCATCGATCTCGGCTTTGCCCATCTCGATGAGTTCGCCACCCTCATCGACGTTCCCGGCCATGAAAAATTCGTCAAGAACATGGTGGCGGGCGTGAGCACCATCGACCTGGTCTTGTTCGTCATTGCGGCCGATGACGGCGTGATGCCGCAGACGCGCGAGCATTTGGACATCTGCTCGTTGCTGCAAATCCCGCGCGGCCTCATTGTCCTCACCAAAATCGATTTGGTCGAGGCCGACTGGCTGGCGCTCGTGCAGGAAGACATTCGCCGGCTGGTGCACGGCACTTTTCTGGCCCCGGCGCCGATCCTGCCGGTTTCCACCCTCACCGGCGCCGGCATTCCCGAGTTGAAACGCGAACTGGCGAAGCGCATTGCGGATTTGCCGCCGCGGCAGGATCGCGGCGTGTTTTGGCTGCCGGTGGATCGCACGTTTGTAATGAAAGGATTCGGCACCGTGGTCACCGGCTCGGTGCTGTCCGGTCAGCTTGCCGTGGGCGACGAGGTGGAGATCCTGCCCGAGCGGCTGCGCGTGCGCGTGCGCGGCTTGCAACGCCACGGCCAAAGCACGACGCTGGTGCAAACCGGCGATCGTGCCGCCATCAATCTGCACGGAATCACCACCAGCCAGGTGGCGCGCGGCCAGGTGCTGGCGGCGCCCGGCTACTTCGGCCCGGCCACACGCCTCAACTGCCGCCTGCGCTTGCTGGCGCAGGCTCCCGCGCCGCTGCCGTTGCGCAGCCGCGTGCGCGTGCATCTCGGCACCGCGGAGATCATGGCGCGGGTGATTCCGCTGGCTGCCAACCAACTGCAACCCGGCGACAGCAGCTTCGTGCAATTGCGCTGTGAAAAACCGGTGGCGGCGCGGCCGCGCGATCCCCTGGTGATTCGCCAATATTCTCCGCCGCACACCATCGGCGGCGGCGTTGTGCTCGAAGCCGAAGCCGCTCCGCTGCGCCGCCGCAATCCGGCACTGTTGGTGCGATTGCAGGCGCTCGAACAACACGAGCCGGAGGATCAGTTGATTGCGCAATTGCTTCTGCCCGAGCGTTATGCCGTCACGCTCGATCAAATTGCCAGCGAGACCAGCCATTCCAAAGAGGAAGTCGGCGCCCGTCTCGAACGGCTGGTGCAACAGGGCAGCGTCGTGGCAATCAGTAAACGCGCCTTCATTCATCGCCTGCGGCTGGAGGCCTTGTGGCATCGCCTGGCCGCGGCGCTGGCTGAGTATCATCAACAGCATCCCACCAAATTGGGATTGCGCAAAGCCGAAGTCAGCAGCCGCATCCCCGCGCTGGCCGAGGCCGGTCTGTTGAATTTTCTCGTCAAGATCAGCAAGGCCGAGAACAAATTGAAGGAAATCGAGGCGCATCTGGCGCTGGCGGAGCATGAGATTCGCCTGAATGCAGAGCAGGAAATGCTGCGGCAGCAAATTCTCGCGCGCCTGCATGCCGGAGGATACACGCCCGCAAGTCCGGCGGAGCTGGCGGCAACGCTCAACGCCACGCCGGCGCAAATCGCTGAAGTGCTGGAAGTGCTCGTTCTGCGACAGGAAGTCGTGCGCCTGGAGGAGGGCATCTGGCTGCACCGCAGCCATCTGGAGGAAGCGCGCAAAAGAGTGATTGACTATCTGCGCCGCCATGGCGAAATTACCGTCAGCCAATTCAAAGAGCTGGTGGACAACACCAGCCGCAAATTCGCCATGCCGCTGCTGCAATACTTCGACGCCGGCGGCGTGACCCAGCGCCAGGGCGAAGTTCGGGTGTTGGGCGTTGCGGGAAGCGCAAGCAAAACGCCTTGAGGCCCTCCTACTGGAAGCCAAATGCCAACCGCTGGCTGGCGAAAAGGAGACCACACTGCCACAGGAGAGGCAATTTGCCTCTCATGCGCTGGACGGTGGGCGAACAGTTGCAGAGGGAACAAAGCCTGCTCCACAACCTGACCCCACTGCAGCCGCTCTGGTGGTCTGTTAACCTAAAAAGTATGGCCACCACTAATGTCTTCCTGCAAGGATTCTGTGAAGATTCGAGCACGGCGCCAAGTACCTCACAGGATTCCTTCTGAATGACTCTCGGAATCACTTGTACAAATCAAGGCAACAAGACACTGGTTCCATCAGTCAGATTGCCGGGCGCGGCCCGCCGAACACGCGAAACACAACAAAAGCCTTTCGCGTTCTTCGTGGGTTTTGCGGGTACGATTTCAAATGCGACTAATGCTACAACGTCAAGTTGGATTCAACACCTGCCAATCATGTCACGCTGTGCGGGTCTTCCCCCAAACTGGGCACGCATCAGACAACGGCTCGTGGGCCGGGAGCAGGGGCAGATTCTGGCAGAAGGACAACATCGGAGTCATAGACTTGACGATACGGGATTGAGTAGAACTCGTCGGAGCACCTCATGATCATCACCTCCCCGCACGGCACCGCCACCATTCCCGAAGGCCTGCCGGCGGTCCCTCCCTCTTCACCGGCCGCGCTCGACCAGGCGGTTGACCGTTTACAGGCCCACAAGCAGAAATGGGCGACCCTCGACGTTCGCGCCCGCCTCGCGCTCCTTGACCGGCTGTTGTTCGATTGCCTGGCGCTCGCCGAGCCGTGGGTGGCGGCGGCCAATGCCGCGAAGGGCATCGACCCGCGCAGCCGCACGGCCGGCGAAGAATGGCTCGGCGGCCCACTGTGCATTCACCGCAATTTACGCCTCTTGCGCCAGGCTCTGCGCGATATTCAGAAGCACGGCCGTCCGCTGTTCCCCGGCACGGCGAGAATGCGGCCCAACGGACAAGTGGTGGCGCCGGTGATGCCGCAGGATCCCTATGAGCGCGTGTTGTACAGCGGCATCTCCGCAGAAGTGTGGATGCAGCCCGGCGTACGTCTGCCGGACCTGGCGGCGACGCAGGCGGTTTCCTATCACACGCTGGCGCGCGGCGGCAAGGTAGTCCTGGTGCTGGGCGCCGGCAATGTCGCCTCCATCGGCCCGATGGACGCGCTCTACCAGCTCTTTGTCGAGAATCACGTCGTTTTGTTGAAAATGAATCCCGTGAATGCCTACCTGGGGCCGTTCCTCGAACAGGCATTTCGGGCGCTGATCGAAGGGAATTTTCTGCAAGTGGTTTATGGCGGCAGTGAGGAAGGGGCGTATCTCTGCCACCATCCCGGCGTGGAAGCGATTCACATGACCGGTTCCGACAAGACCTTCGAGGCAATCGTCTTCGGCCGCGGCCCGGAGGCCGCGCAGCGCAAAGCCGAGCGCCGGCCGCTGCTCACCAAACCGTTTACCAGCGAGCTCGGCAACGTCAGTCCGGTGATCATCGTGCCCGGCCCCTGGAGTGACGCCGAGATTGAGTTTCAAGCCGCCAATCTGGCGACCATGCTGACCAACAACGCCGGCTTCAACTGTGTGGCCATGCGCGTCATCGTGCAGCACGACGGCTGGCCGCAGCGGCCGCAACTGCTGGCGGCGCTGCGCGCGACGCTCGGTCGCATTCCACCGCGGCTGGCCTACTATCCCGGTGCGGCCGAGCGCTACGAAAAATTCCAGGCCGCTCACCGCCAAGCCCAGCCGATCGGCACGATTGGCGAGGGCAAACTGCCGTGGCTGCTCATCAGCGATCTCGATCCCAACGCTTCCTCCGAAATCTGCTTCACCACCGAGTCCTTCTGCAGCACGGCAGCGGAAACCAGCATCGCGGCCGCCAGCATTACTGAGTATCTCGAGCGCGCCGTGGCTTTTGCCAACGACAGATTGTGGGGCACGTTGAGCGCGACGATTCTGGTGCATCCCGCCTCGCTGCGCGATCCCGAAATCAATGCCGCGGTGGAGACCGCCATCGCTGACTTGCGCTATGGCACGGTCATCGTCAACCACTGGTCCGGCGTGGGCTATGGCTTGATTTCCACGACCTGGGGCGCCTTTCCCGGCCACGACATTTACGACATACAATCCGGCACCGGCGTGGTGCACAATGCCTTCATGTTCTCCCAGCCGCAGAAATCCGTGGTGGCGGGCTCGTTTCGCGCATGGCCAACGCCGTTGTGGTTTGCCACCAACCAAGTGCTGGATCGGCTGGCGCCCCAGGCCGCGCGCTTCGAAGCGGTGCCTGCCTGGTGGAAAATTCCAGGACTCGCCGCGACCGCGCTGCGAGGATGAGCGCGGCCGCCGCGGCCATCGCAGCTTGATCGCCAACAGGCAAAGCCGGCCAGCCCCTCTTTCGTGTCCGTCCGAAAATGTTCAACCTCGGCTGAGCCGCGGTTTCTGAAACCTCGAATGTCTTGGAAACTCCCGGGGATTTGATGCAACGGCCAAGCCGTTGCAGGATCATTTTTCAAAAATTGGCGATTTCGGCGGACACGATCTGTTTTCCCGAGCAACAATATTCGGTGCGCAATGCCTTCAGACCACGCCTCTTTCCCCCGTCCGGCCTATGCCTGGTACGTTGTTGCCGTGCTCACGCTCGCGGCGATTTCGGCTTATATCGATCGCCTGATCCTCAGCCTGCTGGTCACGCCCATCAAACGCGATTTCATTCTCAGCGACACCGAGCTGAGCCTGCTCATGGGTTTCAGCTTTGCTTTGTTTTACACCGTGCTCGGGTTGCCCCTCGGCCGCTGGGCCGATTCCCACAGCCGCAAGAGAATCATCATCATCGGCATCACGCTGTGGAGTTTAATGACCGCGCTCAGTGGCATTGCCAAAAACTACGGGCATCTTTTCCTGGCGCGCGTGGGCGTGGGAGTGGGCGAGGCCGCCCTCTTTCCGGCGGCCTATTCGATGATTGCCGACTATTTTCCCAAACAGCGCCTGGCCATGGCCATGAGCGTGTTCGGCATGGGCATTTTCATCGGCTCAGGTTTGGCCATGTTCATCAACGGCCTTGTCGTGGGAATGACCTCACAACAGACGATGCTGGAATTGCCGTTCATTGGCGCCGTCTTCCCCTGGCAAAAAATTTTCTTTGTGATTGGTTTGCCGGGCTTGCTCATCGCTGCCTTGATGTTTACCGTGAAAGAGCCGGCGCGGCGCGGCGGCCTGGCCGCCTCAGCGGGCGCAGGGCCGGCGCAATATCCCATGCGCGCAGTCTTCGCCTACATGCGCGCTAACAAAATGACGTTCTTCTGTCACAATCTCGGGTTTGCACTGTTTGCGTTGCACAACTATGCGGCGAACGCCTGGATTCCGCCATTCTTCATGCGCACCTACGGCTGGGAGGCTGCCAAAGTCGGCATGGTCTACGGTCCGATCATCGTCGTCTTCGGCACGATTGGCATTTTGCTGGGAGGCTATCTCACGGATTGGTTGGCGCGGCGCGGCCATGCCGATGCCAAGCTGCGCACGGGCTTGCTTGCGGCACTCGGCCTCACGCCCACCATCATTCTCTATCCGCTCATGCCGAACGGTGAGGCGGCACTGCTGGCTTTGATTCCGGTGAATATCCTGGCGAGTTTTGCCTTCGGCGCCGCCACCGCCGCGATTCAAGAGGTGGCGCCCAATCAAATGCGCGCGCAAGTTTCGGCGCTCTATCTGTTCGTCCTCAATCTCATTGGGTTGGGCTTTGGCCCCACGGCCGTGGCGTTGACCACGGATTTTGTTTTCGGCGATGAAAACAGCGTTCGCTATTCGCTGATCGTTGTCGGTACTATTGCCCTGTTGCTGGCCGCGCTGCTGTTCTGGTTGGGATTGAAGCCGTACCGGCGGAGCCTGGCGAATTTGCCAGAACAGGACGCCGCGCGCCGCTGAACCGAAACCTGTCTTGCATCTCGCAGCGGCACAAGCTATATTTCGGCCATGTTAGAAATGCGTCCCTACATTGAAGCCTATCGCCGCCGTATTCGGGGAGCGCGCGTGTCCAGGCGGCAACGTGCGGAACTGGCGCGCGAACTGGCCCTGGGCTGCGCTCAGAAGCTTGCGGACGAATTCGGTGCAACACGGGTTTACTTGTGCGGTTCATTGGCGGAAGGCCGTTTTCGCCTGACTTCGGACATTGACCTCGCTGTGGAGGGGCTGGCGCCGGAAAAATTCTTCAAGGCATCCGCGGCCATCGCCCGATTTGCCCGGGACTTCGACGTTGACCTGATTCCGTTCGAAACATACAAATATCAAGCGGAGATCCTTGAAAAAGGCCAGATCCTATATGAATGCAATCGAGAGCAAAGCGTTGCACCGGCTCAATGCTGCCCTAAAAAAAGAGCTGGAGAAGTTGAGTGAGTTGGTTGCAGAGCACGCGTCATTGTCATTCGACACAGCCCATCCGCGCATTATCGGCTCCATCCTGCATGATTTCTAGACTGGCGTTGAGAGAATTTTCTACAAAATTGCAACCGAACTCGAAGGCGATATTCCGCAAAGCCGTATCTGGCGCAAAGATCTGCTCGATGATATGGCGCTCGATATTCAGCAAGTACGGCCGGCCGTCATCACAGACGACTTGCGGCAAACGCTTGAGCAATATTTACGCTTTCGCCGTGTGTTTCGCGGCTCCTATGGACTTGAATTGGATCGCGAACGGATGCGCGCGATGTTCGAGGGGCTCCAGGCAGTTTTTAGCCAATTCCAGCACGAATTGGCCCAATTTCTCTCCACCATGACAGTGCTCGCGCAGGAATTGGAAACCGATGATCAAACAAGCGAAAATTGATCTTTGCATTGTGGCAACACGGAAGCCTCTCACGAACATAACTTTGAAAAAGGAATAAATGGAAGACAAAATCGCCGTCTTTATCGATCTCGAGAATCTGGTGTTGGGCGACAAGCAGCCGATCATCGGATTCAACATTCAAAAAATTCTCGGGCGCTTGCTGGAAAAAGGCAAAATCGTCGCCAAACGGGCATATTGCGATTGGGAGAAATATCCCAAAGAAAAGCTGGCGCTGCATGGCGCGGCCATCGATCTCATCGAAATTCCGCACCGCGGCATGACCGGCAAAAACTCGGCGGACATTCGCCTGGTGGTCGATGCGCTCGACATGTGTTTCTCGAAGGAGCATATCACCATCTTCGTCATCGTCTCCGGCGACTCGGATTTCAGCCCGCTGGTTTCAAAGCTCAAGGAGAACGGCAAAACCGTGATCGGCGTGGGCCGCAAGCAGGCTTCCTCGGAATTGCTGATCAGCAACTGCGACGAGTTCATTTTTTATGAAGATTTGCTCCGCCCCGTCGGCGAGCCGCCCAAGATCAAAGGCCTGCCGCGCAAGAAGGCGCAGGTGATGTATTGGCTGATCGACGCCATCCAAGCCTTGATGCGCGAGAACAAAGAAGTGCTGCTGGCCTCCACCATCAAGCAGACCATCAAGCGCAAGCGGCCTTTCTTCGATGAAGGAGAATTCGGCTACGATTCCTTCTCCGAGCTGTTGGAAGATGCGCAGGCCAACGGCATCCTCAAGCTCGACCGCCATTCCAAGAGCGGCACCTATATTGTGACCGGGTACGGCTCGAAGTGAAATATCCCGGGCAAGGGTTAGCATCATGACAGCAAAAATCTTCATGACCAGGCTTGCCAACGGGCAGGCCGACGTCGTGCAGCAATTTCTCGATCTCTTGAATGACTTGAAGATTGATTATTGCGTCATTGGCGGCTTGGCGGTGAACGCTTATGTCGAGCCGGTGGTGAGCCTGGATTTGGACCTGGCCGTTACCGTTGAGGCCATTGATCGTCTCGTCAAGGCCGCCGGCAAGCACTTTACGATCAAAAAATTTCCGCCCAGCCTGAACTTGAAAAGCGCCCAATCCGAGCTGCGCATTCAACTTCAAACCGATGCGCGTTATCAGGCATTCATCAAAAACGCGTCCCTAAAAAATGTCATGGGATATCTGATGAAGGTTGCAGCTTTGGAGGATATCTTGCTAGGCAAGATTTGGGCATATGCGGATAGCGAAAGACGAAAGAGCAAACGCCAAAAAGACCTGGCCGATATTCTCCGATTGGTGGAAGCCTATCCGCAGCTTGAAGAACGCCTGCCCGATTCAATCAAAATTCAAATACGCGACTGAAAGCATTCTCCCAAAACAAACTCATGACAAAGTATTTGTCATTTTGCTCGACGGACGACTGGTTTTGATGGTTGTTATAATGTGAAAACATGGTGAGGAAGGAAACAGCGAGATTTGCGGTGGGATGCCAGCGCGCCTGCCAGCGTAAATGCAAGCTGCGCGCGACGGTTCCGGTGGGAAAATTCTCGTGGTAGGATTGTCCAGCGGGAACAGCTAGCCAGGGCTGATCGAAAGCCGTGGCAATGCGGCCTTCGCCGCGACGGCGGTACTCAAAAACGAATTGCGTCCAAACTTGCCGGCCGGCATAGGCGCTGGCATGCGCCAGCCAGCGATCAAAATCATTGCCGAGAAAATGCGCGAGCGGCTGCCCGCGATGCAAAAACTTCTCCCAATCGCGCTTGGTTTTGTAAGTTCGATTGGCGACACGGGTGTATTCCAAACCGATGGTTGTTCCACTGAGACCGAACGGTTCAGCAACTCGCCCGCCGATTAACATCCCCCATTCATTCGGCTCCAGATCCGTGCTGTCGACGTTTTCGATTTGAAAATCATCGATCAGCCATTGGCCGTAAATCTCGACGCCGGCCTTGGGCATGAACAGCGCATCAACGGCGATGGCGGTATTGGCGTTGAGATCGCCGTTGAGCTGCTCGCCGTGATACAGCAACAGCGGATTGAGCATGAGCCATTCGAAACGGCGGTGCGGACCGCCATACAACGCCATTTGCGAGAATGCCAGGCGCAACCGCTGCGGCAGAATTTCCGCTTCCAGACGGCCGGCGGCGAGAGAGCGGGAAGCAAACTCGGTGCGCAGACTCTGCGCCAGCGAGTCCGGCAGGTGCCAGGGATCGAGCTGGGCAGCCAGATACACGAAACGCAGCCGCGGCAAATCGAATTGAAAATGCAAATGATCGAGCGCGCGGCTGTAGTCGGAGAGCACTAACGAAGCGTCAAACCCTCTCCCCCACTTCACATAATCCCGCCCCAGCTTCACACTATATTTGCCCTTGTCAAAACGAGCATAGGCTTGCTCCGTCAACCCGGTAATGTCGCGCCAGCGCTTGCCGAGGTATTCCGGTTCATCAGAAACACCGCGATCCACGCGCATCACGTTAACGAACGAAAAAGCGGCTGAGGGAAAGATGCCGAGAAAGCTGCGCACGCCAACTTGCGAATGCGCCGCGATGAAGTTGCGCTCATGGCCGAGCTCCGGCGGCAACGTTTGTGAACGTCCGGAAAAGCCAAGTTGCGCCAGCACAAATGACGAGCGAGAGGAATCCTGAAAAACCGCTGGTGGTGAGAGCTGGTTAAGCCAAAAGCTGTTTGCCGGTTGATCTTTGGTCGGTGAGAAAGGCCCATCCAACTTAAGATTACCGCGTAATGGTGAAGACATTTGCGACAATGCCAGCTCGGGGTAGCGCAAACTGAGTTGATCGAGATAGTCGTTCTGCCAATGCCAGGTTGGTTGTGTCCACCTGGGGACTTGCGCTCTGACGAACACGGGGCTGGCCAGCAAAATTGTCAGGATTATTTTGAGGAGGTGATGACGAACCATGTGGGCCTATTCAACATAAAAGCCTTGGCCAGGCCAAGGCTCATCGTAACGTTTACAATCACAAGCCACGGCCAAGCTGTGGCTGAACATTACCGAACTCGAATCACGCGGGCCGGTACGCCCGCAACCACCGCATTCGCCGGCACATCTTTGGTGACCACGCTGCCGGCGCCGACCAGTGCGTATTCACCAATGGTGACGCCGCAGAGAATCGTCGCGCCGCTGCCGATGCTCGCGCCTTTTTTCACCACCGTCGGCACCACTTGCCAATCGCTTTCGGTTTGCAGGCGGCCGTCGCCGTTGGTGGCGCGGGGATAGCGGTCATTGATGAACGAAACGTTGTGGCCGATGAACACCTCGTCCTCGATGGTCACGCCCTCGCAAATGAAGGTGTGACTGGAAACTTTGACCGCGCGGCCGAGCCGGGCATTCTTCTGAATCTCGACGAACGCGCCGATTTTGGCATCATCGCCGATCTCACAGCCATAGAGATTTACGAAAGCGAAGATTCGAACGTTCTGGCCGAGCTTGACATCTGCTGATATTCTTTGATAGTTTTCCACGAAAACTCCTTGCGCGAATGGGTGGCGAGCGGCACGGCGCGTCCGCCGGCGCGCAGCGATTGATCCGCCGCTTCCAGGATGCGCACGACGTTGTAACCGGCCGTGCCGTCGGTGAGCGGCCGGCGGCCGCTACGGATGCACTCCACGAACTCCGCGGCCAGCAGGCTGAGCGCCTCGGTCTGATCGATCTTGGGGGCGTACATGTCGCCCATGCGATACTGCACCAGCGTCTGGTACACCGATTCCTTCTCGGTGATCTCGACGCCGCGGTTGTAAACCTTCACCTTTTCGCTGGGCTCCATGTCGTCGTAGACCACCATGTGCTTGCTGCCGCCCAGCAGGATGCGCCGCACCTTCACCGGCGACAGCCAGTTCACATGAAAATGCGCGATCAGCTTGTCGGCAAAGTGCACGGTGAGATACGCCACGTCTTCCAGACAGTTGTAATGGCTCACCCCGACTGCGGAGACCGACACCGGCTCGCGGTCGATGAGATGATCCATGATCGACACGTCGTGCGGGGCCAGATCCCAAATCACATTGGTGTCGTGCTGAAACAAACCGAGGTTGACGCGCACGGAATCGAAATAGAGAATATCGCCGATTTCACCGCTGTGGATCATGTCTTTCACTTTGCGCACCGCGCCGGTGTAGACGAAGGTGTGATCGACCATCAAGATCAGTCCCTGCTCGCGGGCAAAGGCAATCAGCTCGCGGGCATGCTCGACTTTGGTGGTCATCGGCTTTTCCAGCAGCACGTGTTTGCCGGCGCGCAATGCCCGCAGCGCCAGCGGATGATGGGTCGAGACCGGCGTGGCGATCGCCACGGCGGCCACTTCCGGCCGCTGCAGCAGGCTGTCAAAAGAGGTCGTCACTTCGGCATTGGTGAACATCTTCTTGACCTTGTGGAGACGCTGTTCTTCCACGTCACAACAGATTACGCCCTCCACCCCCTCGGTCGCAAAGAAATTGCGTACCAGGTTCGGACCCCAATAGCCCAGGCCAACGACGCCGATTTTCATAAGCATGTCCTCGACAACGTTATTTTGCGCCTTTTCCGAGAAGCATCACCGGGATGGTTTTCAGAATGAGCGGCAGATCCAACAGGAATGAAGCATTTTGAATGTAGTAGAGGTCGAGAATGACCATGTCGTCAAAACCGACCAGACTGCGCCCGCTCACTTGCCACACTCCCGTACAGCCCGGGGTCACACTCAATCTTTTTTTGTGCCAGTCTTCATAGTTTTCCCATTCATAGGGCAGGCAGGGCCGCGGCCCCACCAGGCTCATGTCGCCCTTGATCACGTTGAAAAGCTGAGGCAACTCATCCAAACTGGTTTTGCGGATGAAGCGGCCGACGCGCGTGATGCGCGCCTCGTTGACGATCTTGGTCGTGCCGTTGCGGCCGGCCGCGTGCGCTTCGCCGCGCATGAAGCGCAGCATGCTGCGCTTGCGGGCGTCATCGTCATCGCTGCCGGCGACCATCGAACGAAACTTGTAGAAGTGAAACGGCCGGCCGTGTTTGCCCATGCGGATTTGCCGGAAGAACACCGGCCCGGGCGAGTCGAGCTTGATGGCAACCGCGATCACCGCCAGCACCGGCGCCAGCAAAATCAAGCCGGCAGCCGCCAGGGTCACATCCAGCGCGCGCTTGAGCAGTTTCTGCAGCCAGGAGGGCCGGGCCGCGCTGAAGCCCACCACCGGAATGTTGCCGTAGCGCTCGGTGGACATGCGCTCCGGCACGACTTCATACAGCGGCGAGGCGATCTTCACCGCCGCGCCGGTCTGGCCGCACAACTCCAAAACGTCGAGCAGACGCTGCGGCGAGACGTCATCGAGACAAACCAGGATCTCCTCGATGCCGTGGCGGTGCACCATGCGCTGCACCTCGTCCATGCGCCCCAGCACGCGGAGCTGCTCGAACACGCGCGTGCCCACCGGCAGCTCGTCATCCAGGAAGCCGGCGACGCGCAGGCCGTAAGGATTCTTCAGGCGCACGGTGGCTGCCATCATGCGGCCGGTGGCGCGGCCGCCCAAAATCAGCACCGCACGCCGATACAAGTCGTGCTTCGCGAGAAAGAGAAACAGGCTGCGAAACAGCACGATGCGCGTGAACACCAGCAGCGCAAAACTGATGAGAATGAAGCTGAAGGGCGCGAAGCGGCTGGCAATGATGACCTGCGCGTTTTTGATGAAGGAGAACAGCGTGAGGCCCAGCACCGCCGCAAAGATGCCGTTGCCGATGCGCACGACGTGATCGGCGAGCGAGAGAAACACGTTGATCTGGTACATCTGGTAATGCTGGAAGATCAACACCACAATGGCGCCGTAGATCGCGCCGAACAGAATCTCGGGCTGATGCGCCTCCAGCACGGCGGCCAGGGAAGACAACTGCGGCTCCGCGCCATACGCCAGTGCCAGCATGAAGGCGGTGTTGATGCTGACCCAATCCAACAGGCCGAGCAGATATTTGTGCGGTGCTCTTTTGATGGCGCGTACCATGGCAGTCGCCTCAGGCCACTCCGCTTCGGCGCAAGCTCAGGATCACTTCGGTGATTTGGGCGGGCAGGTCGGGATTGCCCGGCGTGAAGGCAGCGCTGCCGTTGCGGCGTTGCAGCGGAATGTTATCGATTTGCCGGGCCTGCTCGATGAAGGTCATGCGGCCCGCCTCCTGCAAATGCTCGTCGAGATAAGGCCGCCGGCCGGTGAAGATGCTGTAGGTCGGCACGCCCAGCAGCGCGGCCTCACGATTCATCGTGCCGCCGCCGCTCACCACCACATCCGAGGCCCACAACAGTTGCAGGCCGTCCACCGCGCGTTCGAGCACGCGCAGGTTCGAACGCCGGCGCAACGCCGCGGTCAACAGCCGGCGCTCCGCCGCGGTGCGATTGACGATCAAACACTGCACATTCTGCTGAGCGGAAAAGAATTCCAGGCAGGCGCGAAACAGGGCTTCGCTCTTGTCGTCGTGATAGTTCCCCACCATGCTCGGCGGCCGCAGGGTGACGAGAATTTCCTGCGGCGCGAGTCCCAGGGCCGGGCGAAAGGCCGGATCCGGCGTGAAATCGCGCAAGTAAATTTCCTCCTTGAAACCGGCGTAGCGAATAACCTTGCTGAGCTTGAATCCCGCCTGCGCCAGGCGCTGGTCGGGAATGGCCGCCGGCATGAGCAAATGCGTGGCGAGCGTATTGAAGATTCTCGCTTCAGTGTATTCATAATCTAGCATCAAAAGGGCCGGAATGCCGAGACGCGCGGCGGCAACAAGCTGGGTGCGCGAGCCGTGGCTCACCGCCAATGTGACTGCCCGGCCGCGCACCAAACGCGCCAATTCGCGGCCCCGCTGCAGCAGATTCACGAGCTTGCCGAGCCTGCCTTTGCCGCCATGCCGGCCCAGCAGCGTGTGCGGAATGTGCCAAAGCGTTAACAGATCTTTCGTCTGCGCAAAATCGCGCGCCGTGATGAAATGCTCCTGCCGCCGCCGGCTCAACTCCGCAAAAATCGGCCGAAACAAGGGCACATGTGGAGAGTTGTCGAGATCAAACCAGATCATGCCTGGATGCTTGATGCTTGATGCTGGATGCTGGATGCTGGATGCTGGATACTTGATGCTGGATGCTTGATGCTCGATGCTTGATGCTCGATGCTCGATGCTCGATGCTCGATGCTGGATGCTCGATGCTTGATGCTTGATGCTTGCTACTTGATACTTGATGCTTGATGCTGGATGCTTGATACTTGATGCTTGATACTTGATGCTTGATGCTGGATACTGGATGCTGGATGGTCTCCAATTTTTGCTGAAACCTCACACATCCCCCTTGCTCCTTGCCCCTTGCCCCTTGCTCCTTGCCCCTTGCTCCTTGCCCCTTGCTCCTTGCCCCTTGCTCCTTGCTCCTTGCCCCTTGCTCCTTGCTCCTTGCTCCTTGCCCCTTGCCCCTTGCCCCTTGCTCCTTGCTCCTTGCTCCTTGCTCCTTGCCCCTTGCTCCTTGCTCCTTGCTCCTTGCTCCTTGCCCCTTGCCCCTTGCCCCTTGCCCCTTGCTCCTTGCTCCTTGCTCCTTGCCCCTTGCTCCTTGCCCCTTGCCTCAGCACAGCCGCGCGAGCGCGAGAAACATCCACGCCTGCACCCAGCGCATGAACGGCCGCTTGTCCACCAGAAAACGGTTGCGGCGATAGTAGAAGTACCCCTCCGGCGACCAAAACAACGCCAGCGCATGCGGCACAACTTTCTCCACCAGCTCTGCCGCATCGGGAATCTCGTCGCCCAGCTCTTGTAGTGCAATCAATGCGTGCGCGAAGGCATGGCTGTCCAGCGGATAGTCTTTGTTGGGATAGTATCGCACGCGGCCGTCACCGGTGAAAAACTGGCGCCGGTAGAAGGCACAACCGCGCTGCAGGGCCGCGCGACCGGGGTTGTCTGGTCTCGCTCTCAGGAATTGCTGCAGCGCCAGCAAACTGTAGCCAGTGTGAAAGCTGTCGATCCAGCGGTTGTACCATTCCTCACCATAGAGCCAGGAACCGTCCGCTTGCTGCCGCGCCAGCGAATAGCGCATGCTGCGCTCGGCCAAGTCTGCATAAGCGGCATCCTCCGTCAGCGCGCCGACCCGCGCCAGCAGCGCCGCCGCCAGCATGTTGGCGTTGTGAATGCAAAACCGGTCGAGCGGCGTATAGCTGAAGGCAAAGCTGCTGCCCGCGGCAATGCGATTGAGGCTGCCGGCGATGAACTCACACGCCGATTGCGCGAGCTGCAGCCACCTGCGCTCGCCGGTCAGCGCGTGAAACTCCAGCAGCGCTTGTCCCACGAAGGCAGTGGTGACCACATTGGGCGTGAAGCGCGGCGCGTAGAAATGCCGGTTGGCCCAGGGAAATTCATAGCCCCACGCGGCGCCGGCATAACCCGCAATCGCATTCTTCTCCAGCCAGTGCGCGAACCAAGTCGCGCGCTCGCGATACTGCGGCTTGCCGGTGGCGAGAGAAAGCCGCGAATAAGCGGACAAGAAAAGTCCCATGCCCTTGGCATTGTGTTCCGGCCGAATGCCCAGCAACGGCCGCAGATTCACCGGCGCGCGTTTGACCACTTGCAGCGCGGCCATGCCCAACACGCGCGAGCGGCCGGTGAGCGCCGCCAGCAACGGACTGTTGAGGCCGTCGTGGGGATCATAGCCGCAATAATCCCGCGCCCGCAGCCAGCGCTCGTGGCGGAACAAGATCTGTTGCAGAGAAAATGAGCGGGCCGGCAACGCACGCGGCTGCATTGGCAGCGGATCGGCGGTCAGGTGAGATCCGGCCATGCGATGGCTTGCGGCTGGCGGGTGCGCAATGATTCACTGATGGCAAAAGTGACCAGCGAGGGATAGAACAATTCCTGGGTCTCAGAGACGGACTCGCCACGCAGAAAGGCCGCGACCTCTTCCGCATAGCCCTTGCCCGGCAGCTTGAGCTTTTCCCGGCCGGCAGCGGCATAGAAGATCGCGCTGGTGAAGTTGTCGAGACTGGCGCACAGGCCGCCGCCGAAAATCTCGAGATTCTCTTTCGGCATGCGCGTGCTGCCGTTGGCGAGATAAGACACGGTTGCCAGTCCGCCGTTTTGGAAACGAATCGTGGCCACGACATTGTCGGCCGGCACCGCCCCGCTGCCGGGCGCCGCGAAACCTTCGGCGTAAACCGACTCCGGCGCCGCGCCGATGAAATACTGCGCCAAATCCACAAAATGGCACGCCTCGCCGATGATGCGGCCGCCGCCGAATTGCGGATGATGCAACCAATGCCCGCTTTCCAGAAAGCCGGCATGCACGCGGTAATTGACCACCAGTGGCGCAGCCACGCCGGCAAATCTCCGTTTGAGCTGCTGTGCCAGCGGCGCATGCCGGCGATTGTAACCCACCGCCAGCAGCGGCGCCGCCGCGGCACGCTGCGCCTGTGCTGCGGCATAAGCGCGGTGCAAATCACGCAACTCAGTGAGATTGAGTGCGGGCGGTTTTTCCACATAGACGCTCTTGCCGGCCTGCAAGGCGGCAATCGCCAGGGCGGCATGGGCTTCGTGGCGCGTGGCGATGAACACGCTGTCAATGCTGTTATCCGCGAGAAGGTCGCGATAGTCCGTGGTGCAATAGGAAAAACCGAACTTCTCGCACACGCTTTTCGCGCTCGGGCCATGCGAGTTGGCCACGCCGGTGAGCTGCACACCCGGCTGCCGCTGCAACGCCGGCAGCAAGTAGCCCTGCGCAAAATTGCCCGCGCCGATGAAACCAATGCGCCGGCCAGCCGGCCGCACGCGCACCGCTGGCGCTTGCCCGTTCATGAGCTTGCGCACGAGCTGGCCGTTGCCTTCGGGATATTCCAGCAGCACGCCGAGATACTTTTCCTGGGTCTTGCCGAGAATGAGCTGATAAGCTTCCACCGCGCGCTCGAGCGGAATGCGGTGGGTGGTCAAGTCCTTCACCTTCACTCGGCCCTTGGCGAGCAATTGCACGAACGCGGCGAGATTGCGCTGCTCGGTCCAGCGCACATAGGCAAAGGGATAGTCTTGTCCTTCCGCTTCATAACGCTGGTCATAGCGGCCCGGGCCATAGCTGCACGACATCCGCACGTCGAGTTCTTTCTCGTAGAACGGGCTGCGCGGCAGATCGGCGCGCACCAAACCGACGATCACGATCCGGCCCTTCTGGCGCGCCAGCTTGCCGCTCAGCTCGAGCGGGTCGTTGCTTTTGGTCGCGGCGGTAATCAAACACGCATCAAAGCCGTGGCCGCCGGTGAGGTCGCGCAGGGTTTCCTCCAAGTGCGGCGTCTGCCGCAGATAAGCCGCCACGCCCGCTTGCTGCGCGCGCGCCACATTCTCCGCGCTGAGATCGAGGCCCACCACGTTGCAGCCATTGGCCTCGAGCATTTGAATCGTGAGCTGGCCGAGTAACCCCAGGCCGATCACCGCCACCCATTCGCCCAACCGCGGTTCTGCCTGGCGCACGCCCTGCAGCGCAATCGCGCCCAGTGTGGTGTAAGCGCCCTCTTCTGCGCTGACATTGTCGGGCAGCCGCGTGCACAGATGCTTCGGCACCAGCACATATTCGGCATGGTGCGCGTATTCTCCGCCGGCGCACGCGACGCGGTCACCGGCCTGAAACAGCTCCGGACAGCCGCTCTCCACCACTTCACCGGCGCTGGAATAACCCAGCGTCTTCAGCGTGCGCAGCCGGCTCCTGACCTTGGCATAGGTGGCGAGCATGCCTTCGCGCCGCACGTTGTCCAGCGCCTGCCGCACCAAATCCGGCCGTTTTTGCGCCTTGCCCAAAAGACTGCTCTGTGCCACTTCCACCGTGGCGCGCTCCGTGCCGGCGCTGATCAAGGAGAAACGGTTGCGCACCAGCACCATGCCCGGCCGCACCAGCGGCGCGGGCAGGTCGGCAACTCGCAATTCACCGGTTTGGAAGTTTTGGAGGATTTGTTTCATGAAGATGAGTGGAATACGAGGAGGACTAATATTACAAGGTCAAGTCGAATTCTATTGCACAGACAAACAGCCCCATGGCGAAATGTAGAAGCCAAGAGCAACGCCCTGGAAAATCGGTAATCATGAGATATCACCAAGCCCCAACAGGGCGACACAGAACCAAGTCAGGAATGCCGCAACGGCCCTGGACCGGGCACTTTTTCGTTGCCATTTTTCCCAAAAATCGTTATGATCCTCTGCAAGATTTTCCAGAGGTTGCTCAACGGGAGGTGCAATATGGAGCTGATTACCGCTCAAATAGCTCTGGATCCAGATCAACTGCAGGCTCTGACCGAGGAATCTCAGCGCCGAAAGGTTTCGATCGACGAGATATTATCCAGAATTCTCAGTCGTTCGCTCGATGACTATCTATTGCGGCAAAAGAAACGGCAAGCCGATCCCATGTCTCTCATCGGACTCGGTGAAGATGAGGTGGAGGAAGTCTCCGAGAAGCATGATGCCTACCTGGGGGAGATCATAGCTAATGAGCACCTTCGTTGACACGGGGGCGTTTTATGCCATGGCGAATCGCCGTGATAGATATCACACCACAGCCAAGGCGTATTTTTTGTCGAACTTCGGATCCAGCGATTTTGTCACTTCCAATCTCGTCTTCGTCGAAAGCTGGTTGCTGATCCATCATAGACTTGGAGCGACCGCCTCACGAGAATTCTGGAAAAGTATCAGAAGTAATGTTGTGGCCGTGCTTGAAATCTCGGCGCAAGATTTGGAGCTGGCTTGGACTATCAGTGAGCAGTATGGCGACCAAGATTTCAGCTTGGTCGATTGCGCCAGTTTTGCGATCATGGAACGCCTCGAAATCACGAGGGCGTTTGCTTTCGACTCTCACTTCACCATCTATCGTCCTGCAAAGACAGGCTTTTTTGAGCGGGTCCCATGAAGTGGCCGCCGGAAAATTGGCACCCCCCCTTTGCTTCGGAATGGGCTGGCCTCAAACGCTCTGACTCTCATCCCCTGACCCCATCCACAAAAATCTCAAACCACAGCTCCAGCGTCAACAGCGCCCAAATGCGATGGGCGTTGTCCTGCCGGCCGGCGCGATCCTCCGCGATAATTTGGCGCACATACGCGGGATTGAGATAACCACGCCGCCTAATCCGTTCCTCGCTCAACAAGTCATCGATTAACCGGCCCAGGCCATGTTTCACCCAGGCGCGCAACGGCGCGCCGAATGCCGCTTTGGGGCGATAGATCACCTCGGGCGGCAGCAGCGGCGCCATCGCCTTTTTCAAAATGTATTTCGCCTGCCAGCCGTGAATCTTGTATTTCGCCGGAATACTGAAGGCGAATTCCACCACCTGGTGATCGACCAGCGGCGGCCGGCCTTCCACTCCCGCGGCCATGGTGGCCTTGTCGGAATACATCAAATTCAAGCCCGGCAGGAACAACTTGCTGTCCACGAAACACATTTGATTGAGGTATTCCAGCTCGGGCACCTGCGCGAAATAGTCGAAGTGGCGGCGCAAGGCGTAGGTGTCCTCGCGCGGCACATGAAACGCCGGCGCCAGCAACTCGCGGAATTCCTCGTCATCATAGTACGAATAAATGCCGATGAAACTGTTGATGGGATCGAAGCTCGCGCTCTTGACAAAACGCTTGGCCCAGCGTGCCAGGCGCCAACCACGCTGCGCAAAGGCCACCGGCGCGTAGCGCACCAACCCCTCCACCGTGGCCGACCGCAGCCACTGGGGGATGCGGCGATAGTTCATCGCCAGCATGGCCGCCAAATGTTTGCGATAGCCCGCGAAAATCTCATCCCCGCCCATGCCGTTGAGCAAAACCGTGGTGCCGGAGGCCTTCGCCGCTTGCGCGATGAGATAGGTGTTGATGGCGGCCGGATCCGCGATCGGCTCGTCGAGATGCCACAGAATTTTCGGCAGCAGCTCCACCAAATTGGGCGCGATCTCGATCTCATGGTGGTCGGTCTCGAACTGCCGCGCGATGATCCGGGCATAACGGGCGTCATCCGGCATGGCCTCCATGCGGCTGTCCTGCGCGCTGAACTTGATGGTGTAGGTGGAAAAATCCGCGTTGCTCCGGCTGCGCGCCAGGGCCACGATCGCACTGGAATCCAGTCCGCCGCTGAGAAACGCCCCCACCGGCACCTCGCTCACCATTTGTCGCTGCACCGCCTGCTGCAGTCGTTCGCGCAGACCTTCGACATAGTAGCTTTCCGGGCGGGAATCAGGATGCGCGGTGGGAATCTCCCAGTAGCGGTCGATTTTCAGCCTGCCATCGCAGTACTCGAGAAAATGACCGGCCGCCAGTTTGAAAATATTGCGAAAGATGGTTTTGGGATCCGGGATCCACAGGAAGAGCAGAATGCTGTGCAGCGCGTCGAGATCGACTTCGCGCTGCAGTCCCGGCAGAGGCAGCAGCGCCTTCAGCTCCGAGGCAAAAGCCAGGCGCTGGCCGGTGAGAGTATAATAAAACGGCTTGACGCCGAGTTGGTCGCGTGCGGCAAACAGCTTTTTCTCGCGGTGATCCCAAATCGCAAAGGCGAACATGCCGGTGAAGCGCTGCAAACAAGCGCTGCCCCAGGCTTCATAAGCGGTGAGCAGCACTTCGGTGTCGGAGCGCGAGCGAAAGGCATGGCCGCTCTGCTCCAGCTCCTGCCGCAGCTCACGATAATTGTACAACTCGCCGTTGTAAACCAGAGTGAAGCGGCCGCTGGCACTGGTCATGGGCTGGTGGCCGGCAGGGCTGCGATCGATGATGCTCAAGCGGCGGTGGCCCAACGCGACCTGGTCGTGCTCGAGCATGAGCGTACCGCTGTCATCCGGCCCGCGATGGGCGAGCGCTTCCGTCATCGCGTTGATGAGCGCCTGATCAGCCCGGCCGACTATTCCGGCAATGCCGCACATGGTTTGATATGGGAGATAGAGTTATAACGTGAAGTACAGACTGTTCTGCTCCGCAGGCCGATTGGACTCCAACGGAGTCGAATGGAATAGCCCACGGGCAGCGCCCTGGGAATCGGCAGGATTCATCGCCTATAGCCCTGCAGGGGCGGAATCCCTCACGCGGTTTTGTTGCGCCTCGCTGGGGCTTGGCGCTCTCTTATGATTGCCGCTTTTTCGTTCTGCTCGGCAGGCCGATTGGACTCCAACGGAGTCACATGGAATAGCCCACGGGCAGCGCCCTGGGAATCGGCAAGATTCATCGCTTATAGCCCTGGAGAGTTCGACTCCAACGGAGTCGCATGGAATAGCCCACGGGCAGCGCCCTGGGAACCGGCAAGATCCATCGCCTATAGCCCTGGAGGGGCGGAATCCCTCACGCATTTTTGTTGCGCCTCACCGCGGCTTGGCGCTCTCTTATGATTGCCGCTCTTCCAGGGCGTTGCCTACTGTTCATCTCCGTCCGAAATTGCTAGCGTTTGAGAAAATGTTCTTGCAATGGCTTGGCCGTTGCACTGGAATTCTCAGAGTTCCACGACATTCGAGGCTTTGGAAACCTCGGCCCAGCCGAGGGTGAAACATTTTCGGACAGACACGCGCTAGCGCACCGCCAAGACCCCAAGTGCGCGAAGCTGAGGATGCCGCCAGCTTTGTGTGCTTTGCAGCGTTGCGCTCAACTCGCAGCTTCTTGGATATGGGTTAATGTAGACGGAGCCGTGACTGCTGCCAGCTCGCCAGCTTCCTGTTCATGGCGCTTCACCTGCACGCCGGCACTGGTGGCCCAAAACAGCAGCCAAACCGGCAAGGTCGCGCGCGAAGTCTCCCAGTAATTGTCGAGAAACGCCAGGCCGAACAAATACACTGAACCGGCAACCAGCGCCGTCGCCAGCGGTAAATACTCCCGGGCAGACTCCTTGGCCTGCTGCAGCAGCCTGAACGACTTGATCACCAGAAACACATACATGCCAATGATAATGGCGCCGCCGAGCAGCCCGATCTCCGCAATCGGCGCAAGGAAACTGGAGTGGGGGTTGGAAAGCTGGTAACTGCCCAATACGGCCTGACCGCGATATTGCCCCAGGTAGTGGTCGCTCACTTTGGTGAAGCGTGCGCCCGTAATTCCGAACAAGTTTTCGACCAGCTCACCCACGCCTTTGCTGCCGCTGCTCGCCATTTCATAGCTGAACGTGTAATAAGCCCGGCTCACGAAATTGCCCGGACCGACACCGGCCAGTGCCGCAAGCGGCTGCTCTTCGAATAGCCGTGCGGTTTGAAGGTAGGCTTGAAACTTGCCATACTGAGTGTAGGAGAGCGGATCCGACAAGATCTTCGACCAGTCCGAGTACTTCAAATTGGCTTCACCTTGGACCTGATCCATCACATAAGAAACCATGTTCGAAGCCAGCAACAGAACAAAGGAGCCGGCAATGAGAGCCTTGGGAGTGCGCCGGCCATAAAGGGCGATGATCATGATCATCCAGGCCAGGATGAAAAAGGGTATGGCCGCGCGATACTGCAGCAAATAGAAGACGACCAGCACCGCGGCCTGGCCGCCAATCAAGCGCCATCTCTGGCGTTGCTGAAATTCATCATCTCCCAGCAATAGCCCGCCGCAAATTACCAACAGCACTGAAAACTGATAGGCGTTCAAGCCATAGGTACCGGAAATCACATCCGGATTCTGCGAAGCGAAAAACATGGGCAAGTTGATGAAGACGACGACGAGAATATTGACCATCAACAGCGCCAGAAAGAGGCGCCGCAGTTGCTGCGCCAGGCTGTCGGCATTCTCGACAATCTTGTTGAGTGCCACGAAGAGCAACGGACCCTGCAGGAAGCCGATGACAAACAGCAGCGCTGCCGGCGCCAGCAAATCATCAGCATTGACAAAAGCGGAGCCGATCGCGATCAGGACAAAGACAAACATGCTGCGCACCAGAAAGCGGTGGGTGGTGAGATCGACTTCAGGATGCACATAGCGCAGCGAGGCGGCCACGCCCAGGAGCGCGATGAACGGCAAATCGAGAATGTCAACCCACTTGGGCAGAATGCCGGCCACTTCCGAAAAGAAACGGCTTACCAGAAAGAAAGCGAAGAAGCCGATTATGAGGCGTTGTGACATATTCTGGGTTTTCGGCGCTTTGCTCAGAATAAAACTCTAGCAGGCTTTCCGTCGCAAGGCAAACATCTGAACCACGGAGACGCGGAGAGCGCTGAGTTATAACAGCAAGAAAGCCTTTCTCTGCGTTCTCCGCGACTCTGCGGTTGCGGTGTTGACTTTGCGGCTTCCTGGTGTTCGCTGGGTTGCTGCTAGGCGTTGGCGAGGATTTCCTCGAACTCAGCGGCCACCTGCTCGATGCCAAAGCGCTCCGCCACATAGCGGGCATTGTATTCGCCCATGGCGCGGGCGCGCGCGCGCCGGCAAATCAAACTTTCCAACTTGTCAGCCAAATCCCGGCTGTTGCCCACTTCCGTAAAAACACCATTGACGCCCTCGCGCACCACCTCCGGCAGGGCGCCCACCGGCGTCACCACCACCGGCAGGCCATGCGCCATGGCCTCCAGCACGGACATGGAAAAGCCCTCGGTGTAAGAGGGCAGCACGAACACGTCCGCGGCAATGAAGGCCCGGACCTTGGCCTCACCGGCAATCACGCCGAGATAATGCGCCTCATGGCGTTCGGCCTCGCTCACGAACCCGGTAATCACTTGTTCGATATGATCGGCTGCGCGATTGAAGAAGTCCCGCGCCGGTCCGGAAAGGAAGGCGGATATTGATTTGCGCCGGTCGCCGGCAAAACGCTGTTCGCCGGCAAACAGCAGCCGCACCGCGTGCTTCTGCCGCAACTGCAGATAGGCTTGCACCAATTCATAGAATCCTTTGGAAAACGCCACGTGCCCCATGAACAAGATGGTAAATGGCTTGGCCTGCAGCCGCTGCGGCTCGGGATGATAGCCGTTCAGCTTCATGCCGTTATACAATACCCGCAGCTTCTCCTCGGCCACCAGTCCCGCGAATAGTGGCTTGAGTACTTCCGCCTGCACGATCAGGCAATCGATGCGTTGGAGGGCGCGGCGGATGAGCCAGCGCAGCAGCGGATGATACTCTTCATACAAGCTGCGGAAACTGCCGCCGCGGTAATGTGCAATCGCGGCCCGGCCCGTCAACTTGGCCGTGAAGATGATGACAATATCGCGCAGCAGGCCGACCGGCCCGGAGGACAGCAGAAAGTAGACCTTATCCGGCCGGGTCTGCAGCAATGCCCGCCAGAAATCGCGGTAGACCCTGATGAAACTGAAAATACCTTCAATATCGAACACGCCCTTTTTGCCGTTTTCCTGACGCACGTTGCTGCGCACATGGGTGAGTTTGATCTTCTCACCCTTTACGGCCTCGAGCAGCAGGCCGGTGGCCACCTCCGGCCCGGCATAGGGCGGCGGCGTGGGCGCGTAGATCAAGATGTGCGGTTTAGGGAGTGGCTTCAAAGGGCTAGTCTGAAGAGGGATGGAGTTAGATTGTTTGAGGAATTACGCTCGACTCCGCACCGGCTTGTCGTCCAGAATGGATCTTGTCAAGACGCAGACACACCGTCGAGCATTTCACCAATGTTCACGGCATGCCACAAGTGGCCATCGCCCGAGCAGTCTCTTCGTTTTGAGAGACACCCGCGCTGACTGCGCTCACGGCACACAACTCAACACGGCTTGCACGAACCCCTCGGCACTGCGTTGGATATTGACCGATTCGGCAACAATCTGCAGCGATTGCCGGCCCATTGCCGCGCGCATCGCCGGATTCAGACAAAGCTCTTTGATACGCTGAGCCAATGCCGAAATATCGGTGGGATCCACCACAAAGCCGTTCCTTCCCTCCTGCACCACGTCCACCGTGCCGCCGGCGAATTTCGAGGCAATGATGGGCAAACCCGCGGCCGCGGCCTCAACCAGCACCAAGCCGAAGATTTCCTGCAGTGAGGGAAAAACGAAAAAATCCGCTGCCGCATAGAAGTCGGGAAGCTCTGCTTTCTGCCGAAAGCCGTGAAAGATGACGTTATGCAAACTCAACTCTGCCGCCAGGTGCTCGTAATGGGCGCGAGCCGGACCGTCACCGACGACATCCAATTTCACCGGCAGGTGCTCACACAGTTTCAGCGCATGCAGGACGGAATCCAGGCCCTTGCGGCGCTGCAAATGACCGACGAACAGCAGGCGCGCTCCGACGGTATGAGAGGGCGCAGTCACTAACGAGCGCCGGGCAGACACTTGATCACGAAAAAAATCTGTATCGACGCAATTGACCGCGACCCTGATCCTTTCGTTCGTCACCCCCAAGGCCTGCAAATACTCTTGTGCCCGCGTGCCATAGGCGATGCAGGCTGTAGCCCGCCGGGTCAACCGGTGGCGTAGAAAGCGGCGTACGGACTTGCCGCGCCGCTGTTGCGCCTCGGCGATCGTCTCTCCGGACCAAATAATGTACGGAATCCGATGACGCTGTGCGAAGCTGGCGCCAGAGAGCGCCAGCAGATTGAAACCACCCAAAACCAGACAAGAGGCGTGCAGAGCGCGTAAAGCTTGGGAGAGACGGTGGGGAATGGCCAACACATACTCCTCGCCCCATGGCACGCGTGGCAAATCCAGAAGCTGATACTCAAATCGTGCTTCAGCCAGCACGCTCTGCCACTGCCGGCGATGGTAGGTCGGCATGGCGAACAAGACTTGCAGAGGGAAATGGCGCTGAGCAAGCTGATCCGCGATGCAGTTAAACAGAGGGATGCGATACGGCGTCGGAATATTCGTGAGAATGGCGACCATTGGAGGTAGATTTAATGCAAAAATAGAGCTCTTCGTCGTTACCACCGCAACGGTTCAGCTCCTCTGCGTTCTTCCACAGATTTGCTGACTTCACTGTGAAACCCGCCGCTTGCAGACGCTCACGGTAATCCCTGCCGTAGCAGCGGACATGATCGCTTTCGGCGGGATTAGGAGCCTCGTACTCAATCGTTTGCCCTAACTCGTTGTCCATGGGAACCTGCAGCAATGCCTGGCCATTGCTGCATAACACGCGATGCAACTCGCGCATGGCCTGCACGTCTTCCTTGACGTGTTCCAGCACGTGCGAGCACAGGACAAAATCAAAAGACTGATCGGCAAAGGCCAGCCGTGTCACATCGGTTTTGACTTTGGCCGTGCGATACGCAAGATCTGCTGCTACATAGAAACGATTGGGCAGGTGCGCGAAAAGTCGTTCGGAATACTCGGTACCGGCCACTTCCAGGATGCGCAGGGGCTTGTCGGAGGCCGGCAGCCAGCGTCGCAAGGCTGCAGCATAAGTGCGGTAGCGCTTGTCGCTCGAACATTTCGGACACGTGTGGCCCAAGGTGATCCTCCAATCCGTTCCCAGCTTGGGAAGAAAATGCGCGCCGCGCCAGCCGCAGAGCGGACAACGCTTGCGCGCCGGACGCAGCAACAAAACCAGATGAGGCAGCACAAGAAAGAAATTCAACAGAGCGCGCCCGGCCTCTCGGATTTCTGCTTTCAGCAACTGTGAAGCCGCTCGGCGCAAATATTTGAGCGCCAATATCAAAACGTATGTCATGCCTCAATCAAACCAGCGTTCATACCACGTTGCCAGCGTATACAAATTCCAACTCAAAAACCCCTCTTCTTCGGTCGCACGCAGGCGCGCGTGGACTGCCTCCAGAAACTCAGTACTCAGTCCGCCCCAATCGGATTGCAGGCGCGGCAATACCTCAAAAATTTTGTCGTGCATCATGCTACCGGCCCATTCCCGCAGCGGCACGCAAAAACCCTGCTTCTTGCGATAGAGAAATTCATCCGGCACCAGCCCGCTGAGTGCTTGTTTGAGAATGTACTTTTTTTCGCCGTTTTTGTATTTGAGCGGCTGCGGCATTTGCAAGGCGAATTCCACCAGATGGTGATCGAGAAACGGCACGCGAATCTCGATGGAATTCGCCATGCCCATGCGGTCGGCGCGATACAAAAAAACGTGTTCGACTTCCGAGCGCAGGCCCCAATACGACAGCCATTCGCAATAATCCGTGCTGCGGCGTTCGGCCTCAAACTGTTGGCGGCCTTCTGCTACGGCGCGATAAACCTCTGCTTTGCCGTTCACGAATTCTTGGAATGCCGGCGTGCCTTTGAGCGCGCCGGTCGCGCCGACGTAAAGCTCGATCTCATGGGAGGCGCGTGCCAGTATCTCGCCGGCAGCGCCATTCACTCCCATTCGTTGACTCGCCTGCGCTACCGCTGTTTTGATGAAACGCGGCAGACTGTTGAATCCGCGCCAATAGGGTTGCAGCCGCAGGTATTGCATGTATTTGTCGTAACCACAAAACAGCTCATCGCTGCCGTCGCCATTGAGAATCACAATCGCGCCGTTGCGCCGCGCCAGTTGCGAAACAAAGTAAATCGGAATGGTGGTGGCATCTGCGACCGGCTCATCGAGATAAAATGCCAGCTCCGGCAGCACCTCCAAAAGATGGCGCGGGGTAATCTCGACTTCATGATGCTCGGTTTTGAAATGCTGCGCTGCCGCCCGGGCATGGCTGCGTTCGTCATAGGCTTCCTGCCCTTGAAACCCGGCAGTAAACGTGTGCACCTTGCTTCCGTGCACACGCGACATTAATGCAACATTGGCCGTGGAATCAACTCCGCCGCTCAAAAACACGCCCACCGGAACATCGCTGCGCATGCGCAGCCGCACCGATTCCTGCAGCAGGCCAAACAGAGCCTCGCGATATTCATTCTCATTTGACGCCGGCGCCAGCGGGAAACGCCGCTGATAAGGCGACCAATAACGCTGCATCGCGGTTTCCCCGGAGCGCTTGATCAACATATAATGCGCAGCCGGTAATTTAATGATGCCGCGAAACATGGTTCTGGGCGCGTAGACCTTGCCAAAAGCTAAATACTCATGCAAAGCCTGTTCATCAAGCTGTTTTTCAACCCCCGGCATCGCCAAGAGCGATTTGATTTCCGAAGCAAACAAAAAGGCATCGCCGCCGGCCGTGTAATATAGCGGCTTGATACCGACACGATCGCGCGCGAGCAAAAGCTGCTGCCGCCGGCAATCATAGAGGGCGAACGCAAACATGCCGCGCAAACGGGAAATAATATCGACGCCATACTCTTCATAGCCGTGCACGATGACTTCGGTATCCGTCTGCGAGCGGAAGTGATGTCCCAGCGCCTGCAATTCGGCGCACAATTCGGGAAAGTTGTAGACTTCACCGTTGTACACCAACCAGATGGTTTCATCTTCGTTGCACATCGGTTGATGTCCGGCAGCAGAGAGATCAATAATACTCAACCGGCGATGGCCGAGCATACACGCGCCTTGTGGATCGACCCAAAGCCCGCGATCATCCGGTCCGCGATGTTGTAACAAATCGCGGGCGCTTTCAAGCTGCGCTTGCATGCCGATTGTTGCATTCCGGCTGTTATAAACTCCAATGATACCGCACATGGAAATATTCAGACAATCGTATTGCGTTATTTCTGCGCCAGCAACTCTTGATAAACGGCTCTATACCCGTCACGAAATTTCACTCTGGAAAACTCTCTGTGGAGGCGCTGCTGCAACTTCTCCAGCAAACTCAGAACATGTTGACGCTGGCCTTGATCCTGCAAAGACAATATCTTTTCCGCCATTTCTGTCTCGCTGCGGCACACGAACCAACTTGTCTCAGCCGCAAAAATTTCAGTGCACCCGCCGCCATCGGCAAAGACGAAAGTGGGATGGCCGGTTTGAATGGATTCGAGCACGGACAAGCCAAACGGCTCATCCTGAGAGGCGATAATCTCGACATCAAATGCGGAAACAAGCGCATCGACCTGCAAGGTGTAACTTTCCAAACGAAGCGGCACATGCAGAGAAGCTGCTTGCGCTGTGATCTCATTCTGCAGCGGCCCTTCACCCACCAACACCACGTCAACGGCACGATGCTGCGCCACAAGCGCAGCAACTCTCAGCAAACGATCAATGCGCTTGAATGAAACAAACCGGCCATGAAAACCAATGCGCAACTTAGCGGTGGGATTGAAATGAGGCGGCTGCGCTTGCCAGGGCGTGGAATTGTGTACGACGCGGCATTTTTGCGCCGGCACAGCGTACTCCGAGATCATGCGCGCTTGCATGAAACGCGAAACGTGGGCGATGCGATGCACAGCATGGCGCAAGAACAACTTCAGCAACACCAGTTTGAGGCGTTCATGCGGCCGTAATTTTCGCCCGGTTCCCAACAGGCCATGATTCGTATACACAATTCTCTTGCGCGCCAGCCAGCAAGCAAATGCTTGCCAGGGCGTGAAGCCGTGCAAATGAATCACCTCACATTGCTGCGCAATGCGCTTCAGCGCCAAAAATTGCTGAACACGTGGGCCTTCGAGTATCACATACTTGCCGGCAAAAGGGAAGCTCTCCTCCTTTCCACGGCTCGCAGGCACAGCCGCTGCCAGGGCAAAGGCATCGTCTTGAGCAAACGAACGGAACAAATCAACGGCAACACGAAAAATACCGCCGCGCGTGCTGTGTGGCACCACATGCAAAACGCGGCAGCGAGTGACAACGCGTGCATTGCGCGGCTTCGAGCTTTGCGAAACTTTTTCGTGTTGCTCCAAAACGTTCATCATGAATCTATGATTTCACCGCAAGCATGCCGTAGCCCTTTGCGGTGTAACTCAATTGCCGGATAACGCGCTCGCCCCCTTTGACTCGACGGACAGCTCTGAGCAAGGCCACGTAAGTGCGTTGTGGCAAATAGACCAGAAAAAAAATGATGGGATTGAGCAGACTATAAAGCCGGGGGAAATGCAGAAGCTGGGCCAGCGCACTCCAAAATTTGAGCTGCAGTTGCACCACCAGCGAGATCAGCACGCCAAAAGCCTCGGCAAACGTCTCGTGTGAGACAATGCAAAAAGAAGCCTGCTCCAGCAGGTGTTGCAGGCCATAAGGCGTATAGCGATAAAAGTCATATGGCGCTTCATGCACTGGCACCAAGAAAGGCGTCGTCAGAATCAAGTAGCCACCAGGTTTGAGCACGCGATGTATCTCCTGCAGCATGCGTTTGGGCTCTGCCACATGCTCCATCACTTCAGTGCAAAAAACCAGATCGAATGTCTGATCAATGAAGGGTAATTCTGTGCCCCGGCCCTGCACATCGATGGCTTGCATGCCGTGTTGCGTGGTCGGCACGTCGAGACCGAAGGATTTTTGCGTGTATGCCGCATAGAGTTCACGGTAAGGCTTTTGACCGCAGCCGAGATCGAGCAGGGATGGGCGCTTACCGATTTGTTGCAAAGCATGCTGCAAAAACTCAAAACGCAACTCGTCTACAATAATGGCCCCTAGATTTCGAATACTGCGAGCCACTTTATGAAGCACATGCCAGTTGCGAATGCGTATCAGCCAAACGGGATTGCACGGCAGTTTTGCTGGCGTGAATGGCCTGTAGAAATTGATCGGCAACAGTCGCGATGGTAAACTGGCGCGCCGCAAATGCCGCAATGCGTTCGGACATTCGGCAGTAATCGGCTTCATCGCCGAGCAATTCATGCAGGGCATCTACCATGGTTTGCACATCCTTGCCGACCCGGCCCAAATCATTCTTTGTGATGAACTGATTCGGATCGACGCCCAAGGTCACCACCGGCACACCGCGCAGCCAGGATTGGATAAAGGTATTGGGAAAACCTTCTCCTTCAATCTTTGAAGTATTCACAAATATCGTTGCTTGATCAAACCACAACAACGTCTCATTAAAAGTAAGTTTTCCGAGCCAGTGCAAATTGTCAAGGCGGGTCTCACCAAAAGATTCTTCAAAACTGCTCACGCCCTCTTTACCTCCAACTATCACGAATTTCCATTCCCGCTTTTGTACGAGTTTCGCGAGTTGGATGAACTTCTCCGGCCGCTTGTTCGCGCCCAGATTTCCCACCCATAGAATGATCTTGTGGTGAAAACGCGCGGGTGGCGCAATCCCGGCCCGCGGCAGTTCGTGTCCAGAGGGCATGTGCAGCGAGGTTAGCCCATAGTTGCTGAGCAGCTTGTCGAATTGTTCTTCATTCTGGGTAAAAACGTGGGTAGCCTGCCTCATGCCCCAGTCGCGGGCGAGATCGTTGATAACGGCATTGAGCAATAGAATTGGGCTTTTCAGCTTGCCGCTCAACCCTTTTTGCCGCGCAGCATGCCACTCCTTGCGCGTGAACAGCCAGCGCTCAGGAATGCCATTGTCGGTGCAAATCCAGGCAAACGGCTTGTGATGCCGGCGAGCATAAAGTCCGGTGACGCCGGTATTGAAAGAAGTCATGCGCTGGATGATCATGTCGGGAGCGAGGCGTCGCAGCGTGCGATAATACTCCAGGCCATTGCGCCAGAGGAAATAACCGCGATACTTGAGCCAGTGCAGCTGAACGCCCTCACGGACTTCCATTTCATTCGCCTTGCCCTGCAGCGATTGCGCGAGATAGTGGACTTCATGCCCGCGCCGTGCCAGTTCTCTGGCCAGCAGCCAGGCCTGCACCTCGGCTCCGCCGATGCGCTCGCTGTAGTGAAAGTCCATGGCGAAGCAGATTCTCATCGTACGCTCAAATCCAGCGAATTGACTGACGTCAGCTTTTCCGGAAACATTATCTCAAGATAGCGAGCAACATTAGTTTTGGCGCTGAACAGTTCCTCGGCCTTGCGCCGTGCTTGCTTTCCCATCTCGTGTAACTGATCAGACCTAGTCAAAAGCCTGGGCAAAGCCACGCGCAACTCTTCAAAGTTCTGTGCCACGACACCCAGGCCATGTTTTTGAATGATACCTTCTGGGTCAAGTTGCAGTGACAAGGTTGGCACTTCGCGCAGCCAGGCTTCAACCATTACGTTCGGAATGCCATCGCCATTCGAGCCACTCGTACTCACCAATAGCCACGCACGCTCCATGAGCTTGAGAACTTCAGCATGGGGCAATTGCCCCAAATATTCAAATTTGCCATTCTGTTGTGCAAGTAATAGCGCTTCGGTCAATGGCAGGTTGGGCGAGGGCGCGCCAACCATGCAGAATCTGAATGAAGCATCCCGAAACGCATGAGCCAGTTTCAAAAAGCACTCCGGCCCCTTTTCACGAGCAAAGTAGCCGACCCAAAGCAAAAACGGCTCAGTGTCTTTTTGAAATGGGCCTACCGGAACGTCTTGAACCGAAGGAATGACGATCCCCTTTTTTTGAAAGGCCTTTGCAAGCTGGAGTTGTTGGCGATGCGTCTGATTGATGCAGAAATCTGCTCCTGCAATAGCGCGGGCATAGATCAAGTCTTCTGTCGCACTCGCGAAAAGCTTGGCTGCCTTGCGAAACAGGCTTTTTGAAGATGTTAAGGTCTTCCGGGAATATTTCCACGGCCCACATCCATCTTCATTGTTTGAAGCCCACATGAACTTTGCCCCAGTTGCGCCGGCATAGGCTCGCGCCACGCCCGCGAGCCATGAGCGGCCTTTAACATAAACAAAATCCGGCGAAACACTCTGAAGCAATCTCATCGTTTTCCTCCAAGCGGCCGCAAAAGGCGCAATCTCCGGAACCTTCAGAAAATGGACCGGCATGCCTTCATAAGGATTCGATGGCTTGATCTCAGGGCTGGCAGAAGCAACAACAAAGCACACTCTCATACCAGCAGCTTTGAAATGCTTGGCGAGGAGGAAATTTTGCAAATGCGTGCCGGTCCAGCCTTTCAAAGCCGGCGAGTAGAGACTGTCTTGCAGGAAGCAAATGTGGGAATCAGTCCCGGCTGCTATGGAATTTTGACGCGATTCGGCAATCATTGGAAATCGTGCAGGCGATGCTTTGGGGAAGCGGGCGCAAACTGGGCATGAACTTCATGAGGTTAGGCAACAGGCGCTGAGGCAACTCGGGCTACCTTGCCATGGACCAATGATGGGTGCTGAGCCTCCATCAATGCCGTGAAGGTGCGCCGATACTCGAGGGCAGTTTTGGCTACTGTGAAATGATCAAGGACATGGCGTAAGCCGCGGGCAACTATCGTCTGGCTGGCGAGCCTGTCCGAATAGAGATTTTGAATGAGGCTCGCAAGCGCTTTTTCATCTTTCACCACAAAACCAGTTTCGCCGTCCTTGATCACTTCGTGGACGCCGCCGCCATCAGCAAAAACCGCTGTTGGCAGCTTTAGGAAAAGGGATTCCACGATCGCCAGCCCCATTCCCTCGCTATCCGAGGGTAGCACAAAGAAATCAATGGCATTCAGATAGCCAAAAATATCAGTCCTAAATCCCGGCAGCAGAATGCGTGAACGCACCCCCAGCTCTTCCATTTGACGTACCAGGCTCTGCGCCATGGCCGGTTCGCCGTCACCAAAAATCACCGCTTTCACGTCTATTTCCGCGGGCAGCAGGCTCATGGTTTTCACCAGGCGGTCCAGCCTTTTTCTAGGGTCAAATCTGGCTGCCGTCCCAACCACAAAACATTCTTGGCGCAACCCAAGTTCAGCGCGAACCACTGACCTGGATTTGTTCAATACAATTTCATTCGGGTCAAAGGCGTTGTGAATGATGGCGATATTCTGAGTTGCTAGGCCAAAGTAGTTTTGGCAGAACTCCAAAAGGTATCTGGAAGGAACGATGACTCTACTGCAACGGTGCAGGAAAGCACGAAGAATCTCTCGATTGATCAGTCTCTTTGCGCCTGACCATTTTAGTGCAGTAGGAAAGATTCCAGAAATCGCGTCGTTACGTGGTGCGGTTTCGTTTGCGGCTATTTTGGATGGAGCATCATCCGTCACTGATTTACCGAGACGGCCAAAGTACTCATTGAAGAAATGCCCCACCAGGCTTCGAATACTCTTGCCCAGAATTGCCCGTGTTCCTTGCAGGCAGAAAACGATGTTTTTTCTGGTCAGAAGTGCAACCGCAAAACACAAGTTGTTCACACCCCAGAAGTTCAAGATGTCATACTGCCGGAATATCTGCCACAATCTCAAAACACGACGTGGATCCGAACGATGAAACCGCAAGATGTGGGCCTTGATCTGATGCTGCACTGTTTTCTCATAAAACGGGCCTTCCGGCTGAAGAAAAAGCGTGTCAAAAACCACGTCGCCATATCGCTGGAATTCCTTCGAGAGTAAAAACAACTGGCGTTCGCGGCCGCCAATGCTGCCGTTGGGAGTTATGTTGAGAACCTTGATCGGCATCGGCAAAGGCCGGATACGCTTGGGCATTCTTCTCTCCTCAGTTCCGCGACGAATATGCACCATACAACTCACTCAAGCCAAGGCTCTTGACCTCATACTCTGTCCGCAGACAGGCCAGAACTCGCTCAATGCGGGAAAGCAATTCGTTGACTTCCTTTTCCGTGGCGGCATAGGGACTCGCGCCGGGCCAAAACTCGACATTGTGGAACATCATATTCAGTACGCAGGGTTGGCCTGCATGCTTTAGGCCGATCAGGTTGCGCACCAGATCAATCATCTGCTCACCGCTGGCATAGGTCGGCCGAAACCATGTGGTTTTCTTCTGCACTTTCAGAATCTTGCCCATCAAGAAGCTCTGATAGCGGTTGAGTGGATTCAAACAACGCAGCACAAAGCCGGGAATGCGGTGCCAAAAGTAGTTGTGCACCGTCACAGGCACTTCGAGAATCCGAAGTGAACCGGCTTTGCGAAAGTCAATATCAGACGGATAGTAAGGTTGTTGTGGCGCACCGAGAAAATTGACCCCATGCGAGGCGTCTGCATGCCAGGCCATAAACGGCGTTACACTGGAATCGACGCGATAACCCAACTCCTGCAGCGTTGGTAGGGATTGCCGGCCGATGCCAAAGCGACCGGCGCGAAAAGAGGTGGGTGCGTAACCAAACGCGCGCGTGAAGGCCAGCGTGAGATTTTCCAGTTTTTGCCGCTCAATCTCCGGGGAATACTGTGATTGAAAGGCGGCCGTCGCCTCCGCCTCCCAATCAGCCTGGGGCTCGATGTATTCGCCATGAAGGTGCGTCCCCAATTCCACTTTTCCACCCAGGCGCTGAAGCGTGGCCACCGAATCGGCGTCGGCAATTACTTCGGGGCTGAGCAGGTAGGTGGCCTTGATGCCGTAACGCTCGAACAAAGGCTGCAGCCGTTCAGGAATGCCACGGTTGACGGCCTCGAATCGCATCGGCTTTTGCACGCGCCAGCGCAACCCTTTGTCGCATTCGGTGTCGATGGTGATTGTAAGAACAATTCGGGCAGGCGCATTCACTAGATTCTATCATCACCAGCTATTGGATCAGCTTGCCCGAGAAGGAGGTTCTTCTTTCGTCGACGAAAATTGTTGAGGACGCCATATGGCCCGCGAGAATTCAACAGGCGTAACTGAAGAAGCGGATAGAAAGTTGAAGTCCAGCGCTGCTTATAAGCTGTGCCACCTTGCATAAAGTTGAATTCACGCCATCGTTGGCTGCTAAAACCTTCTTGCAGGACTTGAAAAAGCAAAAACTTTGTCGGGGAAAGCTTATCAAATGATGGGTCAAAGCCCGTGTTCCACCAATAAAAAATTTTTCTATAATCGAAACCCAGCATAAATGCCGCTGGCTGCTCAGCAATTGTAAGCACATATATCCGCATCCACTTTTTCTGAGATAATTCTGTCAACACACGATTCATGAATTCAAGATAATTTTGTTCGTTATACCGCGAAGATCGTCCCTTTCTCATCTGGCTCGCTTGGTGCAACTTTCCCAAAATTGGCAACACCTTTGTTACATGTTCTGAGCTCCAATCCTCAACGCGCCACGAGAGACGAGCATAATGATTATTCAACCGATTCAAGTCACGTTGCACAAACTTCTTGCTTGTTTGGCGATAAAACTCGCTCCACAATCGGTTCTCCAAGGCAATGAAATAGCAGGGCTTCTGGGGCGCCAGCTCATAAGCCGGGAAGGTAGACGGCAGGACGCTTTGAAGTGCCGGAAGGTTGGGCGATATGGAAGGAATATTGTGCAGCAGAATTTCGCCCCAAAAGCATTTCTGCCGAAGATAAGAGAAAATGCCTTCGAACACTTCTGCACGGTTCCTTGTTATGATAAAATCGCCAAAATCAATCTCCGGATGCCCGAGAAAAACTATTTGCCGATAGGGTAAGAAGCCGTGCAATTTTACTGTGCGAAACTTCAGTGGTGCAAAACCAATCGTTTCACCTCCAGATCGGATGCGTAAAACAAGAAAATCACATCCTTTCCCAAGAGAACTTATCCAAGTCCAGAGCCACTCGTGCTGCATGTGAATGTTTTCAGAACCGGAAGCGGAGAGCAGGTCATTCCATTCCTCGCGCAGGCTCGCAAACTCGGCAAGCGTGTCAATGCGTTCGATATGCATCATCGGATCCTGCCGCGAAAGAACTTTCGGTGGAGGGCACGCACAACCACCAAATCATCGGCGTCAAGGCGAAGCATATACACCGTTGCAGCATAAACGCACCAGAAAGCGACAAGCTGCAGAAACCAAAGCGGCGGCGCCATGAAAAACCAATCGCTCCGCAATCCGAGCACACCTAGCAAAGCAAGTCCGGCGGCAAAAGGCACTTTCCACAAGCTCGCTTTGAAGGGGTGAATGTTGAGAAAATGACGGACCTCAAACAAGCGCACCACGTTGATGACGCCATGCGTGACAGCATATGCTACCGCAGCGCCAACGATACCTTTGTGAGGGATCAAAAGAAGATAGAGTGTTACACTAAACACCGTGATCACAACGGCGTTGGCGAGATTGACGCCGGGCTTGCCGATCATGGTCAGGATCTGACCACTCATACCGAACATATCAGCGAAAAAATTCCCAACACCGAGGATAAGCAGAGCCACCACCGCGCCGTGAAATTCTTTGCCAAAAATGCTCAAGATCGGCTCATAGAACAGCACGATTGTCAAGAAAATGGGGAGACTAAAAGCTGTTGTCCATTTCGTTACGGTTTTGTAGAGTTTTGCCATTTCATTGTGTTGCCGGCGGGCGTGCAATTCCGCAACAATGGGTCCAAAGATTTGCATGATGGCGACATGCGGCATGTAGATCAACGGCTGCAGCCGCAACGCCACGGCATACAGGCCCACTTCCACCGGCTGGCAAAACAAACCCAAGAATAGGACGTCCAGTTGAAACGTGTGCTTGTTGAACAGGCTGGTGGCGAACAGGGTGCCGGAGAATTTCCACAATTTTTTCTTTTCAATCGTTGCCGGCAGGTTGTGATCGCGCAGCCCGGGGAAAACCTTGACGAGAAAAAACCCCGCCAAAACGAGAATGATGAGATCCTGCAGCAGACTCGACGCTAGCGCCGCATAGAGCTGCAGACCACAGGCGAGCAAGACCACCAGGCTGACCAGCTTCATCAAGTTTGAGGCGACGGAATTGGCCAGGACAGCATAGCCCTGCTGCTGCAGGCCATTCAACGCTGCCAGGAAAATACTATAGGCGGCGGTGAGCAGAACGGCGACGCTGACGAAACGAAAGGCGTGGGCATAGCCGGGCTGTTTTATAATGTAGCGGCAGAATGGTTCTGCGAACAGCGCCAGACTCAGCGCTAAAAGACCGCCCACGAGGAGCGCAATCTTGAGTGATAGCAGAATCGCGCCCTTGGCCTTGTCAAGCCTGCCTTCGCCCTTGTAGCTGGCGGAAAAACGCGTGAGCATGCCGGCAAAACCCAGCGTGGAAAAGTCCGCCAGCATGCTGGTCCAATACGTGGTGAGCGTGTAGATGCCGTACAGCTCGGCTCCAAGAGCGCGCGTGGTAATGATGCCGGTTATTGGCCCAAGAACCTGGCTGAGCAATTGCCCGCCGGCAGTGATGCCCGCGTTTTTGGCAATTTTTTTCAGGTAACCAGCAGTACCGGTGCTAACCAAGGTCTCGGTCGCCGCAGTTGCCATTATACTTACGCTTGCTGAATCAGAATTCAATTGCAACTCTTAAAGACAAACACGATTTTATGTGAAAAGAACTTTGTCGGACTCGAAATAGCGACAGTCTTGGCAGTTGCTTCAAAAGTTGTGAACAATTCTACGTCCTGAAAGTGACTCTTGCCAAGGCGATAAATGCGATTGAAACTGCAAAAAAATTGATGCGTCGGATCGTCTGCGAACAGCCGGTCAATCTTATGAATTAACCAAGGTTGACGCCTTCTTGCTTCTTTCGGCAAAGAGGTCGTTGACTCGTTTGGGTAGGTCTCCGAAGCACTTTGAGGTGGCTTTGCGTCGCTTCCCCCAAATGCCGGTATCCGTCGGAGCAGACTCAGAATGCGGTGGGAGAAATCATAGTACCGCTTGATGGGATAGTTCGGAGTTGAACCAACAACAACGCCATTGCGCTTGAGTACGCGTGTAATTTCACGCAGCAGCAAGTCAACGTCCGCTTCCGGTATGTGTTCGATTACCTCAAAAAAAACAATCGCATCAAATGACCGATCATGAAAAGGCAGCCGTGGGCCATCAACCTTTGCGCAGGCGAACCCTTTCTTGTTCACTCGGTCGACACGAATTTGGCTGATCTCCGTTCCAAACAGGTCACATTTAGGAAGGGATGTAGCCAAGTATTCTAAGTGTTGCCCATCACCACAGCCGACATCAAGCACCTTCATTCCAGGTCTGACATAAGTGTCCATAACATACTTGCGAGACGATGGTATACAACCATACATGCGATGTGTTATGGCATAGCGCTCAAAGTCTACATCCTTTTGCATACTTGCGCACCCATTCTCTTACGAAGTCTTAAAAGCCGAAATGCAATAGAATTCATTTACGTACCCAAAAGGCCGAATAAGAATGGCGAAGCGGGTCAGAGTTCTTTCCGGCTTCTCCTGAGATCAAACCAACGTCAACGCTAACATCCATCTTTCTCTTTTTGCGCCTTTGATAGATTTCCCAACAGGCAAGACACGAGAACATGAAGACGTAGCCATGAACCGGCAGCATGCGCCTGGTTTCATCTGCGATGAAAATGGAAAGTGGCACAAAATAGAAGAACATGAGTAGAATCGGCCAGAGGCGTCGGGCATAGAGAAACACTCCAGGGATAGCCAAATAACCAAACATAAACCCGGCCAGGCTCAGACCGAAGAGGGCGTACTCACCGGCGCGCAAGTATTTCGAATGGGGCCGCAAGTTCATGCGCGAGCCTCCCCCCTGCACATCGATGAACCATAAGCTTTCGATCCAGCCCCTGCGAAAATAGTCCAGATAGTGCGCACACTCGTCATACAAATCAAAAGAGACTTTTGGCAATTCCGCGCGCAATGAATCAAATCGGCCAGCAAAAGACCACTCAAACTTCTCCCATTCTGACAAAGCATACCATTTGCGCCGCAGTGCTGTCACTGAGTCCGCAGGCAGCACTCCTCGCTCGTGCAATTTTCCCAGGTATCCCGAATATTGGGCTGCCTGTGGTGTAATGCTCACACCCAAGCTTTGCACTATTCTGACATCAGGATAGAAGGAATAGCTGCGCACGAGCCACGGCGAAATGACAACAAACATGAGGGCGGCAGCCAGCGCTATGTATGCGACGCTGGAACGCAGACTGCGTGTCCGATAGAGTAGGAAGACGAAAGACAGAATGCCAATCAAAACGGTGACCTGCAATGTCATGTTCGACAATGCCCACGCCAGGGCAAAGAAAACTAAATTAATCATTTTGCGAGTCAGTAGAAATTTTGCGAAAAAGTAGTTCATGCACACGACGGCAAATGTCTGCAAAGTCTCGCGCATGAGCATTGTGGTATAGACAGCCAGCGGTAGATAGGCGCTAAACAGCAGTGCGATCACAAAGGCAACACGTGGCTGCAGGACCAAGCGCAAAGTCAAATAAAGAATCAAGCAAGTTAAGGCGCCAAGCATACACTGGGCGATCCTGGCCCAATAGATCTCGGGGTGTGCAGTAAGGTCATACTCGGCTGTCAACAAATACGCAGGCGTAAATCCTGCGAAGTCAACTAGTGCATAGACTCCAGCGAGAAAGAGCGGATAGGCCGGCTCTCGAAAGAAGAAAGGCCGATACGGCTCCCTCGTATCCTTCGAATAGCCGTGCCCTTGCACGATGTTTACGGCGATATTGTGATAATCAACACCATCACTTTGGGTATAGTCTTGGAAGTAAAAACCGTTCAGAGCTAGGCGTATGACGACCGCCATAGTAAGAACAAATAGAGAGTCAAGGCACTCATGTTTGAAATGGTTTTCCATCAATGCAGTGTTCCTTTGCAGATTGGAAAAACTCCCAGAACCGAACCGTATTCTCAGAATTAAACGTCTGCAATGTTTGATTCTACGCAACCGTAATCACATAATCGGCCAGGGCTGGAAGTAGCAATTCATCATTAGCGCGATCATCAAAGTGCCGTTGAGCTGCAGATACTCTAAGCCGATTTCCACGAACCGTGGCGATGAGGCTACTGGCCAAGGTCTAATAACCGAAAGGCACGTCATCCGCTGACAGCAGTACTTGCGAGCAAATATCTCAGTGATTTCGATGAAACATCGTGTGTTCGCGAACAGATTATTTTCGCTTGGTAATTGTACTTACAAAGATAGTAACGGCATTTGTGTTTGGACAAGGGCTAAACCTACATCGCCGAAGCTCGGATCGTCGCAGCAACGTGCTACACAGCTTAAACCAGAACGGGACATAACTTCACAATGTCACATTTCAAGAATTGCCGTAGGGTTGCGGAGTTCGCAGGCAAGATAGCCTGAATTCTCAACAGACTCTGCGTCTCCGTGGTGAATCTTGGATGATCAAGATAATAGGTCTTCTGAGTATCAAAGAAACCCAAGTTATCGCTTTCACTGCTAGATGGCGGAACAGAACATGACTAATGAAATCGCCTTCGTTGTATTCTTATCCGCCAGATGGGCAAAGATAAAAAACATGGGGTCATTTCCCATCTCTTTTGCGTTGATATTACAATGAGTACCTGATAGGTTTGGGGATAGGCGCATAGCGGCCTTGAGCAGAGCTCCAGTAACAAATAACTAGGCCAGAAATCTAAAGTCCCAAGCGTAGAGTAGATCAACACATGGATGAATTGAGGAAACGCAATAATGATACGAAACGCTGGGTTGCTTATTGGCATACATTCGGAAATCAATAGTAGTTTCTTAGAATCATGATTTTTGCGAGATATGCCAACCCGAAGCCGCAGTGCCCCGCCAATGAAAGGACAACTAGTTTTGCACGCGTGCTGAAGGTGTTGGATACAAGTATAGGTTCGGCAACTTGAGTCAAGGTAGCCATAAACAATAGGTAGTTACAGATGATCACCTGCCAGACGAAGTTCCCATGAAATTCCCTGCCGCCAGACTCAGCAACGAACATGAAAATCAAGAGCCCCATTGAAAAGGAAGCAACCGCGTATCTATAGAATAGACTTGAGATCAATTTCCTGAAATAGAAGGCAAGAGAAACAAGCGGAAAGACCAAAGAAGACAACAAAGAGTGTACCATATTATCGGAGAAATGCCTCCAGACTCTTAGAAAAGCAATTTTTATGTCACTCCTGCCTGTCGATGCTGAAAGATCAAAGATAGTTGCGTATTTGTATATGTAGAAGTATTGTAGCCCGATGAGCGCAGCAACGAGTATGGCAATTGAAATAGCTGCCAATGACTTGTTTGAAATACCAAAGCGAAAAGCAGCAAAAATTGGAAAGATGACTACAAAGACAAAGCAATAACTCGGTTTAATGAGAATATTTGCGAGGGACAATATCAAAACCTGTGACAGTATCTTGAGCTCACCGTCCCTGAGATAGACATATGACTTGTAAAAAAGCATGAGTGCAAATGGCATTAGGAAAATCGTTGTAGAGTTGTGCCACAAATTTGGAGGAAATTGGCCAAGGTACAATTTGATAGAGCAGATAGGGTAGTTGTGAGCTAATAGAGACATGCAAAGTAGCGCGACAAGCAGAAAAATCATATTCCTTTTTTGGCAACCCTGCTGTCCATCTATCCCGCTCTTGAAAAGTTCAACGAGAACAATCTTTCTAGTTATAAGACACTTAAGTAGAACGGAAAGAGCTAACACAACGCATGAGCTATAGTAGAGTATTTGAAGATCAGTGGAAAAACCAGAGAGCAGTGAAATGAGGAGATAATAGAGGAAATTGCCTGGTGGAATTCCCTCTGCAATCATAATGGTGGCTATACCAGCATGCGCTTGTAGATCGGTCGTTATAGAGAAAGATACTATGAGCAAAAAAACAGATCCACTGAAGACCAACGCCACAATATCAAGCAGCCGTCCCACATCCAAAGCTGAGAGATTACTACAATCAATCTTCATGAGTGATATTCAGGTTATCAAGTTGATCAACATATCTTAAGTCAAGAGCGCCACAATCTCAGATCGCGCGCTCCGGTTGCGATTCGGGTTTCTGGCAGGGTTCTGCTGCTTCACCACAAATTCCCGAATTGCCATCACCACCCGAAGAATTTCTTCCGGCGTGATGCTGTTGAAGAAAGGCAGGCGCACCAGCCGATCACTGATCTCTTCGGTCACCGGGCAGGCGCAGCGCCGGTCTTGCCACTGCTCTGCCATGGGCGACTGGTGCAGCGGCAGATAATGAAAAACCGCCAAAATGCCGCGTTCCTTCAGATGCGCAAGCAAACGCGTGCGCGTCGCCAGGTCGGGCATGAGCAGATAGAACATGTGATAGGCCTGCTCACAATGCGGCGGCACGACCGGCAGGCGCACATGGTTTTTCTCCGCCCACTCCGCCAGCAACGAGCGATAGAGCTGCCACAAGGCCTGGCGCTTGCTCTGAATGTTCGCGCGCTGTTCAAATTGCGCGAGCAGAAACGCCGCGAGCAAGTCCGAAGGCAAATAGCTCGAGCCGATATCGACCCAGGTGTATTTGTCCACCTGGCCGCGGAAGAAACGGCTGCGGTTGGTGCCCTTTTCGCGCAGGATTTCAGCGCGTTCGACATAGCGCGGATCATTGATCAACAGCGCGCCGCCCTCGCCGCAGGTGAAGTTTTTGGTCTCATGAAAACTCTGCGTGGCCAGCGCGCCAAAGGTGCCCAGGTATTTGCCACGATACTTGCCGAACAAACCATGGGCATTGTCTTCGACCACCGGAATATTGTGGCGCCGGGCAATTGCCATGAGGGCGTCCATTTCACAGCCGACGCCGGCGTAGTGCACAGGCACGATCGCGCGCGTGCGCGGGGAAATAAGTTGTTCAAGCTGCGCCTCATCCAGATTGAGGGTATCGGGGCGAATGTCGATGAAAACGGGCCGGGCGCCACGCAGCACAAACGCATTCACGGTCGAAACAAAGGTGAACGAGGGCACGATCACCTCGTCCCCGGGTTGAATGTCGAGCAAATGCGCCGCCATTTCCAGCGCATGGGTGCAGGAAGTCGTCAGCAAGGCTCTGGCCACACCCAGTTCATGTTCGAGAAAGGCATGGCACTTCTTGCTGAAAGCGCCATCGCCCGAAATATGGCCGTTGGCAATCGCCTGCGCGATGTAGGCCTGCTCGTTGCCCTCGAAGCAGGGGCGATTGAACGGTATGCTTACGTTTTCGTACACAGCCCCAGATCTCCTTATCAGCGATGAGTCCCCAATTGGCCTTCGTGTCGAAGGCGGCTATCTTAAAGTGCAGGAAAGGCGATTCAAGATTCGTGAAGCGCAGACTCGTTCTTCGCCGTCAAACTGAACTTCTTGCAACAGCAAAGCTCCTTTTCCGGTCAATACTGTTGCACCCTCACCCTGCTGAAATCTGACAACTCGCCCAGGAATGACACCTTCATAACGTGACACGCTGTCGAGCAGCTTCGCTGACCAAACTCGCAAGGTCCTATCATTTAGCGTCGTGTATGCACCTGGATATGGTGCTGTTACTGCACGAATCAGGTTATAGCTTGATCTAGCCGGCGCCGTCCAATCGATACGGTTGTCTTCCGGAAGCCGTTTGCATACAAAGGTAGCATGGGCATGGTCCTGTGGCGTTTTCCTGGCCGTACCTCCCAATAACGGGAAGAGATTTCTCTCGAGTAACGCAAGATAGGTCTGCGTAACTCTGTCGATGACGGGCTGAATTGTCTCATCAGTACCGATGCTTACTTCTTCTTGATCGATAATGTCACCAGCATCAACTTCGTCCGCCATTTCAAACAGCGTCACGCCTGTTTGTTGCTCGCCGTTAATCACGGCCCAAACAGTGGGTGAAAATCCGCGATAGCGGGGTAACATTGAATCATGAAAGACATATGTTCCTTTTGTCGCCTTTTGATAAACCAGTGAAGGGACCATGTACCGCCAACTTACGCAGAAGATGAGTTCGACTTTCTGGTTCTGCCAGAATTCCTGGAATTGCTGATCTCCGACGTGCTTGGCTTCGAAGAAACTCCCACCTGCTTCAGCGGTGAGTTCACGTATCTCCTCAAAGAAAGGTGGTTCCCACGGCTCCTCACGAAAGGAGAAGACAGTGATGTGGTAATCAGGCACCAGCCGTTTCAATTTCTTCAGGAAGAGACAACCGCGTTTCGTGGCCGCAAAGAGTGCAATTTGTCCGGGCATGGAAACAGTTTTCAACCTAAGCGTTAATGGTATCGCGGACTGCGTAGCTTGGCCGTCGCATAGTCATGGAATACATTCGCGCCAGGTATTCACCGAAAATACCCAACGCGAACAGTTGAGCGCCCGAAAAGATGGCTATAATTGAGGCGAGAAAAGGAAATCCTTGCACGCTGGTCCCCATCAACAGGTATCTGCCGAGGACGTAGATTAGAACACCGAAGCCAAAGAGCGTAAAGCCAAAACCTATCCAGCTTGCAAGCTGCAGGGGCATCGTGCTAAAGCCCGTCATCATGTTGAAGGCATGTCTGACCAGTTTAAGAAAATCGTAGTTTGACTTGCCGAGATACCGTGGTTGGTGACTCACCCCAACAGCGGCAAAGCGCATAGTTGCCCAAGTAAGCAGAACGTCAATAGAGACAAAATTGCCGTGATATTGAGTAAAGGCATCTCGCACTGTCGCATGAAAAGCCCGAAAGGCACTGACTTTGCGCGCGATTTCGGCGCCCATCGTGCCCTGCAAGACCATCTTCACGGCCACCGACGCCAGATCACGCCACAGGCCGTGCTGTTCCTGCTGCGGCGTGCCATAAACCACATCATACCCTTCCGCGAGCTTGGCGAGCAGTTTGGGAATTTCCTCCGGCGGGTGTTGTAGGTCATCATCCATGGTGATGATCACCTCGTACTGCGCCGCACGAATGCCGCAGAGCAGCGCATTGTGCTGGCCATAGTTGCGCATGAGGTCGATCGCCACGATCTCCCGGTACTGTTGCGCCCAGGTCGCAGCCACCTCCCAACTGTGATCGCGGCTGCCGTCATTCACCAAAATGATTTCATAGCGTGCCGTGAGCGCGGCAAGCGCCGCCTGCAGCCGCGGCAGCAGAGCCGGCAGAATCTCAGCGCTGTTGTAAACCGGAATCACCACCGACAGGCTGGGCCGTGCTGCCGCGGAGTCGGGCACTGCCCCACTTGCTGCTGCTTGCGCAACCGCTTTGCCGTTGCGCAGCGCGGGTGCTTGCGAGAGACTGCTTGGGATGATCGGATTCATGTTCCCACCGGAGAAGGTCGGAGCGATTTCAAACAACGGCGCGCGGCAGCGTGCAACAGGCGCACGGGCCGCAGCAGGACATAACACGGCGCCAGCAGGGCCGGCAGGCGCAGGTAAGACAGATCACTCAGCGTCGGCATGGTGAGGCGCCGCATCAAAAAGCGCACTTGATCGCGCCGGCGCTCGCGCGCGCGCAGCAGGAAGAAAATCCTCTCGGCCACGCCCGGGTCCCACTCGGCCACGGGAAACAAGCGGCGCCGCGCATGATCGGCCAACCGCGGCAAGATCCGGTCAGCGGCAATCTGCTGCCGGATTTCTGCGGGCAGCGGCGCCGCGAGCAGGCGTTGCGCCAGGCTGAGTCCCAGAGCAAGCAGGCGCCGGCAGCCGGTGGCGCGGGCGCGACGCAGGAGGTATTGCCAGGCGAGGCCGGGTTGCGTGCGCAGCAGCTCCGCGACATCGATGATCCAATTCAAACTCAGCCATTGATGCTTGCCGCCGTGCACACACAACACGAGCAGCAAATCTTCCGGCGCGAGTTGGTGGAGGGTTTTTCCGGCCAAAACCTGCGGCCGCAGGCGTGGCAGAATATCGGCGAAGGTCAAGGGCACTGCCAAATATTTGCGATTGAAAGCCCAATGCAAATCCACGATCAGGCCGGTGGATTGCTGCACCAGCGTGCTGCCGCACTCATAGCGCAGATAGCCGGCTTCCTGCGGCGGGCTGAGGGTTTGCCACGGCCGATAGCCGAGCGCGGCCAACACTGCTCTGGCCGCGGCAAAATCCGGCGGCGCCACCAGCACGTCCAAGTCTTCGGATTGGCGCAGGGCGGGATCACCGTAGACCGCGGCCGCGAGCGCGGGTCCCTTGAAGGGCACTGCCGTCACACCGCGTTCCGCCAGCGCCTGCAGCAATTGTAGCAGCTCCGCGATTTGCAGCAGGCTTTGCTGCGCGAGCGCCTGCGCCTCCCGGCGCAAACGCGCCAACACGGCCGGCGGCACAACGGCGGCATGCAATTGAAGCTGGCGCGACAACAACGCGGTCACGCGATGCCAGGAGGCCTGCCATAGCACATATTCCCAATCCAGTTTTTGCGTGAGCAGAAAGGCCAGGCGCCCGGCGTGCACGGCATCCAGGTGCACGCGGCTGCAGCACAGCAGCAGCGCGTTTTCGTGGCGGCGCGGATCAGGCCAAGCCGTCATGCGGTCACCGCGGCGCCGGCGCGATAGGGCCGCGCCTGGGTTTCGAAGAGTTCCGCATAGCGGCCGGCTTGCGCCAGTAACTGCGCATGCGTGCCGCTCGCCACAATGCGGCCGGCAGCGAGCACGTAGATGCGATCGGCGAGCCGCGCGGTCGAGAGCCGGTGACTGATCAACACCGTGGTGCGGCCGGCGGCGAAGGTGCGCAAGCGCGCGAAGAACTCGGCTTCCGCGCCCGCGTCGAGGCTGCTGGTGGGTTCATCCAGAAAGAGAAACTGCTTTTGGCGCAGGCAGGCGCGGCTGAGACCGATCTTCTGCCACTCGCCGATGCTGAGCTCCTCCCCGTCTTCGAACCATTTTCCCAACAGCGAGGCATAGCCGTCCGGCAGTTTTGCAATCACGCGGTCGGCGCCGGTTTGCTGCGCCGCGGTCACGATGCGAGGGTGATCGGCGGCAAGCGTGATCTCGCCCAGCCAGATGTTTTCCTGCGCGGTCAAATTGTAGTGCACGTGATCTTGAAAAATGATGCCGATTTCGCGCCGCCATTCCGCCGGATCATATTCCCGCAAATCGACGCCATCGAGCGTGAGCCGGCCGGCAGTGGGATCATACAAACGGCAGAGCAGCTTGAGCAGAGTGGATTTGCCCGAGCCATTCTCGCCCACCAGCGCAATGGTTTCACCGGGGCGCAGGCACAGGTTGAGGTCGTGCAGCGCCTCCTGGGCCGCGCCGGGATACCGAAAGCTGACGTGATGCAGCTCCAAACCGGCAGTCACCGGCCGGGGCAGTGGCCGCGGGCGCGACGGCGCGGCAAGCCTGGGCTTGAGATCGAGAAACTCGTAGAGATTCGCCAGAAAGAGATTGTCCTGATAGAGATTGGCGGCGGCCTGCAGCAAATCGCGGAAGTTGCCCTGGCCGCGTTGGAAAGCCTGCCAATACATCACCATCGCGCCGAGCGTGAGAGCGCCGGCGAGGGTTTGCTGTGCCAACAATGCGGCGACGCCGAAAATCGCCAGCGTGGCCAGGGCCTGCGGGGCCAACTCCGCCGCGGTGCTCTTGAGCGCGATGCGGAAACGCTCGCGCCGAATGCGTTCACGCAGCGCGCGGAAGCGCTGGATGAACAGCGGGCCGAGATCGAACAGCCGGATCTCCCTGGCGAATTCACCGCCGGTGAGCAGCCAGTGATAGTAGTGCGCGCGGCGCTCGTTGCCGGTCCAGCGGCGCTGCCAGCGATAGACGGCACCGGCATATTTCAGGCGCACGAACAAGCCGGGCAGCGTGGCGGCAAACAAGATCATGACGAGCAGCGGGCTGAAGGCGAACAAGAGACCGGCAATGGCAAGCAGCGACAACCCGCTTTGTCCGGCCTGCAGCAGACCGTTGACCAGACTGAGCGGCCGGAAGGGCGCGTCTTCCTGGGCGCGATGCAAGGCATCGAAATAGCGGGCATTGTCATAGTAGGCGAGCTCGAGGCCGATGGATTTGAGGTGCAGGCGATGATGCACGTGATCGGCAACCACCTGCGCCTGGACTTGACCGACGAAATTGCCGACTGAGCGCAAGATCTCGGTGAGCAGCGCGGCGCCGGCCGCCAAACCAACCCAGAAGAGAATCGGCTGCAGCGCTGCCCCGCCTGCGCCGGCGTTGAGCGCCAGCGTCACGGCATCGATGATCTGTTTGGTGAAATACAGGCCGAGCAGCGGCAAGCCGCTTTGCGCCAACACCAGAGCGAGACTGGCGACCGTCCAGCCGCGGCTGCATTGCCAAACCAACCGCAACCCGCGATCGATCCGCACGGCATGGCGCAGCGTATGATGCGAAACAAGAGGCAAAATACAGAGGGCAAAAGGATAGCAACAATCAACGACCAAATATGCCCCAAAGGGCCAAACCTCGCCCCTCGCCCCTCGCCCCTTGCCCCTATCCCCCATCCCCTTGCCCCTTTCCCCCTCGCCTCACCTACTCGCTGTAAACCCTCGCCGCCTCTCCCACGCGGGTAAGCGCCGCCTGCCAACTTGGAAAGCGTTGCGGAAATTGCCGGCTGAGTTGGCGGGCGATTTCTCCCAAAGCGAGATTCTCGTTCATGCGGTTCAAGAGCATCTGCGCGATCCGGCCGTCTTCATTCAGGCTCGGCACGAAAGTCTCAGCGCGTTTGCGCAGTTGCTGCGGCGAAAGCGGCGCGCCCCAGAACGAGGACTGTTTGAATTCCACTTGGGCGGCGCCGCTTTGGCTGGAATCGAACACCCGGGTTTGCCATTGCCACACATAATCATCGTTGACCAGCGTGGCTTGCAGCGTCACTTCGACTTCATCGCCGGCGGCCAGTGCCACCGGTTGCGGCCAGGGAAAAAAGGCCTGGCCGTAGATGGTTTTGGGCTGGCCCGGCGCGTTGGAGAAACGAACGTTTTCCGCCAACTCGGCATCGAACCACAGGCAAAGGCCGTGCGCCGTGCCCGGCTGCGTCATGCGCCAATGCAGTTCTGCGCTGACGTTGGGATCGAGGAGGGTGCGGTAATCCAGAGTGCCCCAGCATTGCGGCTCGGTGAGCAGCTTGCCGGCTTCGACTTGCACGCGCAGCCAGAGGTTGCTGAGCAGGCGCTGGCACGGCCGCGTATCCAATCCGAAAAGATCTTCCTGCCAGGGCCGGAAGTGGCGTTGGTGCAACTCGGGCGCGGCCAGCAAGCCGGCCCACAGCGTATCGCGGCGCGGCAGGAGTGTGCCGCCCTCCGCCAGCAGCCGGTCGCGCGCATCCACCAGGGAAGGCAGATGCTGTTCGAGCAGCGGCAGCACCCCGCGCAAATCCGAGATGATGACGTCCACGCGCTCGGGCAGATGCACCGCGGTGGAGAGTTCCTGAATGAAAGTGATGCGATCGGCGCAGCCGTTGGCCAGGGCCAACTCGGCCGCCACGGCAATGGCATCATTGGTTTCGAGGGCATAGACGCGGGCCGCGCCCAGCTTGCAGGCGAGCAGCGCAAAGATGCCGGCGCCGGTGCCGAGATCGAGCACGACCGCGCCGGGCCGCAGGGCCTGGCGCAGGGCCTTGCCATAAGCCTCGAAGCGCACGCGATCGGCGATCATGTCGCCGTAGTCGAACAGGTTATACATGCGAAGGCAGAGGTGCTGGTGTGGCGTGCGCGCGGCAAGCGCCGGCGTCGCGCACGATGGCCGCGCACAGTTCCGGCAAGTGGGCGGGATCATCCGGCGGTTGCACCCGGCGCAGCGGCACGTGCCAGGCCACGCGACTGAGCAGCTCGAATTCCCGCGGCCGCTGCTGCGGATCAAGATCCTGGGTGACGTAGCTGTTGGCGAGCAGGGCCAGCAGTCCGGCACGCGGCGCGAGCGGCTGAACGGCGGCAGTGGCGCCGGGATTGCGTTCATCGAGAAAGTAGATGGCCGTGAGCGGCAATTCTTCCCGGTGAAACTTGTAGGCCGGCGCGGTGAGAGCAAGATAGCGTTTGTCCCACGTCGGCGTCAGCAACGGCAGGGCCTCGGCAGAGCCGAACAATGCGGAAACCGTATCGGACCAGAGGCGCAAACCCGGATAACCGGATTGCGCCCAAAAGCGGTGCTGGCGCTGGCGCAACGGCACGAGATCATCAGCAAGCACGGGATAGCCGAGACGGGCAAACACAGCGGCGGTGGTGGACTTGCCGGATCCGGACGGGCCGAGCAGGGCCACGGCGCCTTCGCCGATGGCCACGGCACTGGCATGCAAACAAGTGATCTGCTGCAGGGCCAGGATCACGGCCATGATCGGGCCGACGAGATAGGTGGCGGCATCTTCCACGGAAGACTGCGCTGGCCAGGTCACGCCCAGCTCGCGGCCGTTGCGGTTGATGATAAACTCCACGCCGTCGCTGAAGACCATGCGGAAATACCTCTGCTGCGCTTCGTCGCGGTGGCGGGCGGCAGGATGGCCGTGATCATTCCAGCCGGCGTTTTCCTGCCAGACTCGCCCGGTTTGCGCAGCAGCCGCGGTCAGCGCCGGCGGCATTTCGGCAAACCAAATGCGCACCCCGATCGCTGCCGGTGTTGCCGTTGCTTCATTCACCAATCCGGGAATGGGTTGATTGGATTGCAGCGCCAAGCCGTACAGCAGATATTGCCACATGGTGACCGGAGTCGAGTCAAGATCTGAAAGTGGCGGGTGGCTCGCGCCGTCCCTGAATGCGATTGCGGCGGGCACGCTCACCACACGCCGCACGGGTGAAAAGAGGCGGTGGGCATCATTGGTTTAACCGAAGGGATTCGTGGCCTGGCTGCGTTTCATCATGTTGGCGGTGCCGCCGTCACGGCGCATATAAATGCCCACCGCCTGGGTGATTTCGCGAATCGCGCCATAGGTCACCAACCGTGGCCGCTGATAGGCTTTCTTCGGGGTGTTTTTGTCATTGCTGCTCATCGTCATCACCATTCCAAGAGTTTGATCAACACAATGTCACTCCAAATGAGCTGTTCCCTCAGGCTTGCATGTGCTGCAGCCAGCGATTCAGCACAAACGGCCGCAGATGCACGTAGGGATCCGAACCGTCGTTCAGCGGGCGGCCCGTGACTTTGGGCACGGCGGCGCGCGTCACGAATTCCGCCAGCGCTGGCACGGGCGTGAAATCATCCAGCCATGGCATTTCTTCCCGCTGCAGCAGATTCACCACCGAGTCTTCCCGCAGCGCGGTTTTGGGACGGCGCCGCACTTTCTCCGGCAGCAGGCCGGCGGTGGCACGGCGCAACAATTCCTTATCCACGAACCACGGCAGCGGCGGCAGCGCCAGCGTGAAATTCACCAATCGCAGATCGAGATAGGGCAGGCGAAACTCCAGCGGCGCGCCGGTCACGCCCGGGTCATTGAATTCAAGCACGCTCTGCCAATAGGGCATGGTGAGGCGGTAGTACGCGCCGGGCCGCAGCGGATGCCTGACCTCGGCTTTGGGCCGTGTCACCGCACGCCAACGTTCCGGCAAGCCGCAGCGCTGCGCGAAGCTTTGATTGAGCCAGTTGGGATAGTCGTCCGCCACCGGCGCTCGTTGCCGCCACGCGCGCAGCTTGGCGCGCAGACCCAATCCCAACGGCGGCAGCTCCTTGTGGCTGCGGACATAAGCACACGCGTCGTGCCACACCTGCGGCAGCGGCAGGCTGCGCGCCATCTGCGCCAGACCGGAGGGAAACAGCAGCTCATCGCCGCCGTCGCCGGTCAACACCACGTTGCCGTTGGCGAGACTGGTCTGCAATTGGTCGGTGAGCAGCGCGGTCATGGGTTCTTCCACCGGCTCGGGGTAATGTGGGGCAGTTGCGCTGCCGCCCTCGAACAGCGGGTAGCGGTCGCCCGGCAAGAAGTGAATCGGCAGATTCAGCGCGCGGCCGGCCAACTCGGCATACTCGCGTTCGTCATCGGGAATCAAGTCGTCGTAGTAGACCGACATGGCGGTCAGCGTGGCAGGCCGGCCGGATTCGACCTGGCGGGCGGCTGCCAATGCCGCCACGCTGGTGGAATCGAGGCCGCCGCTCATCCACACCGTGAGGCCATCGGTGCGCAGCCGGTCAGTCACCGCCTGTTGCAGCAGTTCTTTGAAGCGATCAACGCAGTCCGCCGGCCGGGTGAAACGCAACGGCTCGGTGATGGGCAACTGCCAATAGCGGCGTGCGTGAACCTGTGTCCCGCTGGCAGTCAAGATCTGCGCCGGCATCAAGCGGCGAATATCTGCAAAAGTCGTGGTGGCAGCGTCGACGTTGTATCCGAACAACAGAAAGTCGCCGATGGCAGGTTCGTGCAGCCGGCGGGAGACGGCCGGGTGCTGGCGAATCACATTGAGCGTGTTGCTGAACACCAGGGTGTTGCCGGCTTGGGCGAAGTAGAACAGCTTCACGCCGAAATGATCGCGGGCGCAAAACAGGCGCTGCTGGCGGCCATCCCAAAGGGCGAAGCAAAAATCGCCGAGCAGATGCTGCACGCACGCTTCGCCCCAGGCTCGATAGGCATGCAGGATCAGCTCCGCGTCGGTGGCAGCAGCGAGATGACCGCCCCGCGGGGCCAGGCGCTGCTGCAGGCCGGCGCGATCATCGAGACGGGCGTCGGCGGTGATCCACACCTCGCCGTCCAGGCTGCAGGGCTGCTGTTCCCGCTGTGATTCCAACGTCGTGGGCAGCAGCGCATGGCCCAATCCCACTCTCCCCTGGACCCAAATCGCTTGCGCCTGCGGTCCGCGGAAGGCCATGGCCTCAGTCAAGTTCTGCAAGAGCCGGCCTTCCACCGGCGCGCCGTCGAGTTGGAGAATGCCAACGATACCGCTCATGAACGCAGCGCCACCGAGAGAGGTAAGGGCGTGTAGCGCGCCAAATCCGCGACGGCGCCGATCAAAACCCGGCCGTGCAATTCCACCCAGGCATGCGCATGCAACCTGGCTGCGCCGGCCTTGGCCACGCCAATGTGCAATTCGACAGCGTGGCCATGGCGCACAAGCAGCGTGTGCGCGGTCAGCGCCTGCACCAGACAAGTGGCGGCCGGCACGAACCGGCTGAGCACGGTGAGCGCGTGGAGCAGCGCGGGCAGAGGCAGGTTGGCGGTTCTGCGGCGCCGGCTGAGTTGGGTCAGCAACCGCCGCAACGTTGCAAAGGGCAGCAGCCACAATCCCACGCGCACCGCGCAGAGCAGCGCGAAAGTCTGCAGCCAGAGAATTCGTTTTGCCCGCGGCCCGCGCAGGAATTTAGGCAGAGGGAGCATCGACGAGATTGATCAGACCGGCATCGAGCAACTCATGCAACAATTGCAGAATATCCTGGCGGCACTGCTCAGCTTCGACCTCAAATTCCGCCAGAATGGTGGCGTGCAGTTCAGCGACGGTGATGGGCTGCTGCAGCAGGTGCCAAATGCGGGCGCCGACCTCATCCAAGCCATGATAGACGCCGGAGGCCACGTTCAGGATCACGATCTCGCCACCGAGATCGGAGAAGATCTGCTCGGGGGCGGCGACCACGCGCGTGGATGCGGTCAGCGTGCGTTCCATTCGCGCACGTGTCCGGCGGATTGCCCTGCCCGGCCCTGCCCCGCCCACTGTGCCTGGCCGGCCGTGAGCTTGCGCAGTTGGCGCGGATCGATGTTGATGGCCAGCGACTGGCCTATGGACTCGAAGGCGATGATGAAGCGCTGCTGACCCTGCAGCGAGCGCAAAACCCCGCGCAAACCGGCGAGCGGGCCGGTGGTGATTTCCAGCACATCGCCTGGCACGAGATGCGGAATCGGCTCGGGATCGAGATCATTTGCCAGCATCTTGCGCACCGTGGCAATTTCATATTCGGGAATGATCGAGGGCTGGCCGTGCTGGCCGAGCATGCGCACCACCCCTTCCGGCGTGAGCGAGAGCAGCCGTTCTTTGGCATCGGCTTGCACGAAGACGTAGCAGGAGAACAGCGGCGACTCGATCCACTTCTTGCGGTCACTCCACTGCCGCAACACCGGCCGCAGCGGCAGATACGCGTGCAAGCCCATGCGCCGCAGTTCACGGTCCACGCGCTTCTCAAAATTCGGCCGGGTATAGAGCGCGTACCAGTGTCGTGTCAGGTTTTGTAGAGTCGATGTTTGCATGGTTATCGGAAATAGTCTGCAGTCTGTAGGTGGTTGGTGATGGGTCGCGATTGCCTGCTTGTCAATGATTTGAGCTGGTCTCCAACTTTCGACCTACGATCCGCTACCTACGACCTACGATCTTCGACCTATGACCAGCCTAGGCCCACGGCCACGCCAGCAGCTTGCGCTGTTGCTTCGGCAGCTTGCCGTTGGTGTTGTGGGTGTAGTAGTGGTAGTGGTAATAGTAGTAATAGCTGCCGTACATGCTTTCCATCTTGACGGAATTGAGCAGCGTGCCCAGGACACGCGCCTTGACTTGCTGCAGCAGGGTATGCGCCCGAAAAGTGGCTTCCTTGCTCGTGTGCCCGGCCTTCACCACCAGAAAGACACCATCCACCAGGCGCGCCAGCACCGCGGCGTCGGTGACCGCGATGGCAGGCGGGCTGTCGAACAGCACGACTTCATACTCGGACTTGAGCGCCTCGATGGTGCGCTGCATCGTGCTGCTGCCGAGCAGCTCGGAGGGATTGGGCGGCAGCGTGCCGCAGGTCATGACATGAAGATTGTCGATGTCCGTCGGCGCGATGGCCTCGCCAAATTCGGCGCGGCCCGCCAGCACATTCGACAAGCCAATGCGGCGGTCGAGCTTGAACACCGAATGCAGCACCGGCCGCCGCAGATCCGCATCAATGAGCAACACGCGAGTGCCCATTTGCGCCATCACGATGGCGAGATTGGCCACGGAGGTCGACTTGCCGTCGCCGGGTCCGGGACTGGTGACCAGCAAAGTGCGCAACGGCTTGTCGACATGAGTGTATTGAATGTTGGTGCGCAGCGTGCGATAGGCTTCGGCAATCGGTGATTTGGGCGCAAAATGGCTGATCAAACGCGCCGCCATGCGCCAGCCTTCGCCGTTGGCCGGCGCGTGCGCGCTGCCGTTGGTCGCGCCGTTGTGCACGCCGTTGGTCGAGCCGTTGAGCGAAGTTTTCAGGCGTTGCAGCGCCTCGGCCTCTTTGATGAAGGGAATCGAGCCGAGCACGGGCTGGCCCATGCGTTCCAGATCTTCGACGGTGCGCACCGAGTTGTCGAGCATGTCGATCAGGAAGGCCAGGCCCACGCCCAGACTCAATCCGAACAGCATGCCCAGGATGAGATTGAGCCGCTTGTTGGGGCCGAGCGGCTCCTCCGGAATCTCCGCGGGCTCGATGATGCGCACGTCGCCGAGCTGGCCCACCTCGGTGATGCGCAGCTCTTCGTATTTCTGCTTCATCATCAGGTAAATCTTTTCCTCCACCTGCGCCGAACGCTGCAGCCGCGCCAGCACCAGCCTCTTCTCCGGCAGGCTTTCGAGCTTGCGGGTGTAGTCCGCGACGATTTCCTGCAGCGAGGCCACCTTGGGCTGCAGCGCCTGCAGCGAGGCTTCGACTTCGAATTTGCGCAGGTACAACTCGTCGTGCAGGGCCTGCGGGCCGACGAGATCTTCCGCGGCGTGCTGGGCAAACTCTTCTTTGAATTTCTGCGTCAAGGCGTGAATCTGCCCGTCGAGTTGCTGCAGGCGCGGATTCTTTTCCTCGTAATTGCCGTTGTTGACGAGATAAGCCACTTGCGAGGCGCGCTCCTGCTGCAGCGCCGCCATCTCGCGCTGCAATTCCTCCAGATAGGAAGTGGCGGCCGTCACTTCGATTTCGAGCTTGCGGCCAAGTTGCTGGTCGATGAAGCGCAGGCGCTGGCGCGAGGATTCCAGTTCGGCCAGGGATTCCTTGTAGAGCGATTCGAATTCCACCAGTTTTTCCACCAGGCTGTTGGCTTCATCCGGCAGCGTCATGGTTCCCTGCGCTTCGGTGAACTCCTTCAGGGCAATCTCGGATTCCGCCAACTGCTGCTGAATCACGCTCAGTTGGTTTTCCAGAAAGTTCTTCACCTGGCGCACCTCCGCCTGGCTCATGGCGCGGTTCAGATCGCTGAACGCCTCGACATAGGCATTGGCCACCAGCATGGCCTCGCGCGGATCTTCGGAGGTGGCGCTGATCATGATCATGTCGGTGTTGCGGATGGGCGCGATCGTGAGATAACCCGGCAGGGTGCGCGCCAGCTCTTCGACGTCGCGCCGCATGTTTTCCTGCTGCCGCCGGCTGGCATCGTCCTCCGCGCTGCGGCCCAGCATGGCGCCCACCGCCTCCGCCAGCCGCTGCCACCGGCTCTTGGCATCGCTGTGCGATTGCAGCATCGGCAGCTCGGCGGCCTGGGGCGATTCCAGGAGTTTTTGTGCGACGGATTTGGCGATCGCGCGGCCGCGGATGATCTCGATCTGGTTGCTGATCATGGTTTCCATCTGCCAATAGGCACTGGCGTCGAACATGGGCAGCCCGAGGTTGGACTCCACTTTGACCATGACTTTGGCGTTCGCCTGATAGAGCGGCACGGCGGTGAAATTCAAATAGAACGTGACCGCCAGCACCAGCAGAAAGCAGGCGGCGATGACCCACCGGCTGCGATACAGGATGCGCAGGTAGTCGGTGACCGGTGTGGTCTGGCGTATGATTTTTTCTTTCATTGCAGCGCTCATGCGAGGGGAACGGCCAAACGGAAGTGCAAGCACCGCGGACCGGCACGTCCAGACACAGCTCCGCCATGTCAGTCACATTCCGTGTAATGGACCTCACAACCACCGCCCCAATTTCCATCCGGCTACTGCGCCTCACAGCTCTTCCTCCGCCGCAACGCAAAGCCAGTGCCAGGGTCAGCCGCCTTGCCCTCCGCCCCATCGCTCCGCCCAAAATTTCGACATCATGATGTCTCGCCGCGAAACACCCGGACTGGCGCCGATCCGCATATCGATTTTCTGAGAAGGAATTGCACAGTTTCTGTTAAATATTTTCTCAAAGAAACGGCAATGCCCGGCAAGCAGTCACCTCGGCGCGGCGTAAATGCAAAACCGGCATGCCGGACTCTTGCTGCCAGGGTCATTGCCTTGGGCATTTTCCCGGCGGCAAACACACCGGCAGAACCGCAGCTTGCCTGACCAGCATGAACGATGCTCCGGCAAAAGGAAGCGGCGGCAGCGGACAATGCCGCAACCCGCATCGCGCAGAAATGGAAGCATGCCTGAATTGGATCGGAGGGCAGGGAGACAAAAAAGGATTGAATGAGTTGAGTGGGCGTGAGGCATTCCCCGGACTCTTCCTGACCGCGGTGACAATGCCACATTTGCCGAGGAAAGTGTACCGGCGCCTGGCAAATCGGCCGGCCGGCGCAAGACAAAGGCAACGGCTGGCCGGCGGCCGTGCCCATCGGTACGCGCATAACGCTGAGCAATCCTTGCTGAGCTGAATTCAATCGTCTGCTCCCTGCATAACCTCGGTGGTCTTGCAATCGCGCGGGCAATCCCTTGCCGCACCATTGCGAGCCGCTGTCTTATCGCCTCAGGGCTGAAAGTCTCGAAAAGCGTGAACCTGGCATGGCACCGCCCGGCCGCGCAACGGGTGAACACGGCCACGGGCACAACCGGCATTTATCAGGAATGAAAAGAACTGGGCGTGCTGCCAGAATGAAACTTTGCAGGATATATACCGCCGCAGAACTGAAAATGCTGAAAACGGGGAGAAAAGTTGCAGGGGCACAACACGAAGGGTTACAACTTGGTCACAGGTTTGACAGTACCGTGACCAAGAGTCGGGCGTTTGAAGGCGTGCCGGGGTTGCTGCGCGTTGCAGCCGGTCGCCGGGTCAAGCGATTGCAACAGTTTTGCGGACAGGAATTGCGGAATCCACCGGATACGAATTCCATCCTCTCGATCCGGATGAGCCGGAACCGCAAGAAAACTCACGCCCGCCGCAAGGAAGCCTCACGCATTTCTTCGCGGAACCTTTGCGGCTCTGCGTCGCGGCTGTGAGCCTTTGAGGCGAATGACACGGCAGTGTGCCGCAATCTTCACAGGATCCTTACGGGATGACAGTGGTGACGGAAATGCTTTTTGAGACAACCGCGCACTGGTTGTTCCCACAGCACGGTGACCTCGGACTGCCGGCCGGAAAAGTAGGCTGGCCTCGGGCTTTTTCCCGGCAAAAATTGCCCGCGCGCAATTGCGCCTGCCGGCGGCCGGCATTCACTTTCTGCCATGATTTCTCTCCGTCTTCCGATGTCATGTTGCAATCACCTTCCCCAGCACGAGCGCTGCCGTGAAGCCTGGGAAGATTTCCGGCAGAACGACGTTGCCCTCCGGCCAAATTTGGGCTTGCCTTTGGAGGCATTTGTTGCTACCATAGCCGTCGATTTTGCGGCGGAGAAACGATTCTCGCGAACGCCGCTGGTTTGATTCACCCCTCGTTGCGCCGCTGTTGTGCCGCGAGACCGCGAGGCTGGCAGGACGGCGGCAGGCATCCCAGCGAAAAGGACCGCACGTGACCCGCGCATTTGCCTACCTGGACAAGAACAATCTTCCCATGATCGGCGTGGAGTGGAGCGAGCCCGGCTCGGGCAAACGCGCCACCGCTTACAACTTCTCCCGCGCCTGGGATTTGTTCAAGCAGATCAAGCTCAAAAACAAGGCGCCGCAGCTCAACTTCCTGCAAGTGATGCTGGAAATCGACGTCTTTCACAGCGAGACCTTCGATGAGGTTTTTCTGACGTTGCAGGAGTTCCGGCCGTTGAGGGATTTGATTCTCAGCGAACCGCATGCCTTCCAGGTGCCGGTGGCGCGGCCGCAAAAGATCATCGGCATCGGCCGCAACTATCGCGAGCACGCCCGCGAGCTGAAAAATCCGCTGCCCACCGAACCGATCTTTTTCTGCAAGTCGCCCTCGGCTTTGCTTGCCCATCAAGAAGCCGTGCGCCTGCCCGCCAATGTCGGCGCCATTCACCACGAAGCCGAGTTGGCCGTGGTGATCGGCAAGACCGGAGCGAACCTCGCCAGCCGCGCGGCGCTGGACTATGTGGCGGGCTACACGATCCTGAACGACGTCACCGCGCGCGAGCTGCAAAAGAAAGACACGGCCGCGGGGCTGCCCTGGTTTCGCGCCAAGAGCTTCGACACGTTCTGCCCGGTGGGGCCCTATCTCATTCCGCGCGGCTGCGTCTCCGACCCGCAGGCGCTCACCATCACGCTCACGATCAACGGCGAAACCCGGCAAAGCGGCAGCACGGCAGACATGGTGTTTCCGGTGGCCGAGCTGGTGAGCTACGTTTCACGCTTTTGCACGTTGCAGCCCGGCGACCTCATCGCCACCGGCACGCCCGAGGGCGTGGGCCCGTTGCATCCCGGCGAAGTGATGGTGACCAGCATTGCGGGACTGGGCGAGTTGATCAATCCGATTGTCTAGACCGGCCCCGCATCGTCAAATTGAGTTCAAAAACATCCCATCTTTCTCCCTGAAGAAATTGTAGGAATCGCATCGGCGCTTTAGTGTCTCAAGGAGTGATTTCAGGTCTTGCTTGACCGCGTTTGCCAACGGCAAAGGCGGGCAGGAGTTGGATCAGCGTTACATTCACAAGAGCAAGGAGACAACCTCATGAAGGAAATCGGTAGACGTTTGCTGACGATCGCGGCGGTGTGCGGCCTGGCTGCACCGGCTTTTGCCCAGCCCTCGTTTCGTAACAAGCCACAAATCGTTCCCGGCGAAATCATCGTGAAATACAAAACCACGGGGCCGGTCGATGCCAGCGCCATGGCCAGCGCCGGCCTGGCGCAGGTCAAAGCGTTCGGCAATCAGCAGTTCATGCTGGGCCGCGTGATGGCAGGGCGGAATCTCGAAGCCGTGCTGCAAACGTTCCGCGCCCGGCCGGAAGTGGAGTATGCCGAGCCCAACTACAAGCTTTACATCTATGGCGCGCCGGCAACGCCACCGGTTTTTCCGAACGATGAGCGCTTCAACGATCTCTACGGCATGCACCAATCCAACGACAACGACATCGATGCGCCGGAAGCCTGGGGCCTCACCACCGGCGATCCCAATCTCATCGTCGGCATCATCGACACCGGCATCGACTATGACCACGAGGATTTGAAGGCCAACCTCTGGAACAATCCGGGAGAAAGCGGGGCCAAGGCCAACAACCGCATCGACGATGACGGCAACGGCTACGTCGATGATTTCCGCGGCTGGAATTTCGTCTCCAACAACAACGATCCCTACGACGACAACGATCACGGCACGCACTGCGCCGGCACCGTGGGCGCGATCGGCAACAACAGCAAGGGCGTGGTTGGCGTCAACTGGCAGGTGAAGCTCATGCCGCTGAAGTTTTTGGGGCAGGATGGTTCCGGCACCACGGCGGCGGCGGCCGAGGCCATCATTTATGCGGTGAACAACGGCGCCAAAGTGCTGAGCAACAGTTGGGGGGGAGGCGAGGCCTCGCAGACGCTCGAAGACGCCATCAAGTATGCCAATCAACGCGGCGTGGTTTTCGTGGCGGCCGCGGGCAATGACGGCCTCAACAACGACAATACCGCGAACTACCCCTCCAATTATGGCGTGGCCAACGTGGTCGCGGTGGCCAGTTCCGATCGCAACGACAATCTCTCCAGCTTCTCGAACTATGGCCGGTCCACCGTTGACCTGGCGGCGCCCGGCTCCAGCATTCTGAGCTGCCGGCCGCTGAGCCGCTATCAACTGCTGAGCGGCACCAGCATGGCGACCCCGCATGTTTCCGGCGTGTTCGCGCTGGTGTGGGCAAAGTATCCGCAGCTCACGGTGCAGCAGGCGATCATTCGGGTGCTGGGCAGCGTTGATCGCAAATCCGCCTTTATCGACCGCATGGCCTCCGGCGGCCGTTTGAACGCGGCCAATGCCCTTTCCACCAATCCGCTAATCGCCCTGACCACGGACTGGCGCAATACCACCAATACCGCCGGGCCTTATCCCGTGCAAACCGGCGTGGTGGATGACGGCAGTGTGGCGCAAGTGCGCCTGATCTATATGCTCAACGGCGGCGCGGCGGACACGCTCAATATGCCGCCCACCGGCACCGCCGACATGTATTCGGCCAGCATTCCCGGCCAACCGCTGAACACCGAGATCAACTACATGGTGCTCGCCACGGATAATCAGGGCAATCGCACGCTTGGCCCGACTTACAGCTTCAAGATTTCGAGCGAGCCGGATCCGGGTGATGGCGGCGGCTGTTGCGGCCAGCAGGCCGTGGCGCTCAACGGCGCCAGTGCCACCACGAAATTCGCGCTGGGCACGCCGCTGAATCTCGCCTTCTTTTTGATTCCGTTGTGGCTGTTACGCCGCCGCAAGCGTTGACAGGATCATCAGGATTGGCAGGATTGCTGGAGAGATCATTACGCTTGCTCTCTTTCAATCCTGCCAATCCTGTCCTGCAGCATAATTGCATCGCGTGTCCGGCTGGTTTGCTTTGTCATTCTTGCACGAATGCTCCCGGGCAATCGCCAACCCCGCTTGCCCGGCATTGTCCGTGAGTTTCGTGCTGGCCTCTCCTATCCGCCGATCGATCCCGTGTTGAGTGATCCTGCTCCCACCCTTGCTGCCATTCGTTCCGCCCGGCAGACGTTGGGCGATCTCATCCGCGTCACGCCGGTTTGGCAGTGGCGCAGCCGCCGCTTCAGTGAAGGGACTGAAGTCTATCTGAAGCTCGAATTGCTGCAATACACCGGCAGCTTCAAGCCACGCGGCGCGCTCACGCGCATGTTCGCTCTTACGCCGGAACAATTGGCGCGGGGCGTGACCGCGGTCAGCGCCGGCAATCACGCGGCGGCCGTCGGTTATGCCGCAGCAGTGTTCAACACCACCGCGAAAGTCGTGATGCCGCAGACTTCGGATCCGGCCCGCGTGGCGCTGTGCCGGTCTTTTGGCGCCGAAGTCGTTCTCGTTGAGAATGTGCACGCCGCCTTTGCTGCCGCGGTCAAAATCGAAGCGGAAGAGAAACGCACCTTCATTCACCCGTTTGAAGGTCCGGAGATTGCATTGGGCACGGCCACGCTCGGCCTCGAGCTTGACGAGCAATGCCCGGCGCTCGACGCGGTCATTGTGCCGATCGGGGGCGGCGGCTTGTGCGGCGGGGTGGCCGCGGCCATGAAGCAACGCCATCCGCAGTGCCGCATCATTGGCGTCGAGCCTTTTGGCGCTGATACGATGTTTCGCAGCTTTGCCTCAGGCCAGCCGGAATCGATCGCGAAAGTGAACACCATTGCCGACAGCTTGGGCGCGCCGCATGCCGCGCCCTACAGTTTTGCCCTCTGCCGCCGGTTCGTGGATGAACTCGTCCGCGTCGACGATGAGGCGTTGTGCGCGGCGCTGTATGTGCTGTTTCACGAAATGAAGCTGGCGGTGGAGCCGGCCGGCGCTGCTGCCACCGCGGCGCTGCTCGGGCCGCTGCGCGCGCGGCTGGCCGGCAAGCAGGTTGGCTTGATCGTTTGCGGCGCCAATCTCGCGGCTTCTGCTTTTGCAGAATATCTCCGCCGCGGTGAAGCCGCCAGCGGGCAGTATGCTGCTTGAAAGCACCCGGAGATCGACGCGCGGCGCTCTCGCCGGCCGCTAGCAAACACCGCGCGTGCGCCGGCTGCGCCCATTTGTTTTGAGGTGGTTCACCTGCGCGCCCCTCGTGCTGCGCAGGACTTGTGCCATCCTGATTCAGCAGCGTCAGGAAGGGAGTCCTGATGCTTTTCCTTCCGTGAGGGCGATGTTAATACTCTCGCGGATCTGTTCCTCCTCTGTCAGCCAAAGGCCACGAACATGTCATCCATTTCAGAAACGCCGGCCGCCGCGCCCGGCCAGCCGGAAACAGCTTCCTCGGAATATACCGCGGTAGTCTATTTTCACGGCATGGGCAGCCAGCGCCGGTACGAGGAAGTCAGCCGGGTGGTTGACAGCCTGGACCGCTTTGCACGGAATGTCGAGAAGACCGAGAAGGTGGGATTGTTGGGGAAGATCAAGGCGAGGCTCGAACCGGGGCGCGGCGAACGCAAAGAGCCGGTTGCCTATTTGCACGTCACTCATCAAAACGGCAGCCACAATTCGGAATTTCGTTTCTATGAAGTCTACTGGGCGCCGCTGATGGCGGGGGCAGTCTCGACGCGCGAGGTGACGACCTGGCTGCTCGGCCGTTTGGCCACGCCGGCCCGCATGGGCAGAACGCCCTGGCGGCTGCGGCCGCGGGTGAAACGCGCTGCCTTGTACCGCCTGTGGGCGGATTTGGAAATGCGGCGCGGCCAGCCGGTGCCGGAATCCGATCTCAAAGCCCTGCTGCAAGCCTACGACCAATTCGAAGGTGCGGAGGCGCGCGACACGTACCGCAAGGGCACGTTCAAAGAATTCCTCGACCATTTGCGCCGTTCGCCACACATTGCGGCCGACCGGCTGGCGGCGGTCGTGGCGCTGGCAAAGCAATGGCGCGGCAGCCACAACCGCGCGGAAGGCTTTACTCTGGCGATGCTGGCGACTTTTCTGGTCGTCCTGCTCATCGGATTTTTGGCATTCGCCGCGCTCGCGGCGGTGGCGCTGATCGGCGTGGCAATCTTGTTCAAAACCGCCGGCATCAACGAGATGGTGCTGCTGCTGCAGAACGCTCTGCGCTGGCAGCAAATCGAGCAGTTCAGCGGCTTGCATTTGTTCGTGGCCGCCGTGCTGACGCTGGTCACTCTCTACGGCTTATACCGTATTCGCGGCTTTCTGCGCGATTATGTCGGTGATGTACAGCTCTGGACGACGTATGAAGAAACGAATCAGAAATACCGCAAGCGGAAGGAGGTGCTGCGGGTGGCGGTGGAGATGTTGCAGCACGTGTTGAGCGACAAGGATTGCAGGCGCGTTGCCATCCTCAGTCACAGCCTCGGCACCACCATCGCGCATGACGCACTGCTCGAGTTGGGGCGCAACAATCGCGCCCATCACCGGGACCCGCGCGCGGCGCTGAATGCACCGTTGCCGCTGGGCAAGATCGAGCATTTCATCACGCTCGGCAGCCCGGTTGACAAAGTGCACTACTTCTTTGAAAGTCAAAAGAGCGAGCTGCACCGCTACAATCGCGTGGTCGAAGAACTGCGCGGTGATCTCGGCGAAGTGCCGTTTGCCGTGGAGCACAAGCCTCACATTCATTGGATCAACTTCTGGGATCGCGCCGATCTGGTGAGCAGCTCACTCGAAACGCCCTGCAACAAGCTGCTGCCGCATTTGCGCGTGGACAACTGCCAGGTCGCCAGTTATCAATTTCCGGATCCGATGAAGAGCCACTCGGCCTATTTCGAGCACGTCGAAGTTCTGCGCATCATTTTCGCGGCCATTTTCAACCGCGGCTTTTCCTACCAGACGGCGCCGGTGCAGACTACGGGCGGCAGCTCCGACATTGCGGCGCAAAACGTCGGGCCGGGAACGCTTTTGCGCAGCACGCCGATTCTACAGGGCTTGATGCTCGCGCTGCCCTGGCTGATGCTCGCGACCATCCTGACTCATCTGACGCCCTGGGGCGGGCTGCAGCGGACGCTGTTGTACAGCACCGCCATGGTGATCTGGCTGCTGTTCACGGCCTGGTTATTCAGCACCGTACGCAAACACCTCAAATCCATCAATGCCTCCGCCGCCGGCACGGCCAAAGGCCGGGGCCCGGATTCGACTTCCTCCGACGTCCATCTGGAGCGCACGACGGGATGATACCGACACGACGACCACAGCAAGGGGAGGGCCGGGCAGAAGCGGTAAGCTGCGGACGGCGGTTGGCCGCGTGGGCAATCAGACGATTCGGCAACAACCCGTTTCGCCTGGCGGCGGATATGGGGTGGCGTGTGGTCTGCGAGGCGGAAGATGCGCCGCACTTTCCCACGGCGCGGCTGGCGGTTTGGGAAGGGGACACGCGGACGATTCGCCTGTTTATGCAACCGGTGCGCCGGCAATTCTTGCAGGAGGATTTTGGCGTGCGGTTCACCTGCTGCCATGAAATCTTTCACGGTTTGTATGCCTGCGCCGGAGGCTTGGACACGCCGCCCGCGCCCGCGTTGAATCTGCGCGAGCAGGAACAAGCGGCCGAGGCGTTTGCCCGCGCCTTGATGTTTGCCTGACTTGCTATCGCCGCGCCCAGGAACCGACGCCGATGTTCCGGCGAGATTTCTTTGAGAGGATTGACGGGATCAACTTGACTAGCCCAACTTCCGCAGTTGCTGGATCTAAATTTAGTATTTTCAATAGAAGGTGTCAAAAAGTCTTCACTACAACTCTGCGTTTTGGGTCAGGCGCGCGGGCAGATGAAGGCCCAGGTGATGCAACAGAA
>JAKLJX010000014.1 GCA_023150945.1 bacterium | reverse complement strand
GCTGCAAGCTCTAAAACTATTGCCGCATGAATTTCACGGCGAATGGAATTACACAATCAAGCCCCGAAATTAAGCACCTTCAGAATTGTATACTTTGTTTTTTAACGGGCCCTAAGGTTGCGCAAAGAAAAGCAGAAGAAAAACTTTGCGGTTACTTTGCGGCTCTGCGTCTTTGCGTGCGCTTTTTTTTGGTTCCGGTTTGTCCGGCTTATGTGATAAGAATGAAGAATCGGCTGAACGTTGCAGACTAGCGCAGGCGTTTTTTCGAGGCAACGCCGCGCGCACAAGCCTTGGTTTCTTGTAGTCCCGACGCCTTGCGGGTCGCTGCTGGGCCAACGAATTCACGGCTTGGCGCAATGCCCTGGTTTTTGTAGTCCCGACCCCTTGCGGGTCGCTGCCGGGCCAACGAATTCACGGCTTGGCGCAATGCCCTGGTTTTTGTAGTCCCGACCCCTTGCGGGTCGCTGCCGGGACAATGAACTCACGGCAATAGAACGCCGGCGCGCAAACGAATCCGGCGGAACGACCTCTCCTGCTCTTGCTGCGCGACAGCAGCAACTCCGGAGCAAAACAAAGCTGGCCTGAAGAGCCGGAACCTCATCAGGCCAGCGTGCGAGTGACTCTTGCGTGTTCTATTTTTGCGGGGGCAATATATCGAATTTTCGGCAGCGGCGCAAGCCCGGGGCACAGACTACCGCCCGGGCGGTAAAAAGGGCAAAATTTCAAAAAATTTTTGAGGCCGCTCGCTCGCGCTCGCTCTGCAACAGCAACAGCAACAGCTCAGAGTTCCAGAGTCCAGAGATTCAGAGTTCAGAGTGATGGGGACACAACCACACGAAACCCGAAGTTGAAGTTCCTGTGGTCGGGATTGGTCCTGTTGCGACAGGCGCACCGCACGTACCCCTGAGGGCCGCTGAACGCGCCGCCCCGCAACACGCGGAGAATTTCGCTAGGTGCATTTATGTTCTCGCGGCCATCAGCAGGATCATAGGGATATTTGAATTCCGGTGTCATAAAGTCCTTTCCCCACAAACTCCGAGTCCACTCCCACACATTTCCGGCCATTTCTTCGCAACCGCAGAGTGACTTGCCTCCAGGAAAGCAGCCCACAGCGCTGGGATCGTTGATTTTTGTATCGACATAATTCGCGCGGTTGGCATCCGCATTTTCTCCCCACGGAAAACGGCGCTGTGGTTCTTCGTTGGCAGTGAGTTTTAGTGTAGTCGCCGCCAGCTCTCGCACCGGCCGCACCAACGGTGGTTTGGGCACTTTCAAACCGCCACGCGCCGCCTTTTCCCATTCTGCCTCCGAAGGCAATTGCACTCGCCATTGCTTCGGCAAGAGTCCCTGCTTACGCCAGTGTTGCGTGAGCCAGTCGCAGAATTCCATAGCCTCGTACCATGACACCCAACGCACCGGCCGGTTGGCCGGGTCTTTCAAACAACCTGGGTTTCCAAGTTTGTGCTCCGTCGCGTTCACAAAGAGCTGGAACTGCGCCACGGTAATCGGGAAGCGTGAAATCCAATAGTCGGATGAAAGCTGCTTGTTCAAGTGTGGCGCTGCTTCCTCGCCTTCATCTTTATGGCCCATCCAGAAATCCCCAGCCGGCACCAGGCAGAATTCCAAGTGATCGAGCGTCATTACTTCCGGGCGCGGGTCGCCCAGTTGCGCCAGGCTGTTGCCGGCTAGCGCGCGTTCCGTGGCAGGAAAGTCGCTCTTGCGCATGATCTGCTTCAGCCATTCCTGCACGCGAGCAAGATTATTCTGGTTGCGGGGATTGAGTTGCTTGAGATCACCGGCCTCTGCCAGCGCCTGGCCCGCCAAATGCGCGCCCCAGACATCGGCGGCAGAAACCGCCTCTGCCGAGTAGTCGTTTTCGCACAGCGCATCCACCAACAGCCAAATGGTGGAGGCTGATCCGCCCGCAGCTTTCGCGCCGGCCAGCAGGGCCACTTCCCGCCAGCGGTTGGGATCTTGCCGCGCCAACCGCGCCACGGTGTCGGGATAGTCGTGATCAGTCAAGTAACACGCAGTGAGATATTCCTGAAAAGTGCGATGCGGAAAAGTATAAACCTGCACCCCGCGCGGCAGCAAGAGTCCGGCGCGCTGGCTCAAGTATTCAATCAAGCGTTGCGGCCGCACATCGGGATTGGTGTTCAAGCGCAGCAAGCCACTAATCAACTTCTCCTCGGCAACGTCGGCAGTGCCGGCCAAATCAGGCTGCGCCGCGTGCGCCTGAAAGGCCAGCTCGTGCAGCAGCTCCCGCACTTTCTTGCGGTCAACCTTGAGATATTCCGCCAGGCTCGGCTGCAGCACCCGCACCTGGCCATCCGGCTCGCGCACCACTTTCGGACTCTCCCACCAATCCAACAGCAAATCCACCGTGTCGGAATAAAGCTCCTCGCGCTTTTCCGGCAGCGAGCCGCCGCGCCAGGCATGCAGGCTGGCCATCAAAGTCAGGAGCAGCGGCCGCTCGGCCAAACCTTGCAGGCTGGTACTGGCAGAGATGGCGCGTTTCAGAAGCACGGCCCGGCCCTGGGCGTCGTCAGGATTCATGCCGCGCAGCTTGGCAATGTGGTTGTACCAGTGGTCGACGAAATTCTCAATCTGCGGTTTGATAAAGGGCGCAAGCACGGTTTCAGCAAAGCCGTTCAAACGCCAATCCTGCTTTTGATAGGCGTAGGTGCGGCTGGTGACCAGCACGCGGCATTTGCCATAGCAGGAGACGAAGTCCTCCACTGCTTGCTTGAGCTGTTGGCGGCGTTGGTGTGCTTCCGGCACCTCGTCCAAGCCGTCGAGCAGCAACAATCCGCCGGCGTTGAGCAGCTCGGTGCGCAAATGCGGGGCAAAGTCCCCCAGGTTGTGGCGTTCCAGCTCAGCGGCGAGGAATTGCCAGAGATGTTGCGCGGTGGCTGCCGTGCCGGCTGCGGGCAAGCCAGTGGCAGCAAAATCGCGCAGAATCACCCGCACCGGCAGCAATGCGCCATACAGCCACGGCTGCGGCCGTTTCTTGTCTTCTTCCTTTTCGCTGGGCAGCGGTTGGGTGAGCAGCTTGAGATTCGCTTCTTCCTTTTCCAGCGCTTCGCCCGCCAGGCAGAGCGTGACAAAGTTGACAAACGTGCTCTTGCCGCTGCCGGGATCGCCCAGCAGTACCAGGCGCTGGTGCTGGTTGAGCTGTTCGAGCGCGGAGAGGCGGCGCTGCTCGCGTTCCATGCGGCCGGGCTTCCCGCCGGCTTCCCATGCTTCGGCACTTTGGGTGAACAAGGCAGTATAAACCGCATCGAGCTGCAAACGGGATTCCTGCTCGCTGCTGGCGGCCTTGGGATCGATGCCGGAAAGCGAAAGTTTACGCGCTTCGGAAAAGAGGTGGTTCAGGTAGGCGTGGCGGAGGGCTTGTCGCGCATGATCGTGTTTGTCTTGGGTGGTGAAGGTATTGGTCTGCGTCACCGTGACATTGGGCGCAGTGACGATGATGCTGCCGTGCACGGAGCCGCTGATGGTGACGTCGCCGGTTTTGGGCCATTGGAAATCGAGGCGGCGGCCATCACTCTCAGCCAGCGCGGTGAGCAAGCCGGCTTGAATGTGGAGGCTCTCCAAATGAGCTTGTTTCAGGAAGGCAATCAGCCCCCGCACTGCCGCAAGCAATTCCTGCTGCAGATGGGTCTGCTTGAGCATTTCAGCGGCTTGTATCACTTCCCGCAGCTCGGGTTCATCCAGGGCCGCGGTCAGGAAGGCGGCCTCGAAGGCATTTAAGCATTGGTCAAAATTGAGATGAGGGAGGGTGCCGGCGTCGTAGCCGGAGTTTTGAAACAGGAAGGCGAGTTCAGCACGATCCAACGGTTGCGAGCGCAGCAAGCGCACAAGCTGCTTGCCCACATCAGGCTCTTGAAAGAATTTCTCGAAAATCTCAGCGAGATGTCCGGCATTATCCTTTTCCGCCTTGCTGGCTGCCGCGGCAATGGCAACGATGCCGGAGTGCAGGCATCTCTTGAGGGCGGCTTGTTTGGCGGAAGGCAGGAAGGCACTTCCCATGCGCTTGATTGCGGCATCAATCAACTGCGTCGCCAAATTGGCGGCCAGAGAAGAAAGAAAATTGGCGGAAAAAGGATCAGTGGGAATCATCGTGGCGTTCCGTTCAAGTATGCCGGTTTCTCAGCGTTCGCTCGCTCTCACCTGCCGGGAGCAGCATGGCAATGGAAGGATTGGTGTGCGGTATTGATAAAAAGATTCCACGCGAAAAGCAAGGCTGGCGGCAGCGCCGGCGCGAGACGTTTGCCGCCCGGGCGCTCTGAGCGCCCGGGCGGTGAAAAGATGCCTTAATTTTGGTTGACAAAGTGTTGACCCTTTCTTATATTGCGCGTCGCAAATTACAAGGATCGTCATGAAGGAAGTCAAGGCAAAAGAGCTTCGCCGGCCGGGGCGCAAGTCCTCCCTCAAAATTGTGGAGAAACTGCCGTTCACCCGTGTCAATTACTGGCTGTTCGGGCTTGGTGTCCTGCTGATCATTGTGGGATATGTCGCCCTGGCGCAACCGCCGGTGGACGGCTTTTTGACGCTGACCGTCGCGCCGATCTTGTTGGTGATCGGCTATTGCGTCGTGATTCCCCTGGCGATTCTGTATCAGAGCAAGAGCAGCGTGCTGCCTGACCGCGCGCCAGGAGACGGGCGCTAGCTTGCTGCCCGCCGCGGCATGGTCGCGTGCACGCTTGGCCCTCCTGCCCGCCGGGCGATTAGCTCAGATGGTTAGAGCGCCTGCCTTACAAGCAGGAGGCCAGTGGTTCAAGTCCACTATCGCCCACCAAGCCCGTGGCGCTCACGGTGGTCGGTTCCAACCAAACGCTGTGCTGCCGTGCTGGAAAAAAGTTTCGGGGTCGTGGTGTAGCCTGGTTAACACGTCGGCCTGTCAAGCCGAAGATCGCGGGTTCAAGTCCCGTCGGCCCCGCTAGATGAACAAAAAGGGTTATGGCAAAAAAGCTGTGACCCTTTTTTTTCAACCTGCCGTTTTGAGTCTTGGAATGCTCGCTCGATTGACCTGGCCCAGTCTCTCTCCCGTCGCCGCACTATATTCTTTCCTCGTTTTCTGCGCTGCTGCCGTGCCGGCCGCCGCCGGCCACGGCATGAAGCCCCGCATGCCTGCAGCGGATTCCGCCCGCGCGCCCGCAACCGCCACCGTCGTGTTCACGCCGCGCACAGGCAAATGGGTGCGGCCGCCGCACGCTTTCCTGGCGTTTCACGAGTTGGCGCATCCGCGCGTGGGGTTGGCGCTGAGCGGCGGCGGCAGCCGCAGCCTGGCGCAAATCGGCGTGCTGCAAGCCCTGGAAGAGCATGACGTCCAACTCGATCTGATCGTCGGCACCAGCATGGGCAGCATCATCGGCGGCTTGTACGCCGCGGGCTATTCCGCCCGCCAACTCCGCGAGATCGTGCACCAGCTCGATTGGGAAACTCTGCTGCAAGACGAGCCGCTGCGCCGCGACCTGCTGCTCAGCCAAAAGCAGGAACACGACCGCACTTACCTGCAACTGCGGCTGCGCGGTTGGAAACCGGCATTGCCGCGCGCGCTCACCGCCGGCCAGAAGCTGCAATCCGTGCTCACCGAGCTGACTTTGAAGGCCAACTATTGGGCCAGCTCCAGCTATGACAATCTGCGCATTCCCTTCCGCGCCATCGCCACGGAGGTCTACAGCGGCCGGGAAGTGCTGATCGACAGGGGCGATTTGGCCGAGGCCATGTGCGCCTCTGCCGCCATTCCGTTTCTGCTCTCGCCCGTGCCCCGCCCCAATCAGTTGCTCGTCGATGGCGGCCTGCTCAACAACATTCCGGTGGACGTGGTGCGCCGCATGGGCATGGAGATCGTCATCGCCGTGGATGCCACCTCCAATCTGCGCGGCAAGGACGATCTCGCCACGCCCTGGGAGTTTGCCGATCAAGTCACCACCATCATGCAGCAGGAACGAAATCGCGAGCAGGCGGCGCGCGCCGACGTGCTGATCTCGTTTCGGGCGGAAACGCGGCCCTCGCTGGATTTCACCAATCTCGACTCGCTGATTGATTTGGGATACCAGAAAACCCTCGCGCAGATGGATCGCATTCGCCAGCTTTGCAGCCGCGTTCAGGAGGGGAACTCCGACGGTGCTGCCACGCTCTACGCGGTCAGTCACGTTGCGGTGCGTGGCGAGGAGATGAGTCATCTGCCGCTGCCCTGGTCCGGCAACGGCGGCACGCGGCTGCGCGGCGAGGAGATTCAGAGCCAGGTCGATCAGCTCTACGCCAGCGGCGATTACCGCCACGTCCGCGCGGTGCTGCAGCACGATACGCTGTCTTTCGCCGCCGAGATGAATCCGGTTCTCCGCAGCCTGCAGTTTGTGGGCAACACGGTTTATTCTGATCTCGATCTGTTTGCCTGTCTGCAATCGCGGCTGGGCGAAAGGGTGAATCACCTGCGCGGCCAGCAGGATCTGACCAGCCTGCTCGAAAAATACCGGCAGGACGGCTACGCGCTCGCGGAAATCCGCAGCGTGGATTTCGATTCCGCCAGCGGCGCCTTGGTTATCGCGGTGGATGAAGGCCGGATTGCCGACATCGTGTGTGAGGGGTTGTTGCACACGAAAGACTTCGTGGCGCAGCGCGAGTTCACGCTCAAGCGCGGGGAGATTTTCAACTCCAATGCCGCGCGCCAAAGCGTGGCCAATCTCCATAACACCGGCTTGTTCGAAAAAGTCGGGCTGAGCCTGGTGCGCTTGCCCGGCGGCGGCGCGCTGGTCAAATTCAAGGTTGAGGAAAAGCCCTTCACCATTCTGCGTTTGGGCGGATTCTCCGAGAGTGAGCGCGGCAGCCGCGTGTTTGCCGAAGTGGGAAATGAAAACCTCTTCGGCACCGGCACCCGGGCGTTCTGGCACGGCAACCTGGGCGAGCGCGATCAAGTCACGCGGCTGTCATGGTACGCCGATCGTTTTGCGCACACCTATCTCAACCTGGCCACCAGCATCTATCATGAGTTGCGTGAGAATCTCACCTATGTGCCGCGCCGGCCCGAGCCCATCGGCGCCTATGACGAACGCCGGTTGGGCGTGCGCGCGGCGTTGGGCCAGCAAGTGAGCCGGCTGGGCGGCATCTCACTGGAATTGCGCTCGGAAGAGGTGCGGCTGCGCAGCCTGTCGGGCAGCGGCTATCCGGTGGGCACGACGCGTTTCAACAGTCTGGCGCTGCGGTCGATTCTCGATACGCGCGATCAGCTTCCCTTCACGCGCACCGGCCGCTATCTGCATTTGGCGTACGAGTACTTCAGCCCGTTTGACGGCGGACTGGAGTCGTTTTCCAAATTTCAGGCGCAGTTGGAATCGTTCGACTCCGCCGGGCCGCACACGCTGCGCTACCGTTTTGCGTTGGGCGCCGCGGAGGAAACCACGCCGTTCAGCGAGCAATTCAAGCTCGGCGGGCCGCATGAGCTTTATGGCCTGCGCGATCAGGAATTCGCCGGCCGGCATTTGATTCTGGGCAGCATGGAGTATCGCTACCAACTGCGCCAGCGGCCGCTGCTCGATACGTATCTGAGTTTGCGTTATGATTGGGGCGGCGTGTGGGTGGATCGCAAAGACACGTCGTACCGCAAAATTCGCAACGGCATTGGCATGGGCGTGACGGTGGCCACGCCGCTGGGCCCGGCGGGGGTGTCGGTGGGATTGTTCGAAGGCCGGCAAAAGCGGGTGTACTTCCAGCTCGGCCACGCGTTTTGAGCAGGCGTACACAAGCCTTCCAACAAAAAAGGCGCAGGCAATTTGCCTGCGCCTTTTTTGTTGCCAGAATATCGGCTAATAGCGGTAATGTCCCGGTTTGAAGGGGCCATCGACCGAGACGTCCAAATACTCGGCCTGCGCCTGGGTGAGCCGGGTGAGTTTCACGCCGAGCTTGTCCAAATGCAGCCGCGCGACTTTCTCGTCGAGCTTCTTGGGCAGCATGTAGACGCCGACCTCGTAGTGGTTGTTGAATAGCTCGATCTGCGCCAGCACCTGGTTGGTGAAGGAATTGGACATCACGAACGAAGGATGGCCGCTGGCACAGCCCAGGTTCACCAGCCGGCCTTCGGCAAGCAGCAGGATTGAGTGGCCGTCCGGGAAGACATACTTGTCGACCTGCGGCTTGATCTCGATTTTCTGGATGCCGGGAAAGGCATTGAGCTGGGCGACTTGAATTTCGATGTCGAAATGGCCGATGTTGCAGACGATGGCGCCGTCTTTCATCTGCTTGAGATGTTCGATGGTAATGACGTCCTTGCAGCCGGTGGCCGTGACAAAGATGTCCGCCGTCTTGACGAAATCCTCGATGGTCGCCACCTCATAGCCTTCCATCGCGGCCTGCAGCGCGCAAATGGGATCGATTTCACTGACCACCACGCGGCAGCCGAAGCCGCGCAGCGATTGCGCCGAGCCTTTACCCACGTCGCCGTAGCCGGCCACCACCGCCAGCTTGCCGGCCAGCATTGCGTCGGTGGCGCGCTTGATGCCGTCGGCGAGCGATTCGCGGCAACCGTAGAGATTGTCGAACTTGCTCTTGGTCACCGAGTCATTCACGTTGATGGCCGGCACCTTGAGGCGGCCCTCTTTCAGCATCTTGTAGAGGGCGTGCACGCCGGTGGTGGTTTCCTCGGTGATGCCTTTCAAGCCGGGAAGGAATTGCGGCATCTTGTTGTGAACGAAATAGGTGAGATCGCCGCCGTCATCGACGATCATGTTCGGGCCTTCGCCGTTCTCGAAATACAGGGTCTGCTCGGTGCACCACCAGTATTCCTCTTCGGTTTCGCCCTTCCACGCGAACACCGGGATGCCCGCGGCGGCAATGGCGGCCGCGGCATGATCTTGCGTGGAGAAAATGTTGCAGGAGGCCCAGCGCACCTTGGCGCCGAGCGCCACCAGGGTTTCGATCAGCACCGCGGTTTCGATGGTCATGTGCAGCGAGCCGGCAATGCGCGCGCCCTTGAGCGGCTGCTGGCTGCGATATTCCTCGCGCACCGAGATCAGTCCGGGCATTTCTTTTTCCGCCAGTTCAATCTCTCTGCGGCCCCACGCGGCCAGGGAAATGTCCGCGACTTTGTAGGGCGGCCGCTGGGTCGCGGCGGGTTTACCGTTGGCGCCGTTGCTGTCGGCTTTCGTTTTGATGACTTCGGTTTCGTACATGTCGTCCTCTAGGGTTTGGTTGCTTGGAAGATGAGAATTTTCATCGTTTCGTTTTTTGCAAGAATCTCCGATTTGGGCGGGGCAAAGCCGGCCGCGCTCAGCCATTTGTTCAAGTCGGCGCGCTTGAAGCCGAGCCACAGATCTGCATACTTCTCGCGCATTTCCACGATGTCATGCTGCAGCAGGTCGGCGATGACCAGCGTGCCGCCGGGCTTGAGAATGCGGAAAATTTCAGCAAGGGCGCTGGCCGGCTGGGAAACATGATGCAGCACCATGCAGGCCACTGCCGCCTCCACCGCCGCGTCGGGCAGCGGCAAATGCTCGATTTCACCCAGGCGAAAATCACAGCGGGGCAGCGCTTCCGGCAGCTCTTGCGCGAGATAGTCCGCGGCAACGCGCAGCATGGTGCGCGAAGAATCGATGGCGACGACCTGCTCGCAGCGCTGCAGCAACGCCGGCAACAGCAGTCCGGCGCCCGCGCCCAGATCCGCGGCGCTGCGCAGTCCCTGGGGCAGATGGCGTAAAACATGCTCGCGGTAGTAGCCGCTATCCAGCACTTCCTGCTGCAGGCGCTCCCACTCCGGGCCGATGCGGTCGAAATACTTCTGGCTCGCCTGCCGCCGGTGCTGCACAATCGACTCGATCTGCTGCAAATCCGCTTCCCGTGACCGGAGCTGCGCGGCGGCCTTCAGGGCCAGGCGCGTCGCTTCTGCCAGTTCCACCTTGCCATTGGGCGGGGTGAGCGAATAGAAGGTCCAATGGCCTTCGCGCCGGCTGGCGACCAGCCCGCAATCCGCCAGGATTTTGAGATGCCGCGAAATGCGGGATTGGCCCATGCGCAGAATCTCGATCAGCTCGTTGACGTTGAAATCTCCCTGCGCCAGAATAGCGAGCAAACGCAGCCGCGTTTCATCCGCCAGGGCCTTGAACACCTGCAGCATATCCGAATTCATATCACCATATCAAGATTTTTTGATATTATACAATCCCTTTGCCCGAATTGCAAATCATTTTTTCCGACTTCCAAAGCTGTAACTCGGCGGCGGAGCAGATACGATCTTGTGCTTGTGGGAAAGGGCGGGAGTGCGCGGCGCAGGTGCAGTCTTACGATTTTGCTGATCGATGGGGCCGGGGTCCGGGTTTGCGGTGAATGATCTAAGCTGTTGATTAAAATGCCGGTGTTGCGTGGAAATGAAGCGACAGCCGGCGCCGGCTTTGCTGCAGCCGAATGAATTTCTCGCTACTGCGGCTGCGCAACAAAACTGGCCGCATATTTGCTAAAGACTGGGCGGGAACGAAACTCAAGCTACTCCTCAGCAGGAGCTGCGCAACATCAACTTAAGGAAGAAAGCATCATGAAGAATCAATCCACCAAAGGGAGCTTGCGGGTGTGTCAGGGATTGGCGCTGGCCGGTTTGATGTTGGTGTGCGGCGCGGGTGCGGCGCAGGCACAGGCAGTGGCGCGCGCCAGCGCAAATGTGCCGGCAGCGGCATTGGAAGCCAAGGAAACGACGCTGGCGGAAGCCAAAGCCTCCCTGCTGGCCAGATTGCAGGAACTGGACAAGGAGTTTGAACTACAGCTCGAGGAGACCGCTCCGGCGACCATGGCGCCCGAGCCGATTGCCAGCCCGGCCAGCCAGCCTGCCGCTGCCTCGGCGCGACCGGTTGATCTCTCCACCGCGCTGTTGGAGTCGATCGAGGGCAGCAAAAATCCCGGCGCCACCCTGGTGGATCAGGACCCGGCAACGCCCGATCTGAAGGCCATGCAGACCAACATCGCCGCGAACAGCTTTCTGGTCAAGAAAATTGAAGCTCTGGAGCGGATGCTCGAATTGATGGAGATGAAGGAACAGATTTTGACCGAGCAGAAGAGTTTCGACAAGCGCTTGAAGACGGTGCAGGCCAAGGTCGAGCAAAACAGCCGGAAACCCAAGGACGAATAGTCTCGCAGAACGGACGATGCGCGGTAGACACAAAAGACGGCCACGAGCCGTCTTTTGTGCTTTTAGGCCACTTTGCGCAACAGTTCCTGGGCCTGCTCTTTCAAGGGGGTGTTGACTTTGGCGCCCAGAATCGCTTCCAGGTGGGAGATGGCGCGTTCCACCTCATTCATCTTGATGAGCGCCATGGCGAGATAGTAGTGTGCCAGCAGATTGGAGCGGTTCAATTTCACCCCACGCTCGAGCTGCGGAATGGATTCCGTCAGCCGGTTCAGCTTGATGAGATTTTTCCCCCACACCGCCAGCATCACCGAATCCCCCTTGCCGAGTTCGCTCGCCTGTTCGAAAGCTTTCACCGCCTCGGCCGGCCGATCGATGAGATCGCAGGCGATCGCCAGTTGCTTGAAATAAAGCCCTTTCGCAGAATTGAGCTTGCTGGCCTGCGCAAAGGCCTTGACCGCACGGTCCGGCGAGCCGGCGCGTTGCAGCGCCACGCCCAGAGCCGCCCACACCTGATCGTCATCCGGTTTTTTCTCGAGGTACTTTTGGTACATGCGGGCCGCGCCTTTGAAATCCGAATACAAAAAGGCTTTGTAGCCCTCGGCGTACAGGCTCTCCAGATCAGCGGTTTCCACGGTGGGCGCCGCGGAGATGATGCTGCGCTTGGCGTGCGCCGCGAGCGCGTGCTTGGGATCCAGCTCGATGACTTTGCGATAGTTCAGATTGGCGTTCTCGGTGTCGCCGAGAATCGCATAGATCTTGGCCAGGCCGAAGTAAGCGCGAATCTCGTTGGGCGAGAGCTCGATGGCGCGCTGGAAACTGGCGATCCCTTCTTTGTATTTCTTGAGAATGCTGTAGACCGCGCCGAGATTGAGATGGGCGAGCGCGTTGCGCGGATCGAAGAAGATGCTCTCTTTCAGATGGCCTTCGGCCTCCGCGAACTTGCGCATCTTGAGGAGAATCGTGCCGAGGATCAAATGCGCGCGATGGTAGATCGGGCAAAGCGTGACCGCCTGGCGAAAATTCTCGACCGCCTCCTTGTAGTTCTTGTTGGCGAAGCAGGCGATGCCGAGGTTGAAATAGTAATCGGGATCAGAAGGATTCTTCGCCAGTGCCTGCGTCCAGCGGGCAATGGCCTTGCCGAAATCGCGCTGCTTGGCGAACACCATGGCCTCGCGATGCAGACTTTCGGCTTCAGCATTGAGCGCGGGCAGGGTCCAGCGCAACTCGGCCTTGCTCTCGGCGATTTTGATCTGCAACTGGCTGCTGTTACCGAAGCGTCGACTCAAATATTCTGCGATTTTGGCAGGATCTTTCTTGGACGAGATCAGCTCGTGGATTTCTGAGTCAAGGTGACGAATATCGGAGAGCGCGAGCGTGGCTGAGATGAATTTTTGGGCAGCCTGTGAGCTCATGGGCACCAAAATTAGGAAGGAAATGCAATAAGGATTCTGAACTGAAAGGCGGATTGACCGCTCGACAAAAAATTAGGGCTTCGGAAAATCGTGCGGGCTTTTGCTGTCCGCGCGATCTTCCGAATCCCTTGTGGTACGCCAGGGGGGACTTGAACCCTCAACCTTTGGCTCCGGAGGCCAACGCTCTATCCAGTTGAGCTACTGGCGCATGGGGTGGCGCAGCGCGCCGAAGGATCTGTTTTCAGGCGGCGCCGGCGGCCAAGCGCTCGGCGGCCAGCACCGTATTCTGCATCAACATGATGATCGTCATCGGGCCGACACCGCCGGGCACCGGCGTGATGGCCGCGGCTTTCTGCTGCACCGCCGCGAAATCGACATCACCCACCAGACGATAGCCTTTGCTCGCGGCCGGATCAACGACGCGATTGGTGCCGACATCGATCACGACCACGCCCTCTTTTACCATGTCCGCGGTCACGAATTGGGCCTTGCCGATGGCCGCAACCAAAACCTCCGCCTGCCGGGTTAGCTGTGGGAGATTCGCCGTCGCGGAATGGCAGATGGTCACGGTGGCATTCGCGCGCGGCCGTTTCTGAGCCAGCAACACGGCGAGCGGCATGCCCACGATGCCGCTGCGGCCCAGAACCACCACGTGTTTTCCCGCCACCGGAAAGCCGCTGCGCTGCAGCAGTTCCAGCACGCCCGCCGGCGTGCAGGGAATGAAAGTTTCTTCACCGTTCTGCAGCTTGCCACGATTCACCGGCGTGAAGCCATCCACGTCTTTCTCCGGCGCGAGGGCGGCGAGCACGCCTTGCGGGTCGATCTGCGGGGGCAGAGGCAATTGCACCAAAATACCGTGAACCGCCGCGTCGCGATTGAGCTGCGCAATCAACTCCAGCAGTGCGGACTGCGGGGTGGCGCGCTCCAGTTTGTAGACTTTGGAATAAAGGCCCAAGCTCTCGCACATTTTCGCCTTCGCGCCGACATAGACCGCGGAGGCGGGATCATCACCCACCAGCACCGCAGCCAAACCGGGCGTCACCTGCTTCTGCTTGAGTGCCTGAATTTTTTCAATGAGCTCGGCCTTGACTTGCTCAGCAATGCGCTTACCGTCGATCAGAACTGCGGACATGGCCACTCTCTTTTGGCCTGCGCGCCGTTGCCGGCCGCAGGCTACTGCAGAAACAACCGTTCGATGCTGACCGCCTTCATCGTCTCTTTGCTGATGCGGATCAGGGCGCCGCACAACCGGACATTGCCGCTGGCGACTTCGAAACGCATGGGCACGCCTCGCATGAACCGCTTGATGGCGGTTTCTTTTTTCATGCCGATCACCGAGTCGAATGGGCCGGTCATGCCCAGGTCGGTGAGATATGCCGTGCCGCCGGGCAGAATCTGCTCATCCGCGGTCGGCACGTGGGTGTGCGTGCCGATGACGGCGCTGACGCGGCCGTCCAGATGCCAGGCCAATGCCATCTTTTCGGCGGTGGCTTCGGCGTGAAAATCGACGATCACGACGCTGGCCTGGCGGTCGATGCGGCGCAGGATTTCATCCGCCGTGCGGAACGGGCAGTCGATCGCGTACAGATAGGTGCGGCCCTGCAGATTGATCACCGCGGCTTTGATGCCTTCTTCGATATCAACCAGCGTGTAGCCGCGCCCGGGATTGGGCGGCGGGTAATTCGCCGGCCGCAGCACGCGGCTGCTCAGCTCCTCGTCCTTTTGCCAGACCTTGAAGACTTCCGGATTTTCCCACGTGTGGTTGCCGCCGGTAATGACATCGATGCCGAGCGCGCGATATTGTTTGGCGAGCGCGGCAGTGATACCCTTGCCTTCCGCGGCGTTTTCACCGTTGGCGATGACCAGATCCGGCTGATACTGCTGCTGCAATCCGGGCAACAGGCGGGCGACAATCTCCAAGCCGGGCTTGCCGATAATATCCGCGATAAAGAGGAGCGTCCACGCTTCGTTTTCTTTCATCATCCTGCGGGAATTTGCTTGGAGATTCTCGAAACACCCGGAATATAGGCTAAAAAACCAAATTTACAAGAGGAAATTCACTTGGCGAAATCCACTGCCCGGTATTCGCGCACGATGGTGACGCGAATCTGGCCCGGGTAGTGAACGTTTTGTTGAATCTTGCGGGCAATGTCCACCGCCATCTGCTCGGCGCGGGCGTCATCCACTTTGGTGTGTTCGACGATCACGCGAATCTCGCGCCCGGCCTGCAGCGCATAGGTGCGGATCACGCCGGGAAACGAGTTCGAGATGGTCTCCAGCGCCGACATGCGCTGAAAGTAGTTGGCCAGCGTTTCCTTTTGCGCGCCCGGCCGCGACAGCGAAATCTCATTCGCCGTGGCCACCAGGATGGAGGCCACGGTCAGCATCTGGCCGTTGCGATTGGGATTGTTGGCGAACAGAATGGCGTTCTCCACCGCTTCGTTTTCGCCGTAGCGCCGCGCCAATGCCGCACCCATTTCCGCGGCGCTGGTGTCGGTTTCCCGTTCGACCGCCGCGCCGATCTCGTGCAACAGCGCCCCGCGTTTGACGACCTGGGTTTCCAGGCCGACTTCGGCTGAGATCACGCCGGCAATCAGCGCGGTCTCGATGCTGTGCTGCAGCAAGTTTTGCCCCTCGCTGCTGCGATACTTGAGCTTGCCCAGCAGCCGGATCAGCTCCACGTGCAGGCCGTGCAGGCCCACTTCCAGCATGGCCTGTTCGCCGGCTTCGCGGATGAGTTCCTCGACTTCGCTGCGCGTCTTTTCGACCACTTCTTCGATGCGGCCGGGATGAATGCGGCCGTCGGTGATCAATTTCTCCAGCGAGAGTTTGGCGACTTCGCGGCGCACCGGATCGAAGCCGGAGAGCATCACCACGTCGGGCGTGTCGTCGATCAGCACCTCGATGCCGGTGACCGCCTCGAATGAGCGGATGTTGCGGCCTTCACGGCCGATGATGCGGCCCTTCATGTCATCGTTGGGCAGGCGCACGACGGAGACGGTGGATTCGACCACGTGGCTGATGTTGGTGCGTTGAATCGCCTGCACCAGAATGTCCTTGGCTTCGCGGCTCGCCACCATGCGGGCATGATCCTTGATTTCCTTGACCGTCTGCGCCGCCTCCTGCTTGGCGAGCTCGAGAAAGTTGTTGAGCTGGATGCGCTTGGCTTCCTCGTTGGTCAGTCCCGAGATCTGTTCGAGTTTCTTGTTCTCCTCGGCAATCAGACGGTCTAGTTCCTGGGCTTGCAGCTTGAAGCTGGCTTCGCGGCTGCGCAAGTTTTCCTCCAGCTTGGCGAGTTCCTGTTTCTTTTGATTCAGGAGGTCGACTTTGCGGTCGAGGCTGGTCTCGCGCGCGGCGAGTTGGCTTTCCTGTTTTTGGATTTGTTGCCGCCGGCTCTTGATCTCTTGTTCGAGATCCTGCCGCTTTTGAAACAGCTCATCGCGCACCTCCAGCAGCTTGGCCTGCTTCAGGTTTTCTGCCTCCTGGGTGGCCTCGGCGACGAGGTGGCGTGCCGTCGCCTCGGCGTGCGCGCTGCGCTCGCGGCCGATCTTCTGCCGCAGCAACCAGCCGGTCAGGATGCCGGCGCCGAGCGCCGCCACGATGAGCACGATCGCAGTGATCGTCATTCTTCCTCCAGTGCCTCCCGATTTCCCGACCACGAAATCGTCAGTCGCATGCTTGTGGACAAGTTAAGGTGAAAACAAAAAGCCCCGGCGGCAAGTCCTTCAAAGCCACGAAAAGCGCGCCAGCGGCTCGCGCAGAGCGTCGCGTCGTTTGAAGACCTTGTCACCGGGGCAATACCTGGGGGGCAGCCGGCTGCCGGTCTATTTCAGATTCTCATGCAAAAGCTTCGACAACTGTTCGGCCTTGGCCTCGAAACTCTTCAACAGACCTGCTTTCTCGTCGCGTTCGCGGAACAGCTCGTCCGCGATGTTCAGCGCCGCCAAAATCGCCACCTTCAGTGAGGATTTGGCCGCCGTACTCTGGTCGACTTCGCGCATCTTGCGATCGACGTACTCGGCCACACGGCGGATGTATTCAACATCGACCTCACCCCGGATGGGGTACTCGGTGCCGTAGATGTTGACCTTCAGAACTGTGCCTTCGGGCATAGGATATCGAGAAAAGTGTCTGCCATGAGAATGCCAAACGCGACGCCAGGATGTCAGAACTGCAGTTGCAGCTCCTCCAGCTTGGCCAACATCTCTTCAACCTTGCTGCGGATCTTCTCCTCCCGCTCCTGAAACTGGCGCGACTCCTCGGCGCGATGCTGCACGCTGCCCAGCTCCGCGCGCACCGCCTGCAATTCTTCCTCTTTCTCGCGTTGCCGCGCCTCCGCCGCTTCCAGCCGGCGGCGCAACTCCTCGTTCTCCACTTTGAGGGCTTGTATCATCTTGATCGCTTGCGCGATTTTTTCTTCCAAAACTTCGAAACGTTGGATATCCATACCATCCATCCTCGTCGAATCAACTGATAACCGCCTGCTGGGCCCGCCGCCGTCACGAACGCAGCTCGGCGCCGTACGCGCGGCGCAGTGCCGCCAGAATGCGCGCCAGCCGTTCTTCCACTTCCTCGTCGCGCAGCGTGTGATCCGCCGCGCGGAAGGTGAGGGAAAAGGCCATGCTCTTCCGGCCTGCCGGCACTTGCTTGCCGGTGTAGAGATCGAACAACTCCAGCCGCTCCAGCAAATGATCGCTGGCCTGCTCGATGACGGCGTAGATCTGCTCCGCCGGAATTTCCGCCGCAACCACGATCGCCAAATCGCGTTCCACCGGCGGGTACTTCGGAATACTCTGAAACGTCCGCTGCCAGTCCACGCTCGCCATCAGCTCGGCCAGCCGCAGCTCGAAATGAAAAACCGCAGGTTCAATATCGTAAAGCTTCAACACCTCCGGCTTCAGCCTGCCCGCGATGCCGAGCCGGTTGCCCGCCACCAGAATTTCCCAGCCGGCGGCGAGATAAGGATGATCTGCAAGCGGCTGGAAAACGAGCTTGGGCAGAGACAGCGCGCGTTCCAGCACTTCCAGCGCGCCGCGCAAATCCGGCAGGTCAAACGGGCGGGGTTTCCCCAGCCAGTTCGGGGTTTCCGCGGCGCCCACCGCAATCGCGGCCAGGCGCTGTTCCTCGCAAACCTCGCGGCCAGGCTCGCGCCAAAACGCCGCGCCGACTTCATACAGCCAAATGTCGCGATTCTTGCGATTCAGATTGTAGGCAAGCGAATTCAACAACGTGGCAATCACCGCCGGCCGCAGCACCGACAACTCCTCGTTGAGCGGATTCACCAACGGCAGCAACTGGCCCTCTGCCGGCAGAAAGGGCGTGGCCTGGCGCGGCGCGATCAAATCAATCGTGATGGCCTCATCGAAACCCAGGCCGGTCATCGTGCGGCGCAGCTTTTCCAGCACCTCTTCGGCGCGATTGCGCTCGCCGCCGACATTCACCTGCGAATGCAGTTTTTCCGGAAATTGGTCATAGCCGTGCACCCGCGCGATTTCTTCGATCAGATCGATCTCGCCCTGCAGGTCCGGCCGGGAGGTGGGCACCGTCACCTGCCAGGCTGCCGGCGATTTCTTGTTCACGCTGCAGGCCAGCCCGGTTAGAATTTTTTCCATGCGGCCGGCCGGCACCTTGCCGCCCAGCACGTGCGTGACGCGCCGCGGCCGCAACGTGATCTTGCCGGGCTTGATCGTCTCGGGATAAACCTCCGCGATCCCCCGCGCGATGACGCCGCCCGCGGTTTCCTGCATGAGTTGCGCCGCGCGATTGACGGCGAAGGGAATGCCGTTGGGATCCGTGCCGCGCTCGAAGCGCCGGCCCGCCTCGGAAGCCAGCCCCAGCCGTTTGGCCGTGCGCCGCACCACCAGCGGGTTGAAATGGGCGCATTCAATCAGAATGTTCTTGGTGGTTTCGCTGACTTCGGAATTCGCGCCGCCCATCACGCCGGCGAGCGCCACGCTGCGGTTGCCGTCGCAGATCATCAAATCGCTGGCGAGCAGCTCACGGTCCTGGCCATCCAGGGTTTGGAATTTTTCACCGGCGTGCGCGCGCTGCACGATGATACGGCGCCGTTCGAGCAAATCGTAGTCAAAGGCATGTTGCGGCTGGCCGGTTTCCATCATCACGTAGTTGGTGACGTCGACGATGTTGGAAATTGCGCGCACGCCCACTGCGTTCAGCCGCTGGCGCATCCACTTGGGCGAAGGTCCCAGGGTGATATTCTGCAGAATGCGCGCGGCGTAACGCGGGCAGCCGGCGGGATCTTTGATTTCAATGCGAATCAATTGGCCGGTCGGCGGCCCGCTCTCGCGCAGCTTGATTTTGGGCAGGCGCAGCGGCGTGCCGGTCAGCAGGCCGATTTCGCGCGCAATACCAATCACGCCCAGCGCATCGGGGCGGTTGGGCGCGATCGCCAGGTCGAACATCCAGTCGGAGGTCAGGGTCTCCCGAAAGCGCTGCCCCGGCTGCGCTTGGCCATTGAGCACAATGATGCCTTCCTTCTCATCAGACAAGCCCAGTTCCATCTCGCTGCAAATCATGCCCTGCGATTCCACTCCCATCACCTTGCGAGTTTGGATGGTGAGGCCGTTGGGCAGTGTCGTCCCCGGCGGCGCGACTGCCACCAGTTGATCGACGGCGACGTTGGGCGCGCCGCACACCACGCTCAGCGTCTGTGTGCCGATGGTGACGTCGCAGCGTTTGAGATGATCGGAAGCCGGGATTTTTTCGCAGGTCAGCACTTTGCCCACCACGATGGTCTCCAAGTCGGGCACGATGGAATGCCAGTCCTCGACCTCGAAACCGATCATGGGCAGGCGGTCGGCGATTTCTGCAGCCGTCAGCGGCGTCTCAACAAACTCGCGGAGCCAGGTATAAGTGATTTTCATCGGGCAACCGGTGTCATTCCCGCGGAATCATCAGTGGCAACGCGCGGAAGAGTGGCCGCGCGGCCGGCGCGATTCGTTCAGAATGACGATTGAAATTGGGTTTGCCGCTTCGCCCGGGGTGCGGGCGCCGGCGGCGATGCGTATCTTCTCAAACTTCCGCCCGGCAAGAGCGGACGGCGATCAGCGGGCAATTCGTCTCAGAACTGCCGCAACAGGCGAACATCGTTGTCATAAAACAGCCGCAGATCCGTGACACCGTACTTGCGCATGGCCGGCCGTTCGACACCCATGCCAAAGGCGAAGCCGGTGTATCTTTCGGTATCGATGCCCAGCCGCTCCAGCACGATGGGATTGACCATGCCACAGCCCAGCAGCTCGATCCACGACTGCCGTGCCTCGAACCACACGTCCAGTTCGGCGCTGGGTTCGGTGAAGGGGAAATAGCTGGGCCGGAAGCGCGTTTTGACGGATTCGTCGAAGAACTTGCGGGCAAATGCGGACAGCACGCCTTTGAGATCCGCGAAGGTCACGCCCTCATCGACCCACAAGCCTTCGATTTGATGGAAGACCGGCGAGTGCGTCGCGTCCGGCGTGTCTTTGCGGAAGCAACGGCCGGGCGCGATAATGCGGATGGGCAGCGGCTTCCGCTCCAGCGTGTGGATTTGCACCGGGGACGTGTGCGTCCGCAGCAAATGGGTGGTGCCGTTGGCCTGGCGCGGATCGGAAAGATAGAAGGTGTCGTGCAGGTCGCGGCTGGGATGATCCGGAGGCAGGTTGAGCGCTTCGAAATTGTAGTAGTCGGTCTCCGCCAGCGGGCCGGATTCCACGGTGAAGCCCATGCCCACGAAGATGCTCTTGATTTCGTCGAGCGCCTGCAACACGGGATGGCGCGACCCCAAACGGCGCTGGATGCCAGGCAGCGTGAGGTCGATCTGCGGGCCGGTCGTTTGCGGCTGGCTCAGGGCGGTTTGCCGGGCTGCAAAAGCCGCAGCGCTGGCATCGCGCAATTGATTCAAGCGCTGCCCCAGCCGCGGGCGGGCCGCCGGGTCGGCTTGCGCCAGGATTTTGAAGGATTCGGTGATCTCGCCTTTGCGGGCCAGATATTTGACCCGCACGGCTTCGAGCTCCGCGGCATTGGCGGCCTGTGCAAGCGCCGCCAGGAAGCGGGCTTCGAGTTGATCGAGATCGGCGAAAAGTTGTTCGGATACTGCCATGACCAGTGCTCGGGTTTGGAGATTTGTCCGTTCCTGCAGCCGTTGATTGCCGGCGGCACGAGCGGCGGGCGCAACCGCGTCACCGGAGGCGAGGCCTCACGGCCGCGGTGCGGGGAAAATGATTTCAGTTGACCTACCCTGCTTCCCCTGCCCGGCACTAGTTCTGCGCGAGACGCACGAGATTCTCAAAAGCCTGGGGATCATTCACCGCAAGATCCGCCAGCATTTTGCGGTCGATTTCGACTTGTTTCTTTTTCAGGCCGCTCATCAAGGTCGAATAGGTGGTGCCAGCGAGGCGGGCAGCGGCATTGATGCGGGTGATCCACAAGCGGCGAATGTTGCGGCGGCGGGCGCGCCGGTCGCGATAGGCGTAAGTGAGACCCTTTTCATAAGTCTCGCGCGCGCTGCGCAACAAGTTCTTCTTGCCGCCCCATCGGCCTTTGGTTTTGTTGATGAGCTTACGACGACGACGATGCGAGGGTACGGCATATTTTGAACGAGGCATAGAATGTCAACCTTTCCTTGGATCAAAAACCGCCAGGCGGCAAAGCGCTTGGCGCAAAAACGGCACTCCGCAATCGCGGGTGTTTGTGGCTGTTGAACGGCCCGGGCGGGTGTTGCCCCGGCCCGGGCGGGTGGCCGGCAGTCGCGTGCCGGCCGGGCAGATCAGGCGCGCGCCAGCAACCGCTCCATGCGCGGCGCGTCGGCGCGATGCACCAGAGTGCCCTGACGCAAACGGCGTTTGCGCTTGCGATCCTTCTTGGTCAGAATGTGGCTCTTGCCGGCGCGGTTGCGTTTGAGCTTGCCGCTGGCAGTGACGCGCAGCCGCTTGGCGGCCGAGCGGTTGGTTTTCAATTTTGGCATGATGGTCTCGCTTTGCTGGTCTATTTTTTCACGAAATATGCGACGAGATTGCGCCCCTCTTGCACTTGGCGCTCCACTTTGGCGATGTCGGCGAGCGACTCGACCAGGCGGGTGATCACGGCCTCGCCAAACTCGCGATGCACCATTTCCCGGCCGCGAAAGGTGACCGTGGCTTTGACTTTGTCACCCTTCTCCAGGAAGTCGCGCATGTGCTTGGACTTGAAGTTGAAATCGTGCTCTTCGATCTTCGGGCGGAACCGCACCTCTTTAACGTGGATGACCGCCGCCTTCTTGCGGCTGTCTTTCTCCTTCTTTCCCAACTCGTACTTGTATTTGCCAAAGTCCATGACGCGACAGACGGGGGGTTCGGCCTGGGGCGCGATTTCGACGAGATCGAGACCAGCAGCCTCGGCCGCGGCTTGCGCTTCTTGAATGGAAACGATCCCCACTTGGCTGCCATCAGCTCCGATGAGCCGCACTTTGGGCACGCGAATCTGATGGTTGATCCGAATGAACTTTTTCTGCTGTGACGTGGCTTTCAATCTCCTTGGTTGGTTAATTTCGTTCAGGCCTGCCGCCATGCTTCGCCCCGATCGCCGGGTCAGGACAGGGCTTTATGCGCGATTTCTTCCTGCAACTGCCGGGCAAATGCCTCGAGGCTGAACACGCCGAGATCGCCCACCTTGCGCTTGCGCACGGCAATTTGCTGCGCCTCGGCCTCCTTGGCGCCGACAATGACCATGTAAGGCGTCTTTTTGGTCTCGGCCTCGCGAATCTTGTAGTTGATTTTCTCCGGGCGATCATCCAGGTGGCTGCGCAAGCCGTGCGCCCGCAGTTGCTGCTCCACCGCGCGGGCGTAGGCGAGCTGGGCATCGGTGATCGGCATCACCACCACCTGCAGCGGCGCCAGCCAGAGCGGAAAAGCGCCGGCGAAATGCTCGATCAAAATGCCGATGAAGCGCTCCATCGAGCCGAAAGGCGCGCGATGGATCACCACCGGCCGGTGCTTCTTGTTGTCGCTGCCGACGTATTCGAGCTGAAAACGCTCCGGCATCACATAGTCCACCTGCACCGTGCCGAGTTGCCAGGTGCGGCTCAGCGCATCGCGAATCATGAAATCGATCTTGGGGCCATAGAACGAAGCTTCGCCTACGCCGATGAAGTAATCCAGTCCCATCTCGTCGGCAACTTCCTTGATCTCGGCCTGCGCCCGCTCCCAAAACTGCGCTTCGCCGCCGTATTTCTCGACATTCTCATCGCGAAACGAAAGACGCACGCGCACCTTCATATCGAAGGTTTGAAACACGAACTGAGTCAACTCCACCGTGGCGCGGATTTCATCGCGGACTTGATCTTGCGTGCAATAGATATGCGCATCGTCCTGCGTGAAGCCGCGCACCCGGGTGAGGCCGTTCAACTCGCCCGACTGCTCGTAGCGGTAAACCGTGCCGAATTCTGCCAGCCGCAGCGGCAACTCACGATAGCTGCGCGGCCGGGCCATGTAAATCAGATGGTGATGCGGGCAATTCATCGGCTTCAGCAGAAATTCCTCGTCCTCCAGCTTGAGCGGAGGAAACTGGCTGTCTTTGTAGTAAGGGTAATGCCCGCTGGTGCGATACAAGCTCAAGTTCGCGATGTGCGGCGTGATCACCGGCAGGTAGCCGCGCGCGCGCTGTTCTTGGCGCAGAAAAGCTTCCAGCGACTCGCGGATGATGGTGCCGTTCGGCAGCCACAGCGGCAGGCCGCCGCCGACGCTGGGCGTAATGTGGAAAATTTCCAGGTCGTGGCCCAGTTTGCGATGATCGCGCTTCTTGGCTTCTTCGAGCAGTTGCAAATGCTGCTGCAGCATTTCTTTTTTCGGAAACGAGATGCCGTAAATGCGCTGCAGCATCTTGTTTTTTTCGTTGCCGCGCCAATATGCGCCCGCAATACTGAGCAGCTTGACATGCTTCACCACGCCGGTAGCCGGCAAGTGCGGGCCGCGGCAGAGATCGACGAAATCGCCTTCGTGATACACGCTGGGACGGTCGTCTTCCAAATCGCGCAGCAACTCCAGCTTGTATTTGTCGCTGCGTTGCTCGAACAGCGCAACTGCGCCCTCCTTCGAGAGATCTTCGCGCTGAAACGGTTGATTGGCCGCAATCACCTCCTGCATTTTGGCTTCGATGCGGCCGAGATCATCGCCGGTCAATTTGGTATCGACATCGACGTCGTAATAAAAACCGTTTTCAATCGGCGGGCCAACCCCGAATTGCGCCTCCGGAAACAGCGCCTTGATGGCATGCGCCATGATATGTGAGGTGGAATGCCAGTAAACCTGGCGGCCTTCGGGATCGTCCCACGTCAAAAATTGCAGCGTGCCGTCTTCGCGCAGGGGGCGGTTGAGATCGATCAGTCTGCCGTTGAAGCGCGCGACCAGTGCCTTCTCAGCGAGCGAGCGGCCCAATTCCTTCACAATCTCCCGGGGCAGAATGCCTTGGGGGAATTGCCGGGTGCTGCCATCAGGAAATTGCACCTGGATGTTTTCGTTCATAGCCGGAGTCAGTTACACGTTCAGCATAAATAGAAAGTGGGCGGTACGGGACTTGAACCTGTGACCTCTTGCATGTCAAGCAAGCGCTCTAACCAGACTGAGCTAACCGCCCGGGGGAGATGAAAAGTAATGGTGCCAAAACGATAAGTGTTGTGGATCAAGATTGAAGACAATCTTGTGGTGGGAGTGGAGTTGTTGACAAAAGGCTGTAACTGATAGCGTCTTCGTCTGGTATTTCCGATAATGAAAATGTATCGCAGCGTCCCGCTTGCTCGTATTGAGGGATCATTTTCATGATGATTGGAGACCGTCACGCCCGTTTGATCATCCGGCGCGACCGACGTACTTTATCAGCGGGCCAAAGCCCGAAACCCAACTCACCACACGTCTCAAATCCTGAGCACGTTCAAAAGTGGCACGAAAATAAGAGTCAAATCACAAAAAGTCAACCGTTTTTTCCACCCACCGCATATTTCGTGTGCGTCCGCAAGCGCAGCCCATCACCATGTGTGTTCCTGCAACGGCTTGGCCGTTGCGTCAAAAACCTCGGAATTGCCACCGTGCGCGAAATCTTGGAAAGCCCGACTCAGCCGAGGTGGGAGCACTTTCCGATGAACACAGTTTGTCCGCGGCACTGCCGGCGGCGGAGCGCGGTTGACGTGGCCGTTGCCGGCCGCGGCCAGCGGTGACTGCGGCGTTTTCCGGCACCGCAGAACTAAATGGCTCTGGCAGGCGTCTAATGGCTTGAACAGCATGAAAAATCTGCTTTACATTCCTTCAAAAAATTGCTACCTTGCGCCGCTTTGAATCAAAATCAAGCCAGGGTGTTCACGTAATGAGTTGGGAAAAATTGTTTCGTTCCTGCGCCAGCATACTGCCTGTCTTTTTCTTGTTGTGGTTCGCCAGCGTTTCCGCCCAACCGCGGCAATCTTCCTTCAGCATTCTCGGCATCTCCGTCGAAGGCAATAAGACCGCCGACGCCAACTTCGTCCGGTTGAGCTCGGGCTTGTCGGTTGGTGAGAAGATCACCGGCGACGACATTCAGGATGCCATTCGCCAACTTGCCGGGCTTGACATGTTTGACGACCTCGCCATTCTGCTCGAAAAGCAGGTCGGCGATGGCGTTTATCTCGTCATCCGCGTGAGCGAGTTCCCGCGCCTGAACAAGATCGAATTGAGCGGCAACGACAAGATCAGCAAGAAAGACCTGGAAAAGGAGTTGACCTTCTTCAAAGGCCAGGTGATGAGCCCGCGCGAAGCCGCGCGCGTGCGCCGCAAAATCAAGAAGCTCTACGAGAGCAAAGGTTACCTGCTGGCCAAAGTCGAGCCGGCGCTCACGCCGGCGGGCGAAGACCGCGTCGATCTCGAAGTCAAGATCGAAGAAGGCAACAAAGTACAGATCGAAAAGATCAACTTTCACGGCAACACCTCCTTCTCCAACAAGAAGCTGCGCAAGCAAATGAAGAAGACCAAGGAGAACGGTTTCTTCGGCGGCGGGGATTTCGAGGCGGAAAAATACCGAGAAGATCGCGAGCTGGTGCTGGATTTCTACCGCTCGCAGGGCTTCCGCGAAGTCGAGTTCGTGCGGGATTCCATCTACTATGGCCCGCAGAAGAAGGACATGTTCATTGACATTTGGCTCACCGAGGGCGAGCGGCATACCATCGGCGACATTACCTGGGAAGGCAACACCCTCTACGACAGCCGCATTCTCGCGGCCATGCTCGGGTTCGGCAAGGGCGACGTTTACAGCTCGAAGAAAATTCGCGAGGCGGTCACCGAGCGTCTGGGCAGCCTGTATTATGACGCCGGCTACATCTATGCCACCGTCAATCCGGTGGAAAAAGCCCGCGAAGGCAACATCGTCGATTTGCACTTCCTCGTCACCGAGGGCAAGGCCGTCACCGTCAACAAGATTCGCATCTCCGGCAACACCAAGACCAAGGAAAAGGTGATTCGCCGGGAATTGTTCGTCCGGCCCGGTGATACCTTCAGCCGCGACATGCTCATTCGCAGCCAGCGCGAAGTGTTCGTGCTCAACTACTTTTCCGACGTCAAGCCTGACGTGCATCCGATCGATGACGAGAAAGTCGACGTCTCCCTGGAAGTGGTCGAAAAATCCACCGACACCGCCAACATGAGCGCGGGCTGGAGCGAGCGCGACAAGCTCATCGGTGCCATCGGCGTTTCGATGAACAATTTCCTCGGCAACGGCCAGCGGCTTTCCTTCGACTGGAATTTCGGGCGCAGCTTCCGCTCCTTCCAGCTCTCTTTCACCGAGCCTTGGCTCTTCGATTCACCCACCCTGGCCGGCATCAGCGTGTTCGACACCAAGCGCTCGCGGGTTTATTCCTACGACCGTTACGGCTATCGTAGCACCGGCGGTTCGCTGCGCCTGGGCCGCCGCCTGCGCTGGCCGGATGATTTCTTTCGCACGGATTGGATCTATCGCCTGCAGGCGCTGGAGTATTCCGATTTCCGCGAGGATTATGCGGCACTTTCCCCGGCCGAACGCCGCGCCATCGGCCTGGAAGATCGCCCGCTCACGCAAAGCTCGATTACCCACATCTTCAGCCGCAACAGCTTGAATCGGCCGGAATTTCCCACCGCGGGTTCCCAGGTTTCCCTCACCAGTGATCTCGCCGGCGGCCCCCTGCAGGGCAACGTCAGTTATCACAAACATCAACTGCAGGCGGATTGGTTCTTTCCGACTTTCGGCCCCTTCGTGCTGTTCACCAGCTTTCAAGCCGGTTATCTGGACGGTCTGCAGAAAAACAGCCGCATTCCCTTCACCGAGTTTTTCTTCATGGGCGGCTCGGGGATCTCGTCCACTTCCATCGCGTTACGCGGTTATGACGACCCCTTGACTTCGAATGAGTTCGGAGATTACGGGGTCGGCGGCAAGGCCATGTTGAAGTACACCGCCGAGTGGCGGGTGCCCATCGCGCCCAACCCCACGGTGTTCGGCTTGGTCTTCGCGGAAGCGGGCAACACCTGGTCGGATTTTTCGCGCATGGATCCCTATAATCTGCGCCGGTCGGTGGGAATCGGGGCGCGCATGTTCATGCCGCTGCTCGGCGTGATCGGCTTCGATTATGGTTACGGCTTTGATCACCTGGACAGCACCACCGGCAAGCGCAAAGGCCAGTGGAAGCCGCATTTTATCTTTGGCCGTAGTTTTTAATTCAGTGTAATTCGCAGAACCCACACACCATGCATCAGTCATTAATCAAGGAGGTAGGAGTGAAGGCATCCTACATGTGGATTGGTGGTTTGCTCATGCTGCTGTTCGTGCTGTACGCCAATCCGGTCGCTGCCCAGCCGAAAGTCGGCCATGTCAATACCCAGAAGATTTTGGAAGGCTTCAAGGAGGCGCAAGACGCGCGCAAGCAATTCGATGAGATCAATAAGGGCTGGGAAGAGGAGTTCAACAACATGCGCCGTGAGTACGCCCAGAAACGTGACGAGCTTGAATCGCAGGCGTTGTTGTTGAGCGAGGAGAAGAAGCGCGAGAAGCTGCTCGAACTGCAGAACCTGGAGCTGCGCATCCAGCAGTACGCCCAGGAAAAATGGGGCCAAAACGGCGAAGGGGAGAAGAAGCAGGCCGAGATCATGCAGCCGCTCAGCGACAAGATCGTCAGTGCCGTGAAAAAGATCAGCGAACAGGACAAGTTTGACTACGTCTTTGACAACGCCGCGAACATCATCCTCTACGTGAGCCCGAACCAGGTGGATTTGACCGCGAAAGTCCTGGAGGAGCTGAACAAGACCGTCGCGACCACCAAGCCGGCCGGCGCCACGAAATAACCCTCGTGCTGCACATGCGAGTTTATGGAGGTGTTCAGATTGCGCTTTCGGAATCGCCGAAAGGATGATCTGGCACCTCTTCGTGTTCATATGCCCAGCCAGGAGCAGCGGTGAAAATCGAGCCTATACGCCTCGCGGAGCTTGCGCGACACGTCGGCGGTGAGGTGGAGGGCAACGCCGAAACCGTGATTACCGGCGTTGCTCCCATCGAGCAGGCGGCCGGCGGTGATTTGACCTTTGTCGCGCAACCCCGTTTTGTCGATCAGCTCGACCGGACCCCGGCCGCGGCCGTGCTGGTCGTCAAGAGTCTGGCCGTGGCCGCCAACACCCGTGCGGCCCTGATCCGCGTCGACAATCCTTATTTGGCCTTTATCGCGATTCTCCAGAAGGTTTTGCCCGGCCCCGCACCGGCGAGCGGCGTCGCGGCGACCGCGCAGGTTCATGCGCGCTCGCGCGTGGGCAAAGACGTGAGCATCGGGCCTTATGCCGTCATCGAGGCCGGTTGTGAAATCGGCGACCGCGTGCAGATCGGCGCGCATTGCTACCTGGGGCCGCAGGCGCGCATCGGCGCAAACAGCGTGCTGTTTCCGCACGTTTGCCTTGGCCATGGCGTGGTGGTGGGTCGCAACGTCATCATTCAATTCGGCAGCGTGATCGGCTCGGACGGCTTCGGCTATCTGCGGCACGAAGGCCGCTATCACAAGATTCCGCATCTCGGCACGGTGGTGATCGAGGACGAGGTCGAAATCGGCGCAAACTGCACGATCGATCGCGGTACCTTCGGTCAAACCCATTTGCGGCGCGGGGCCAAGCTCGACAATCTGATTCACGTGGCGCACAACGTCGAGATTGGCGAGCACACCGTGATTGCCGCGCAGACCGGCATCTCCGGCAGCACCAAAATCGGCCGCGAGGTGACGATTGCGGGCCAGGTCGGATTTGTGGGCCACATCGCGATCGGCGACCGCACGACTTTCGGGGCGCAGGCGGGGGTGACGAAATCGATCCCGGCCGGCACGGTGGTGTCCGGCTATCCGGCCCGGGATCATGCGCAGGCGCGGCGCGAGGAAGCCGCCATTCGCCGCCTGCCGGAACTGCTCAAGCGCGTCCGTGCTCTGGAGAAATTGCTGGCCGCCGCCGGCCAGTTGCCGCCGGCAGCCGGATCCGCTGTTGACGACTGAAGGAGAATCTCACCAGCCCTCGCCGCCCGTCAGTGCCCCGCCGAACGATTGCTGCGGAGCCGGCACCTGCCGCCGGGCGGCCGGCTCAACCGAGAATGTCATCGTGAGGGAGTGTTGATGCTGCTGGAAAAACAGCGAACGATTGCACAGCCTGTTGCCATTGCCGGTGTGGGTTTGCACACGGGCAATAATTCCAACATGACGTTTCATCCGGCACCGCCGAACACCGGCATCTTTTTTCGCCGCGCCGATCTGCCCGGCCAGCCGCTCATCAAAGCCGATATCGACAACGTCATCGACATTTCGCGCGGCACCACCATCGGCCGCGGCGAGGTGGTGGTGCACACGGTCGAACACGTGCTGGCCGCGTTGATGGGCATGATGGTCGACAACCTGATCATCGAACTCGACAGCAACGAACCGCCGGTGTTCGACGGCAGTGCCATGCCTTTCGTCACCATGCTCAAGCAGGCCGGCATCGTCGAGCAGGATTCGCCGCGCGATTATCTGGTGATCGAAAAGACGATCGCCTATTCCGACGACAAGCGCGGCGTCGATATCGTGGTGTTCCCCTCCGACGAATTTCGCATCACCTTTCTCATCGATTACAAAAACCCCGCGCTCGGCACGCAATACACGGCGATGTATTCGCTGCAGGATGAGTTCGAAACCGAGTTTGCGCCGGCACGCACCTTCTGTTTCCTCTCGGAGGTCGAGGCGCTCTACCAGCAGGGCCTGATCAAAGGCGGCAACCTCGACAACGCCATCGTCATTGTCGATCGCAAGATCGAACCGAATGAAATCGGCCGGCTGAAGGAAATGTTCGGCGTGGCCGGCGACATTCGCCTGGACAACAACGGCATTCTCAACGGCGAGCAGCATTTTCGCTTCAAGAACGAACCGGTGCGCCACAAGGCGCTCGATCTGCTCGGCGACCTGGCGCTGCTGGGCGTGCGCCTCAAAGCCCACATTCAAGCGGCGCGCTCTGGCCATGCCGCCAACGTCGAGCTGGTCAAGCGCATCCGCAAGGAATATGAGAAGATCCAAATCACCTCGAAATATCAAGCCAAGCTCACCGGCGATTACGTCTTCGATGCCCAGGCCATTCAAAAAATCCTGCCGCACCGCTACCCCTTCGTGCTGGTGGACCGCATCATCGACCTGGTGCCGCGCGAGCGCGTGGTGGGGCTGAAGAACGTGACCTTGAACGAGCCTTTTTTCCAGGGCCATTTCCCCGGCCATCCCATCATGCCGGGCGTGCTGATCATCGAGGCCATGGCGCAAGTGGGCGGCATTCTGCTGCTCAACACCCAAAGCAACCCGGAAGACAAGCTGGTCTACTTCACCGGGCTGGACAAGGTGAAGTTCCGCAAACCCGTGCGGCCGGGCGATCAAGTCATCTTTGAATTGGAACTGGTCAAGCTGCGGCAGTCGCTCTGCAAAATGGCGGGCAAAGCTTACGTGGCCAACGAGCTGGTGTGTGAGGCCGAGTTGTCGGCCGCAGTAGTGAATCGCAACTGAGCGGGAGTGTCCTGTGGCGAGTATTCATCCGACTGCGATCGTCGCTGCGGCCGCGGAAATTGCCGACGACGTGGTCATCGGACCATATGCCATCGTGGAAGCCAACGTCCACATCGGAGCGGGCTGTGAGATCAAGCCGCACGTGCATCTCGCCGCGGGCACGCGGCTGGGCCGGAATTGCCGGGTCTTCACCGGCGCCGTGATCGGCACCGCGCCCCAGGATTTGAAATTCGGCGGTGAAGAAACCATGGTGCACATCGGCGACCGCACCACGATCCGCGAGTTCGCCACCATCAATCGCGGCACCACCGATCATTGGGAGACCCGCGTGGGCAGCGACTGCCTGATCATGTCGTACGCGCACATTGCGCACGATTGCGTCATCGGCAATCACTGCATTCTCGCCAATGCCGTCAATCTCGCTGGCCACGTAGTGCTGGAAGATTGGGCGGGCATCGGCGGCATGGTGCCGGTGCATCAGTTCGTGCGCGTCGGGCAGCACAGTTTCATCGGCGGCGGCTATCGCGTGGCCAAGGACGTGCCGCCCTACATCCTGGCGGTGGATGAGCCGTTGAGCTTCGCCGGCCTGAATGCCGTGGGCTTGCGGCGCCGCGGCTTCACCGAAGAACAACTGCTGGCGCTCAAGCGCGCCTACAAAGTTCTGTTCAAATCCGGACTGAATGTGAGCCAGGCGCTCAACCGGCTGCGCGCCGCCGGCGAGCTGACGCCGGAAGTGAAAACCGTGATCGCGTTCGTGGAAAAAAGTGAGCGCGGCATCATTGCCGGCGGGCACAAATCCTCCCGCGCTGCGCACGCACCGGCCATGAAAGATTCTGATTGAACGGGAAGCGCAACTGTCCCTGCCCGGCCCAGTTGCACGGCGTTGATGGCGTTTCCGGCCGGCGTGCTTGATCGCCGTTCAAGTTGGCGACTGAGGAGTTTGAAAGCGACGATGATGCCCTGGCGATTGCTTGACACCGGTTTTGCCGGCGGCGCCGACAACATGGCGCTCGACGCGGCGCTGGCGCGCGGCGGTTTGATGAGCGTGCCGACGTTGCGGTTTTTTCGCTGGCAGCCCTTTTGCATTTCGCTCGGCTATCATCAAGACGCCGGCGAGGTCGATCTCGACAGGTGCCGGGCCGCGGGCTTTGAGGTGGCGCGCCGGCCCACTGCCGGCCGCGCGATACTGCATGCGGAAGAATTGACCTACAGCGTGGTGATTCCGGCGGCGCACGCGTGGTATGACATCCTGCCGCTGGATTTGTACCGCAAGATCAGCGAGGCGCTGGTGGCGGGTTTGACGGCGCTGGGTGTGCCCGCCAGGTTTGCGCCGGGGGAACGGCTGCAGCAAGACGGCCGGCCGCTGCGCATGTCGTGCTTTGCCAGCGCCGCGCGCAATGAAGTCATTGTCGGCGGCCGCAAAATCGTGGGCAGCGCGCAACGCCGCTTTCGCGAGGGCGTGTTGCAGCACGGCTCGCTGCTCTTGCAGGACGGCCACGAGCAGTTGCCGGATTTTCTCAAAGGGGAGGCCGCCACGATCGCGGCCGAGCGCAACCGGTTGCTGGAGCATACCACCACGCTGGCGCGCGCGTCCGGCCGGGTGACCAGTTTTGCGGAAGCGGCGCCGGCGGTGCGGCGCGGCTTCGAGGAAACCCTGGGAATCGAATTGGCAGAAGGCGCAGTGCTGCCGGCAGAGCAGGCGTTGGCGGAAGCATGGCGCGAACGGTATAGCATTCTCACAACCAAATCCCTGGAGGAAAAACTATGCGAAAGCTCAGCGTTGTCCTGACGATGCTGCTGGTGGCGTGGCTGTCGAGCGAAGCGCGCGCGCAGAAATATGACTGGGAGGTGCAGACCAGTGACGGGCAATATTTGGCGCAAAACCAGATCGATGAGCAGGTCGAATCGCTGTTGAATCTGTTCAGCGCCCTGGTGGGCGGAGGCTTCGTCAACTCCGCGGCAGTGCACAGCCCGGGCGGCATTGACGTTCGCTTGAGCGGCGTGTTCACGCCGATTCCCGATGAATTCAAGGACATCATTCCGACGGTGCAGGATCCGCTGGAAGGCGCGAGCTATGTGCCGTTTGCCTTCCTGCATGGTAATGTCGGCCTGCCCGCCAACTTCGAGGTGTTCGGCCGCTTTTTCACGCTGCCGATCAAGGGTGATCCGGGCGGCAATGTGACGCTGGTGGGCGGCGGCTTGAAATATGCCATTCTCAAGGACAATCTCTCCACCCCCGGCATCATCATCGTCGGCGGCTATCAGACCATCCTGGTGCCGGAGGCCTTCAACTTCGGCACGGTGTCGACGATCAGCGCGAAGGCTTACATCAGCAAGAGCCTGCCGTTCTTCACGCTCTACGGCGGCGGCGGCATTGACCGCACCAGCCTGTCGTTGAACATTCCGGGCCTGCCGCCGGAGATCAACAAGGATTACGATGTCAACTATCCGCAAGGCACGGTGGGCGTCACCTTTGAGCCGATTCCATTTTTCAAGATCAACGTGGACGGCAATTTCGGCAAATACACCAGCTTCGGCCTGGGCGCGGCTTTGAGTTTCAGATAGACCGCGGCCAGCGCGCTGCAGAAAAAAATCCATCCGTCGCCGGCCCACCGGTTGGCCGGCAGCGGGTGGCTTCAACCTCATCGCAGTTTTGTTGTTCGCTATTGTTCATGAAACGCATTGGAATTTTGGGAGCGACCGGCTCGATCGGCGTCAACTGCCTGAAGGTGGTAGCGAGCCTGCCGGAAGAGTTTGAAGTCGCCTATCTCGCCAGCCATCGCAATCTCGAGCTGCTGTTGGAGCAGACGCGGCAATTTCGTCCGGCGGCAGTGGCGCTGGTGCAGCCGCCGCCGGGCCGGGAGCAGGCAGTGCGCGCGGAATTCAAACGCCTGGGCGCCGAACTGCTCTTCGGCGTCGAGGCGTTGGTCGAGCTGGCGGCGCGCGATGACGTGTCCGTCATGGTCAATGCCGTGGTCGGTTCCGCCGGCTTGCCGGCGACGGTACGGGCGTTGGAACATCGCACCACGGTGGCGCTGGCCAACAAAGAAACGTTGGTGACCGGCGGCGAATTGGTGATGGCAAGCGCGCGCCGCCACGGCGCGCATCTCATCCCCATCGACAGCGAGCACAGCGCGCTGTGGCAATGTCTGGCCGGCGAACCGCGCGAACGCCTGCGGCGGCTCATCATTACCGCCTCGGGCGGGCCATTTCGCGAGCGCGCGGCGGCGGACTTCGCCAGGATCACGGTGGCAGAAGCGCTCAATCATCCGAATTGGAGCATGGGTCCGAAGATCACCATCGACTCGGCGACCATGATGAACAAGGGCCTGGAGGTGATCGAGGCCTATTGGCTGTTCGGCCTGGCGCTGGCACAGATCGATGTGCTGATTCACCCGCAGTCCATCGTGCATTCGATGGTGGAATTCGTCGATGGCTCGATCAAAGCCCAGCTCAGCGTGCCGGATATGCGCCTGCCGATTCAATATGCGCTCACCTATCCGGACCGTTTGCCCAATGACTTTCCCCGGCTCGATTTCAGCCGCTGGCACACGCTCACTTTTCATGCGCCCGATTTCGACAAGTTTGCCTGCCTGCGCCTGGCCACCGAGGCGCTGGCCGCCGGCGGCACCGCACCGGCCGTGTTGAATGCGGCGAATGAAGAGGCGGTGCAGGCTTTTTTGGAGACTCGCCTGCGCTTCGATCAAATCCCGCACATGATTGCGGAAGCGCTCGCGCGGCACCGCAACGGTCATGAATTCAACCTGGCGGGCGTGCTCGCGGCCGATCGTTGGGCGCGCGAATTCGTGCGCGCAGCGCTGCCCCGGCTGCCCTGAATGCGCGCTGCTGCACAGGTGCCCAACCGGGCGCGGCTGCACAAAGCTATTGATTTTGGTACAGTGATTTGCTAGAGTGTGACCGCGGCTTGGGCAACAGGAGCGCGGCCGCCGTCTCGTTTTGCGGGGAGAAAGAGGGACAGGAGCAGTTCAATGAATGCTGCTGGTGGAGCCGGTCAAGCTCCACGGCAGAGGCACCAAGCATGAGTGAAGGAAAATCATGACGACGTTATTAGCGTTTGTATTTGTCATTGGCATTCTCGTTCTCATTCACGAGCTCGGCCACTTTCTCGCCGCGCGCTGGGCCGGCATTCGCGCGGAGCGCTTCTCTATCGGCCTGCCGCCTCACATTTGGAAAAAACAGATCGGCGAGACCGAGTATTGCATCGGTGCGCTGCCGCTGGGTGGCTACGTCAAAATGGCGGGGATGGTGGATGAGTCGCTCGACGCCAAGATCGAGGGCAAGCCCGACGAGTTCATGTCCAAGCCGATTTGGAAACGCGCCATTGTGATTGCCGCCGGCCCGGTGATGAACCTCGTGCTCGCCATCGTGCTGTTCGCCGGCCTGGCCTATTTCGTCGGCCTTCCCGAGCTGGTGCCGGTGGTGCGCGAAGTGCTCGCCGATTCCCCGGCGCAACGCCTGGGCCTGCAACCCGGCGACCGCATTCTGGCGGTGGCTGATCAGGAGATTCACACGTGGAAGGAGCTGACCGGGATCATTCACGCCAATCCCAACAAGCCGCTGGCGATCACGTGGGAACGCAACGGCGAGCGCATGCACGCCGAAGTGACGCCGCGGCTGGATCCTGAAAACAACATCGGGCTGATTGGCATCACCCCGCAGGACAGCCGGCGCCATTTCGGTTTTCTGGAATCCTGGCCCATGGGCGTGAACCTGTCGTGGCAGGTGACCAGCCACATGGGCAGAATGCTGGCGCGTTTGTTCAGCGGCGAAGGCTCGCTCAAACGGGAGCTGACCGGCCCGATCGGCATCGCGGTGATCGCCGGCGAGGCTGCCCGTCAGGGTTGGGAGAGCCTGATCGAGCTGCTGGCGCTCATCAGCGTCAATTTGGCGGTGATCAACTTGTTGCCGATCCCGGTGTTGGATGGCGGGCATCTGGTTTTCCTCGGCCTGGAGGCCGTGATGCGGCGGCCAGTCTCAGTGAAGACGCGGCTGGTCATGCATCAGGTCGTGATTGCGTTGTTGCTGCTGTTGACGGTGTTCATCACGTTCAACGACATTCAACGGCTGCTGCAAAAGGTCTGGTAGGCCGGCCCTTCACCGCTGTGGCAGCGGTGAAGCCAGTCGCTACCGGCTGTGGCCGCCGCCGGCAAGCCTCTCATTCTTGACGCCAGAGAAAGCCGCATGAGATTCGCGAAACGGATGAGTCGTCTGGGCACGGAGACCGCCTTCGAAGTGCTGGCGCGCGCCCGGCAACTCGAAGCGCAAGGCAAGCACATCATCCACCTCGAAATTGGCGAGCCTGATTTTGAAACACCTTCGTTCATCGTGGAGCAGGCGGTCACGGCGCTGCGCCGCGGCCGCACGCACTATTCGCCGGCGCCCGGCATTCGCGAGCTGCGCCAGGCGATTGTCGAAGACGTTGCCCGCACGCGCGGCGTGACGGTCGCCCCGGAAAACGTGGTGGTCACGCCCGGCGCCAAGCCCATCATGTTTTTTGCCCTGCTCGCCCTCATCGATCCCGAGGATGAAGTCATTTACCCCAATCCCGGCTTTCCCATTTATGAATCGGTGATTCAATTTTCCGGCGCGCATGCCGTGCCGCTGCCGCTGCAGGAGCGCAAGGGCTTCCGTTTCGAAATTGATGATCTCGAGGCGCTGATCACCCCGCGCACGCGCCTGATCGTCATCAACTCGCCGCAGAATCCCACCGGCGGCGTCATGACCCGTGAGGACGTGCAGGCGGTGGCAGAGCTGGCGCGCCAGCGGGATTTGTGGGTGTTGAGCGACGAGATCTACAAAGACATTCTCTACGCCGGCGAGCATGCCAGCATTCTCTCCGAACCCGGCATGCTGGAGCGCACGATTTTGCTGGATGGCTTTTCCAAAACCTATGCGATGACCGGCTGGCGGCTGGGTTACGGCGTCATGCCCGCGCCGCTGGCGCGCCAGGTCGAGCTGTTGATGATCAACAGCAACAGTTGCACGGCGACGTTCACGCAGGACGCGGGCATCGCCGCGCTGCAAGGCCCCAAGGAGGAGGTGCAGGCGTTTGTCGCCGAATTTCGCCGGCGCCGCGATTTGATGGTGGCCGGCCTCAATGAGATCAAAGGCGTGACCTGCAACAATCCGCTGGGCGCGTTTTACTGCTTTCCCAATGTCTCCCGCGTGCCGTTGGCCAGCAAGCCGCTGGCGGAACTGCTGCTCAATCAGGCCGGAGTGGCGGTGCTCTCCGGCACTGCTTTCGGAAAATACGGTGAAGGCTACCTGCGCCTGAGTTATGCCAATTCGGTGGAAAACATTCAGGAAGGCCTGCGCCGCATGCAGCGGGTCATCGAAGCGCTGTGAGACCCGCCCCACCCCGCCTCGCCTCCCCGGGGAGATGAGGCTACCGGAAAGAGTCCTGCTATGGAAAATGCCAGTCCCATCTCCGCCGTGAAGAAAACGCCGTTGCACGACGTGCATGTCAGTCTGGGCGCGAAGATGGTCGAGTTCGCCGGTTACTTCATGCCGGTGCAATACCGCGGCATCATCGAAGAGCATCACAAAGTGCGCCGCGCGGTCGGCGTGTTTGATGTTTCACATATGGGCGAGTTCGAATTCCGCGGCCCGGGCGCACTCGCGTTCTTGCAGCGCACGACCATTAATGACGTGGCGCGTCTGGCGCCCTATCAAGCGCAATACTCCGCCATGTGCTATCCCGACGGCGGCATCGTGGATGATTTGATTATCTACCGTTTGCCCGACCGCTATCTCGCCATCGTCAATGCCGCCAATCTGCGCAAGGATTGGGAATGGCTGCAGCAGGAGGCCACGCCCGCGGCCGGCATGGTCGAGGTCAGCGAGCAGACCGGTCTGCTGGCCGTGCAGGGCCGGCACGCACAGGACACCCTGCAGAAGCTCACCGCCGTGCATTTGAGTGAGATCAAATACTACTGGCTGGCGCCGGGTGAAGTCGCCGGCGTGCCCGCTTTGATCTCACGCACCGGTTACACTGGCGAGGATGGCTTCGAGATCGCCTGCGACGCGCGGCATACCGTCAAAGTCTGGGAGGCGCTCTTTCAGGCCGGCCGGGAATTCGAAATCGAGCCGATCGGCCTGGGCGCGCGCGACACGCTGCGGCTGGAGATGAAGTACTGCCTGTATGGCAATGATATCGACCAAACCACCAATCCTTTGGAAGCCGGGCTGGGCTGGATTACCAAACTCGACAAGGGCGACTTCATCGGCCGGGATGCCATTGCCAACGCCAAAGCGCAAGGCCTGCGCCGCAAGCTGGTGGGATTCGAGTTGCCGGGCAGGCACCTGGCGCGGCACGGCTATGCGATTCTGAAAGACGGCGCCACCGTCGGCCATGTCACCAGCGGCACGTTTTCACCCAGCCTGCAAAAGGCCATCGGCATGGGTTACGTCGCGGCCGCGCACAGCGCGGTGGGAACCGAAGTGGTGGTGGATGTTCGCGGCCGGTCGATTGCCGCGCGCCTCGTGACGACGCCGTTTTATCGCCGGGACTATTGAAACGCGGCCCGCGCCCCGCAGCCGGGCTGGCCGACACCTATTACCTCGTGAGGCGGTGAAAGATAGATGGCGGGAAAATCCGTGAAACTCTCGCAGCGGCAAAAAGAAGAGATTCTTGGGATTCTGCTGCTGATGCTCGGCGTGCTCGTGTTGGCGAGTCTGGTTTCCTATGATCCCGCCGAAGAGCCGCAGGGCATCCAGTTCATCAAGATCCATAATGCCATGGGCGTGGCGGGCGTGTACATTTCGTATGTGCTCATCAAGATTCTGTTCGGCTATTCCGCCATTTTGATTCCCTTCGTGGTGATGGCCTGGGGCTGGTTTTACTTCCGCGGCTACAAGCGGGAGAAGATGGTGAATGCGACCTATGTCACGCTGCTGGCCGCGCTCTATTTCGCCACCTGGCTGGGTTTGCCGCACGCCATGCAGGAAGGCAGTCCGGAAGTCAATTACTCCCATTCCGGTTTGATTGGCGCCTTCCTTTCGCATTTCCTGCATCGCGCTTTGGGCGCCATCGGCAGCGTGATCGTGATGCTCACCCTCGGCGCGGTCACCTTGATGGTCGCAACCCAGATGAGTCTGCATGAAGTCTTGCGCAAGCTGATGGCAGGCCTGAGCCGGGTGCGTGAGTTGTTCGCAGGCGGCTGGACTTCGTTGCGGGACTGGCGGCCGGCGATTCCCAAACCCTCGCCAGCGTCCTGGCGCGCTGCTGAGCCGGACGACGAAGAAGAGCCTGCGGCTGCGGCAGCAGAGCCGGTGGCCGAGCCGAAGGAACCGCGCTGGAAGAAGCTCGCGCGTCTGCGTGCCGCCGAAGATCACAGCAGCGGCAGCGTCTTTCCCGGCGCGAGTTTTCCGCCGCCTGCCGGCACCGGCAACGAGAAAGTCGCCTTCGACGCGGTTCGCCCTGCCAAAGCGGAAGCACCGGCGGAGGCGGGCCGCGCCCTCGAAGCGGACAAGCCCAGGCCCGCGGGCAACTACATCTTTCCCTCGCTGGAATTGCTCAGTGTGCCGCCGGCAGAACAGCAAAAGGTGCAGAGTCGCGATGAGCTTCTGAGCCTGGCGCGCGTGTTGGAAGAGCGGCTGCTGGAATTCGACGTCGAGGGCAAAGTGGTCGAGATCAACCCGGGCCCGGTGATCACACGCTACGAATACGAGCCGGCGCCCGGCATCAAAGTCTCGCGCATTACTGCGCTGGCCGATGATTTGGCGCTCGCCATGCGCGCCAAGCGCATCCGCATCGTCGCGCCCATTCCCGGCAAAGCCGCGGTCGGCATCGAGCTGCCGAATCCCGAGCCGCAAATGGTGGATTTACGCGGCCTGCTCGATTCCGATGCCTTCCGGCAATCGACCTCGCCGCTGACCATCGCGCTTGGCAAGACCATCTCCGGCCAGGTGTATGTGACCTCTCTGGAAAAAATGCCGCACTTGCTCATCGCCGGCGCCACTGGCTCGGGCAAAAGCGTATGTTTGAACACCATCATCGCCAGCATTCTCTACAAGGCGCATCCGCGCGATGTGCAGTTCGTGCTGGTCGATCCCAAGCGGCTGGAGCTTTCCAGTTACCGCATGCTGCGCCGCCACCATTTGAACTATCGTGATGATTTGAACGAAGAGGTGGTGACCTCGCCGCAAAACGCGCTCGCGATCTTGCGCAGCCTGGAATGGGAAATGGAGAACCGCTACACCCTGCTGGCGCGGGTTGGCTCGCGCAACATCGCGGAGTACAATCAGCGCCTGCGCGAGGGCAAGCTCGCTGCGCCGGAGGAACCCGGCGCGCCCGAGGGGGAACTGGAACTGAAACCGCTGCCTTACATCGTGTTGGTGATCGATGAGCTGGCGGATCTCATGCTGACCGCCGCCAAGGAAGTCGAGGAACCGATCGCGCGTTTGACCCAGCTCTCGCGCGCGGTCGGCATTCATCTGATCGTGGCAACGCAGCGGCCCTCGGTGGATGTGATCACCGGCGTGATCAAAGCCAACTTCCCGGCGCGCATCGCCTTTCAAGTGGCCTCGAAAATCGATTCCCGCACGATTCTCGACATGAACGGCGCGGAAAAACTGCTGGGCAGCGGCGACATGCTCTTTTTGCCGCCGGGCAGCCCGGAGGCGGTGCGCATTCACGGCGCCTATGTTTCCTCGGAAGACATCGAACGCACCATCGAGCATATCCGCAATCAGCCGGCCTTCGAAAGGACCCTGCTGCCGGTGCGGCAGGAGGACAGCGGCACGGATGACGGTTACGGCCCGGCGGCAGACGGCCGCCGCGATGAGCTTTTTCACGAAGCCTTGAAACTGGTGGTGCGCCACCAGCAAGGCTCGATCTCGCTGCTGCAGCGCCGCCTGAAGATCGGCTATTCCCGCGCCGCGCGCTTGATCGACGAGTTGGAAGCCGCGGGCATCGTGGGCGCTTTTGACGGCAGCAAAGCCCGCGAAGTCCTCGTGGATGAATCTTATCTTGAAGAAATGGGATTGGAATAAAAGATGAACGCTTCTGCTTTGTTTGGGGCGCCCGGCGCCCGCACTTCCGCCACGGTTTCCCGCGCTGTTTCGTTCCGCAATCGCCTGCTGCTGTTTGCGGGACTGGCAGTCACGCTGGGGTTCGCGCCGCGCCAGGACAACAATGCCGATAAGATCATCGGCCGCGTGCGCTCCACCTATGAAAAGCTCGAAGCCATGACCGCGGATTTTCAAAAGGAATACACCTGGGCGCTCGCCGGCGAAACCCAAACCCTCACCGGCAAGCTCTATCTCAAAAAGGGCGACCGTTACCGCGTCGAGACCGACCTGCAAACCATCGTCACCGACGGCAAAACCGTGTGGACCTACTCGGTGGACAAGCAGCAGGTGTTCATCGACAACATGACGAAATCGCAGGAGAATCCCCTGCCGCGGGACTTGCTCATCAAGTACACCAACGATTTCAAGGCGGAATATCTGCGTGATGAACGCTTCGAGCAGAGCGACTGTCACGTCGTGCGCCTCTCCCCGCGCCAGGAGGATGAATCCTTCGCCAAATCGGTGACGGTTTGGGTGGACAAAAAGAGCTGGATCGCGATCAAGATCGAGCAAGTCGACCTCAACGAAAATCTGACGGTTTACAAACTGCAAAATATCGCGATCAACCCGACGCTCGCGGATCAATTGTTCACGTTCAAGATTCCGGACAACGTGGAAGTGGTGGATTGGAGGGGAACTGCGAAGTAACCGCCGCGATCTTGGAGAGGTTACGTGCACCGCCGAGCCGCTGAGTGAGCTGGGAATTCAATCCAGCAGCACTCCGCGACTCGGCGGTGTTCTTTTTTTGGGGGGGAATAAGGCCTCTGCACTTGACATCGCGTTTCGGCTGATGCTTGCTTGCTAATGAATCCCTCAGCAAAGCGCTGCGCAAGCGGCAGAATCGAGTTCGATTGCCAGCCTCCTTCTTCCTGTCACTTCACCTGCCTCACCGCTCTCCCGCAGCTTTCCTCACTTGAAACACCATCACCGCGCGATCTGGATCCATTTCCAAACACGTCGCCAGCGCCGGCATGGCCGTGCCATAGGGTGGAATCTGGCGCATGCCCAGCCCTTTGATGGACGATTGCGGCAGAAACAGGCGCAAACCGATTTCGGGCAGACGCAGCACCACCGAGCGCGAGGGCGCCGGGCTGTGACAAATCTCCGCCTTGCAGGGCGTGCCGAGATGCTGCGCGAGATAGACGCATTTGTAATAGAACTCCGCGCGCGCCTGCAAGCGCTGCAAACGTTGCGTCAGGCGTTCCTGCGTTTGCGCGGCCTGGCGCAAGTCTTCGAGGGAATAGCGCGGCGCGCCGGTTTGCAGAAAGGCAATGAGCTGGCGCTGCATGAGCAAATCCACATAGCGCCGGAGCGGCGAAGTGATCTGGGCATAACCCTCGAGGCCGAGATCGCGATGGGGCGCACGTTGCACACTCAGTTGCGGCCGGGCAAAGCGCGGCTCGCTCTCCGTGCCGGTTTCCTCTTCAGTGGGGCTGGCTTGATCCTGCGTGCGATACAGGCAGGGCAGGTCGTGCTCGGCGCAAAAGCCGGCGGCCGCGCCATTGGCAGCAATCATCCACTCCGCGATCATCTTGCGGGCGGCGCTGTTCTGCGCATACCGCCGCAACTCCACCTGGCCCGAGGCCTCGAGCAGCACGTCGATCTGCTCGCGCGCGAAAATGCGGCCGCCGGCAGCCACCCGTGCCGCCTCGAGTTGCTGCGCACCGGCCAGCCAGGTCTGCAGCGCACTGTTCCACGGGCCCGGCGCGCCCACCTCCAGCCACATTTCAATCTCTTCGTAATCCGCGTTGCGGCCGACCGTCAGGCTTTCGCAGGTCAAACGATTGAAACGGAATTCGCCAGTTGCCGTGCTTGCGAAATAAAACGACACCACCGCGCGAGTGAGGTTGGCCTGCAATCCCGCCGCGCGGTTGACTGCCTCGGGCAGCATGTTGATCGTGACGTGCGGCAAGTAGGCGGAGGCGCCCAGCTCTGCCGCCCACACATCCCACGCACTGCCGGCGGGAACAAAAGAGGTAAGATCCGGCACATGCACGCCGATTTCCACGCCCTCTGCCGTGCGGCGAAAGCTGAGCGCGTCATCGCGATCATGCGTCTCGGGATTGTCAACGGTCAGAACCACCGTTGGTGCGCTGGCGGGACCAGAGGCCGCGGCCGGCGACGCAAATGCGGCAGGGGCAACGCCCGCCAGCCGGCGCAAATGGCGGCGCAGCACCGGCTCAGAGGAAACGAACAAGTCCGCGGCCGCGGAGAGCTGTTCCATGCGCTTGAGCCAGTCGAACAACAACATCCGAATGTCGCGATAGCCGGTGAGGGAATGGAGCGTGCGCGCCTGTCGCACGAATTGCTGGCGCCAGGCGAGCGGATAGCGGCCGCGCTGCTCATAGGTGGCGCGCGCCAAGCGCAACAGCCGCTTTGCCAACGGGTGTTGATCGAGTTCGGCACGGCGCCAGGATTTCTTCAGTGAGTCGCGAAAGAGATCGAACAGAGCTTGAAACAGCTTTTGGCGCTGTTCTTCTTTGGGATTCGGGAGTGGGGTGAGGCTTTCAGGTGCGGGCCCGGAATTCGGCTGGGCAGCGAGGTTGGCTGTCATGATGGCTCGAGCTTGGTCGCGCTGCCGTTGCCGGCCGCGACGGATAAGGTGCGGAGAGCGCAATCGCCACGGCGCGGAAAATCGGCGCAGCTTCATCGCTGCAATCAACTTTCGGGAACGCTTCGTGGTTGCGAAGGCTCAAGGCAGCAACTGCAGGGGGGGACGTGCAGTGAATTTCGCCCGGGCCGGAGTTTTCACCGGAACAAAAGGCAAAGATACCTGCCCGCCATTGTCGCGGCAGCGGTCAAGGCGGAGGCTTGCATGTCCGTCTGAAATTACTATCTTGAGCCACGGCCAATATACGCAAAACCGCGCGCCAATCCAAAAATCAAAAGTAGCGGGCTTCGGCTTTGAGGGTACGGCTCAGCCGCCACAAAGCGGTCTTGAGATCCTCGGTGAGTTGAAAGGTGCCGGGCAGGCTTTCGACACGAACCCAGTATTGCCGGAATTCGCGACTGTCGAACGTGCGAAGCTGCCGCCTGGTGATGCGGCTGATGCGGTACAAGTCACTCATGAACTGAAATTGAAACGGTTCCAGCCGACCACGCCAATAACGCAAATCAACATCAACGGGCACCTGCTCTCCGTGAGGAAGCTCAAGCGGTTTTTTCATCGCGACCTCCTTTTGAAAAGGTGATGGTGTCTATTGAATCACCATAATTGATCTGAATATAGTGCCTGTAAGTACACTTCACAAGTGAAAATTTGCATCCGGGTAGACGAATGAGCACTTTTTTTCTGGAATGTGGCCTTTCCTGCATGCTGAGGGGTTTTCGCGCTGAGGTGATAAGTTTCGTGGTGGTCACATTGTGTGCCTTGCCAGTACCCGCACAACCGCCATTTGCAGACGACCGACTCGAACTTTCGCCCGGAGACAGCGCAACCTTTGTTTACACAAACAAACAGTCGGCATTCTATTACGGCGAGGCCGGCAGCGGTAACCGTTTTGCTTTCCAGGGGCTTAATGTCCTGACGCAGGAGTATCTCGAAGATTATCTCCTGCTCGTTGATGGCAAAACACTCGACCGGCGCCGCAGCCGTGTGGAAATCTATCCCGACCGTCTGGTACGCCGCTACGGCGACGCCGGAGTCGTGGAGGAAGTGAGGTTGCTGGACAGCCTGAGTGTGCTGGCGGTGAAGGTCAAGCTCTCTTCTCGTGGGCAGGTGGCGTTTCTGCCGGCGTTCAGCGGCTCGCGGCAACCCGAAGATTTTGTGCAGCGCCGTTTGTCTGACGATTCGGCATTTGCGGTCGCGCTGCGCAGCCGGCTTTCACCCCAAGCAGGCGTGAACTATCCGGCATGGGCAGCGGTTGCCGCAGAACCGCGGGCGCGGCTCAGCGCACCAGTTTTGCCGCAGCCGGCTTCGCCCGCAGCCGGAAAGCCCACGGCCGCCGGGTTCGCGGATCTGTTCGCCGGCCCGTGCCTCGTGCCCATGTCCTTCACGGTGACGGGAAGCGACAGCGTCCTCTTCTTTGTCATGGTAGGAAACAGCGATGAAGAGTTTGTGAGGCTGCAGCGAAGCCTGCGCAAAGACTATGCGCTCTTGGCCTCTCGGCGGCAACAGCGGATGCAGCAGTTGTTGACTCATTCTGCTTTTGCTTCAAATCTGCCTGAATTTGACCGGGCGGTGCGCTGGGCCAAAGTCTCGCTCGATGCGCTCATCATGAATCAGCAGGGCAAGGGCATTTTCGCGGGCCTGCCCTGGTTCAACAATTACTGGGGCCGCGACACCTTCATCTCGCTTCCGGGCGCAACGCTGGTCACCGGCAACTACGCGGAGGCGCGGGAAATCCTGCTTTCCTTCGGCCGCTTTCAACTCCGCGACCCGGCGGAGGCGCGCGACGGCCGGATTCCCAATCGCGTCATGCCCGGCGAAATCATCTACAACACCGCGGACGGCACGCCGTGGTTCATCCTCGCGGCGTGGGATTATTACCGCTACAGCGGCGATGAGAGTTTTGCCGCGGAGATGCTGCCGGTGGCGGGCTACGCCGTCACTGCGGCGCTGGCGCACACCGTTGATTCGCTCGGTTTTTTCACGCACGCGGACGCGGATACCTGGATGGATGCCGTTGGGCCGCAGGGACCCTGGTCGCCCCGCGGCAATCGCGCTATCGAGATTCAAGTGCTCTGGTATGCAGCGCTGCAGCGCACCGCAGAGGTGGCGGACAAACACGGTGAGGTTGAATTGGCACGCACCTGCCGCGCCGCTGCCGAGCGTTTGCGCCGGCAGTTTGCAGCCCTCTATTGGGATGCCCAACACCGGCGTCTGTTTGATCATCTCGATGCCGATGGCAGCCCGGACCTGCAGCTTCGGCCCAATCAGATCTTTGCAGTCTCAGTGCCGGCTGCGCCGTTGTTGGCCCTGGAACAGGCGGCCTCGGTCACTGCCGAGGTGGTGCAGCAACTGACCTATCCTTATGGCGTCGCCTCCCTCTCCCAGCAAGATGACAATTTTCATCCCTACCATCACTATGCCCCGTACTACGTGCAGGATGCGGCATATCACAACGGCATCGTGTGGACCTGGCTCTCCGGCCCGGTGAATACCGCCTTGTGCCGCTTTGGCCGGCAAGACCTGGCGTTTCAACTCCTGCACAGTGCCGGCGTGCAAATACTCACGCGCGGGTGCCGCGGCACGCAATCCGAGCTGCTCGATGCCCTGGCGCGGCCCGGCGAAGATTTTCTACGGCTGTCAGGCACGGTGAGCCAGGCCTGGAATCTGGCGGAGTTTCTGCGCAATCTTTATCAGGACATTCTCGGCGTCACGATCGACGCACCGGCCAACACTTTGCGCTTGCAGCCGCGGCTGCCCGAGGCACTCACTTCGGTGAATTTTAAAGTCTGGGTGGGAAAACAGGCAGTGGCGATCGCCTATGCCCGGAACGGCGGTCACTTCACGGTGGAATTGCAGCCCGGCCCGGCCGCGGCTTCATTGAGTTTTGAAATCTTCGATGCGGCCAGCGCAACGGTTGGCCGGGGCCAGCTTCGCGCGCAGGAGAAAGTCGCGCTCACCTTCAGTCGTGCGGAACAGAAACTGATCTCGAGCGCAGCGAAGATTGCAACGCACGCGCGGATTGATTCCGCCTATCGCCATCCGCTGCTGGCAGAAGTCGCGTTTGCGCAGCCCCATCTCCGTCCTGATTTGCCGGCCTTGCGCGGGCCGGCCTGGCCGCTGCTGAATTCCGCGCAGGCCGTGCGGCCCTTTCCCGCCCGCAGCGTCATCTCACTGTCGGATCCGTCCGGCGATGATCGCGGGCCGAATGGCCGTTATCAATATCCCCGGAATCCTGCTTTTGCAGCCGGCATGTTCGATTTGCGCCGGATCGAAGTGGCGCAGCAAGACTCGCTGGTGCATTTTCGCCTGCAATTTGCGCGGCTCGTGCAACCGGGCTGGCACCCGGAGTACGGCTATCAATTGACCTTCGCTGCCATTGCCATTGATACGGACCGCGACGCTGCCACCGGCACGCGCGCCGTAGGATGGAACAGCAATCAGACTGTGCCGGAGGATTTCGGTGCCGACCGGCTGGTCTACCTCGGCGGCGGTGCGTTGGTGCACGATGCTGCGGGCCGCACGCTGCTGCACTTCGTTCCCGATGATCCCGCCCGCCCCCCCGGCAACGTCGAGAACGCGACGATAACGGTTGCGCTGCCGCTGCGCTTTTTCGGCGGGGCAGTGGAGAAGTGGCGGCTTGCGGTTTATGCCGGCGGACAGGATGATCACGGCGGCGCCGGTGTCGGTGAATTTCGCGCCGTGCTGCCGCAAGCGGGGGAGTGGCACGGCGGCGGCGGCGAGCACGCGAGCGGGAATTGCAATGTCTATGACAGCGCCGTGAGCAGGTAGCCCCTGCTTATCGAGAAAGGGAGAAACGAGGCGAGTCGCGCAGTTTGAGTTCGCGCGGGCAAGAAAAGCATTGTATTCGGCGGGTGGAGTTCTATATTTGACTCGACCTCATGGCTGAATCGAACCGCGCGCTGCCGGCCTGCGGCGGCGGCCACCAGAATCGGGCACCAGCCTGTGATGAGACCAATCTGCGCATGAAGAGTTTGGACAAAAATCTTCCCGCATTCGAAGACTTCAAGCTCGGCTATCCGCGCCGGATCGAGCGGGCGCTGCTGGCGGTGATTGTACTCACGCTGCTGGCGGGCTATGCCAGCCAATTTTGGCGTTTGCCGCTGGCGCAGGAGCGCCTCGAAGTCAAGATCCCCGTGATCACAGTGGAGAATGTACCGGCTACCAAGCAAGGCAGCCGCCTGCCGCCGCCACCCAAGCCGGCGGTGGTGCTGCCCAGCACGGAAGAGCTCGTTCCCAAGACGGAAGTGCCAGAACCGGTGCAGCAGCAAACAGGCGAGGCCTCCGACTCCGCGGCAACCGGCGCCGGCGCGGGTGAAATCGGCGCACTGGAAGAAGTCGGTGGCGGCCTGCTTTCGCCGGCGCGGCCGCTTGCCTCCGTTTTCCCACAGTTTCCTGAAGCTGAACGCAAGAAAGGCGTGCGCGGCGAAGTCAAGCTGAGTGTCGAAATCAGCGAACGCGGCAAGGTGTTGAGCGTCACGATTCTGGAGAACACCACCAGCAGCGAGCTGTGCGCCGAGGCTGCCAAAAAAGCAGCACAGGCGACACGTTTTTTGCCGGCGCGCGGCAGAAACGGTCCGATGAGATCCTGGTTCACGTTGTCATACAATTTCGACTATCGCCGGTGATCGTGCGATTTTCAATCAGGCGCCGAAATTGGAATGCTGGTGGGTGTGTGAGCAACTGACTCATCCAACTCTGGTCTTGTGTATATCGTCTTTACAAATGCGTACAGTTGCAACACGACAGCGTCCGATTCCAAAAGATGCGGCTTATTGATGCCGGCGCAAGTCGCTGAAAAACATCAAAACGGCTGCGGGCATGGCGCTGCGATCGCAAGTCGTGAGTGGCACGGCGCTTGCGTTGAAAAACAAGGGAACACGAAGAGAATTCAAGAGATTAAACCCTTGTGCAGTTCGGGTCTGTTCTGATGAAAAGGAACCCGGCTGGGTACTTGGCCCCGCAGAGTGCACAATTTGAACAGAACTTGCTCAAGTTGATGACGAAGCGCCCGAGCGGTGGCGCGGTTCGAGTGACACGAGTCTTGCTGATGAAAATCCTCATAGGTTTTGCAGTGCAGTGGTAATTCAACCGAGGCTTGAAAGGAGAAAAACTCCATGAAAACGAAAGCCTACCTTTTGGCCCTTGGCCTGACGCTGACGAGTTTTGCAATCAGCGGTTGTTACACGCAACTCGCGCGCCCAGTTCAAGAGGATGAACCTGAAGCCGCCGCCGTGCAAGAAGAATATGCGGAGCAGGAGGAAGAGGCTGCGTATGCCGATACCAATTATGATGACGAGCGCGGCCGGCCGGAGGTGACCAACATCTACATCTATGATCACTACCGGTATGATGTTTGGGACCCGTGGGATCCCTGGGATCCGTGGTACTATTCCTGGTACTATCGCCATCATCCCCGCAATCGTTTCTATCTCTCGATTGGCTGGGGCGCCTACTATGACTACTGGAATTGGTGCGGCACCCGCTGGGCCGGTTATTGGGATCCCTGGGATTGGAACTATTATTCCTGGTGGGGTCCGCGTCCCTACTACCAACCCGGCTGGATTTACTATCCTGATTCGCCCATTTATGATCCAGGGGTTTCCGGCAAGAAACGCGACTTTGGCCGGCGCGGCAGCCGCGGCAGCGGTGACGATTTTGGCGACCGGCGCGGTAGCATCGGCCAACCGATTGCCGACCGCAACAGCATCAGCAAGCCCGGCGAGACCGTGTTTGATCGCGCCGCCGACGGCTCGTATCGCCGGCAACGCCGCACGGACGTGATCGATACCCGCGAGCGCACCACGCCGGATCAAGGCCAGAACACTGACCGCCGGCGCGTTTCCCGGCGCAGCACCGAAGATCGGACCACCGATGCGGTGACCAGCCCGCGCGCCAATGACCGCACTTACACGGCTCCCAGCACTTCAAAAAGAACCGACAGCGTCAGCAAGCCAAAATCCTCGGGGAAGCGCGAATCCGCCACGCGGCGCGAAGGCCGGAAGTCTTCCAATGAAGGTTCCAGTTCACGCCGGGTCGCGCCCGCGCGCGAATCATCTTCCGGCAGCGCGCCCTCGGTGCAGAGCTCCGGGAGCTCCTCCGGAAATTCCGGTTCCTCCAGCCGGGGCAGCTCAAGCTCGGGATCCAAATCCAGTAATTCCGGTTCTTCCAGCCGCCGCGACAAGAACTAAGTGCGCGGACAGGAACGCAGTCCAAACGCGAGATGGAGATTACTATGAGAATAAAGCATGGTTTGCTGGCGCTGCTTTTGGGATTTGCTGCTGCCGGCCTGCTGGCGCCCGCACAGGCCCAGGAAGAGGTGTTTCAACGCGGCATCGAATTTGGCATTGGCGGCCGCGCCATGGGCATGGGCGGCGCTTACACCGGCGTCGGTGACGATTACAGCGCTGCGTTTTGGAATCCGGCCGCGTTGACGCAAATCCGCCGGCTGGAAGGCTTCGCGACCCTGAGCCATGCCCAACGCGAAAATGAGGCAACCTTTGGCTTCACTCGCAACCTCGACAAGGCCTCGGCCACCAATTTCAACAGCCTGGGCCTGGCTTATCCGATTCCCACCTATCGCGGCAGCCTGGTCTTCTCGCTCGGCTACCATCGCGTCCGGCCCTATGACAGCAATTTCAGTTTTGCCTGGTTCAACAACACGCCGGAAGACTCGGTCAATCAGCGCTGGAGCGAGTTGGAAGACGGCAGTCTGAGCACGTGGACGTTTGCGGGCGCGACCGAAGTGGCGCCCAATTTCTCGGTGGGCGCTGCCATCAATCTCTGGTCCGGCAAGAATGACTATCTCAGCAGTTTCGTTGAGAACGATATTCTCGACCTCTACACCTTCCGTTCCTATCGCAACGATGATGCCCTGGTTTCGGAGTTCTCCGGCATCAATGTGAAGCTCGCCGGCTTGTATCGCGCTTCTTCATTGCTGCGGCTGGGTTTCACCCTGGGCACGCCCACGACTTTCACGGTCAAAGACCGCTGGGATGTCACCGACGAAACCGAATTTGATGACGGCGAAATCGAAGGCGGCAGCGACGCCGGCCGCTTTGAATACAAAATCCGTTCGCCCTTCTCCCTGGGCGCCGGCGCCGCGGTGAATGCCGCCGGTTTGCTGCTGAGCGGCAGCGTGGAACACAACGATTGGTCGCAAATTCGCTACACCACCGAGCCGCCGATCGAGGGCCTGTCCCGCAACGAGGCCAATGATGAACTGGCGCGTAACTACCGTGCCACCACCCGCATGCGTCTGGGCGCGGAATTCACGCTGCCGGTACTCGATGTGCAACTGCGCGCCGGCTATTTCCGTGACCCCAATCCACTGAAGGGATTACCGGACAATGCCGATCGCGAGTTTCTGACTGCGGGCGTGGGCATCTTCCTGGACAAGCAAGTGCGCCTCGACCTCGCCGTGATCACCGGCCAGTGGCATGATTACAAGGAGCCGCTGGATGATTTCAGCGACACGCTCGTGCCGGTTTCCGAAAAAATCACCATGAATCAAGCCTTCGCTTCTCTCGCATTTCGTTTCTAATAAGGATTGGCCTGTGAGGCACTTCCGCCTGTTCTCGCGTGTGGTGCCGATTCTGCTCGTCACTGCTTGCTCCTTGTTCGCTCAGGAGCGGGCAGTGACGTTGCTTTTGCAGGACGGCTCCACCTTTGCCTGCACCGTGAATGACGTGTGGCGCGGGCAGGTCTATTTTCAAGCAGCTTCCGCGAAAGACGCTTTTACCTACGGGGAAGTCATCGCGCTCGAAAAAATCGCGGCGGTGCGCTTGGCGAACGGCCGGCAGCTCTCGCCGGAAGCGTACGCGGAGCAGTGGCAGAAAAAAGAACCTGCCCCTGCTCCTCCGCCCGTAACCGCGCCCAAAGCAGAGACTGTATCGCCTCCGCCCGTCCGCCCCTCACCCGCAGCAACTTCCCCTGCGGCTCAGCCGTCACGGTCTGAGCTTTTTCCCGCGGCCGCCCCGCAAACTGGGTTGGCCAGCGCCACACTCGATACCACGCGCCGGCGCTACATCATCGGCTTGGGCTGGCTCGAGCCGCCACGGCCGCCACTCACCGCTTCGGTGGACTATACGCAGGTTGCGGATTTGCTTGCGGCCAGCGGTCTGGCGGGCAAGCTGCTCTATCAAGTCGGCAGTGGCGAGCTGCGGGGCCGTGAGCTTGCTCCCAGCCAGCGCAGGCTCATTGAAGCGCTGCTGCAGTCGCGCACGTGGGCCAGCCGCAAGGCGGAGTTGCGTCAAGCCCATTTGCAGGCCCATGCCGGATACCAGCGCCTGCTGCAGCAGAATCCCGCGGGGCTGCGCCGCGAATTCCAATTTCAACCCGAACGGGAAACGTACGGCTTTCTGGAATTCGTGCAGTTTCTGCATGCCGAAAACGCGCCTCTCTTCACGGACAAATGGCAAAAAGTCGAGAGTGCTTTTGCTCCCGAGGCTGCAACAGCATTGCAGGATGTTCTGGCCAACTATGATGATTGGTATTACCTGTACGGTCAGGAAGTCGAAAAGCCCTGAGGCGGAGTGCGAATCCGCCTGACCGGAGGCAGCGAGGTTGGGCACCAAAGCACCGGATCAAAGGACTCACCATGCCGATCATTGCGATGTTCTACGGCATCATCATTCGGATGTACTTGCTCGATAGCAAGCACCACAACTTGCCGCACATCCATGCTCGCTACGCAGAATGCGAGGCTTCGATTGGCATCGAGGACGGTGAAATCCTAGCCGGGGAGTTGCCGCGCAAACAGTTGCGCCTGGTGTAAGCATGGATCGAACTGAGGCGAGACGAGCTGATGGCCGACTGGGAACTCGCCGTCAGCGGAGAAAATCTCTACAAAATCGACCCTTTGTGAGGCTGCTGCCATGTACTGGGATGTAAAAATCGTTAAGCCCCTTTCTGATTATCGGTTGTACGTAGAAATCGCCGATGGGCGGAAGGGCATTTTCGACATGAAACCGTATCTGGATCACGGCGTCTTTCGGGAATTGCGCAATCCTGAGTACTTCAGGCAAGTGGAAATCATCCTCGGTGCCCTGACCTGGCCTCATCAGCAGGACATCGCGCCCGAAACCCTGCTTGCCGATCTCATCCAGGTCGATGCCCCGCCTAATGAGGCGTTCCCGAGAGACGCGCTGCAATCGGTGCGCCCCTGAACTTCAACGTGAATTATCCTGCGGGCTTGAAATTCTCACCGCAAAGAAAACGGGCATCTTCCGGCCCAACGGCCGCGAGGATGCCCGCGAGCTCAACACAACTGCGTTCTGATTTCCCTCTTCCTCTTCCCCCTGAAAAGACTCTGTGAGTTTTCCTGGCAGACAAGCGACTGGCACAGCCTGCTGCCGGTTTGCATTCACTGAGTCGCCTGCTCACCACCCCGGTTTGCGATCACGATGCAGCCGCCGAATCACTTCTGGCATTCATCCTCTCCCAGCGAGCGGCCGGGGATAATCGTGCAGACGTCGGGATGCGGCATGCCCTGCAGGCAGTAGAGTTGCCGCCGCGCCACGGTTTCCGGCTGCCGCCGGTCTTCGACATCGGCGAGCATGCCGTATTTGCACTGCAGGCACTTCGCCGGCTGCCAATCGAAACCCGTGGCCACGCTGCGCGCGACCAACGCCGTGCTGGAGTTCCATTCCGCCGCTTCCGGCGCAGGCTCGACGATTTCCACCCGGCGCAGTTTTTCGAACAACACCCGGCCCCGGTTCAGCGTGAACGTGCCGCGAAACTCCAGTTTGGCGCCGGGCGCGAGCCGGTGCCGGTCTTGGAATTCGCGGCTGACGATGGCATAGCAATCATCCTCGAGATGATCCATTTCGACGAAAGCTTCCGCGAAACCGAGCTGAAAGCCGCGCAGCCGCAGATTTTCTGATTTGGGATAGAGAAATTTCTGAAACCGCGGCTTCACGGCAGCCACCACGCCCAGCACGTTCACCTCGCGCTGCTGCATCTTTTCCACCCATTCCGCGAACTCCTGGTAGCGCTCGCGCCAGCCTGCGAATTCGGCCTCCGCAATCCTCAACTCCGGACGGTTGTTGACCTTCTCGTCGACGAAATGCTGACAGCCCTCGCAGCGCCGGCCGACATGATGATAGCCGCGAATGCAGGGTTTCCCTTTCTCGAACAGCTTGCAGCGCCAGCGAAAATAAACGCAGCCGCCCGGAAAGCATTGCTTGCGTTCGAGAATGTGAAAGGCGGAGACTTTGTATTCGAATTTCTCGTGACTGTCATGGCGGCAGCGAAAAACATCCAGGCGTTTGAATTCGTTGCGATAGCGCATCGCGTGCTCACAAAAGAAACCGAATCGCCGCGGACTGCCCTCACGGTGAAGGCGAGCCGGCTGCGACCGCCCAACTCATCACATACAGCGCTGCCGGCAGATTTTCTTCGAAGGTTGGCTGGATTTGATCTTCGGGCAACTCGAAACCGGGAACGCTGCTGCTCGGCCGTAATTCAATCGTCAACGCCGGTACCTGCCGCAGGGCATAGAGCCAGTCTCCGGTATCGCCGCTGGCAAGGTAGAGATCGGAAGCTTGCTCCGGCGTGTAGCGCACACCATGCACCGCCCGGATGCGATCGGCGATCCCGTTCGCGAGTTGATCGAGCAGGGCGCGATCGGGCGCCGGGTTGCTGGTGTAGCCCCAGGGATACAAAACGAGCTGCGAGAAATTGTGATAGCTGATCAGAGCTTTCACCGGGCGGCTCTGCAGAAAGTCGCGGAGCGCCTGTGTTTCCGGCTCGGAAAAAGGCGCCGGGCCGCGGTAGATTTCAGAGAACGAGTCACCAGAGGAACCGGGTCCGCCCCACTCATGGCCGTAGTTGCGGTTCAAATCCACGCCATAGGAGCCGTCGTTGTTGTTGCGGCGATTTTTGCGCCACAAGCGCTGGCTGGAGACCGAGTATTGATGGCCGTCGGGATTGATCATGGGCGCCACCCAAATGGTGGCGTGGTCGAGCAAGCGGGTCACCAGCGTGTCACGATTGTAGTTTTGCAGCAAATGCCGGCCAATGAGAAAAGGCACGTCAACGGCAATCCATTCGCGGGCATGATGACAGCCGAGCAAAACGATTTCCGGCTCGCCTTGTTCCTGCGCCACCGCCGCGCTGATCTTTAGCGCCCACAAGTCACGGCCTTCGACGGATTTGCCCAGGGAATGCACCTGCGCAATCGCGCTGTATTGCGTGGCCAAGTCATGCAGTTCGCGGTTGATTTCATCATAGGTGTGATAGAGGCCGGCATCGGGCGGTTGCGGCTCCGGGCCCGGGCAATTGCTGCCCGCGAGCAGGCCGCAGCCCAGCAGCAGCGCGGCAGTGCGTAACCGGGCTTTGGTGTTTCTCATCGCCCTTCCTTTCGCCACTCGTCGGCATTTTCGGCGATGACGGTGATCGCCAAGCCTTCCCGGCGCAGCTTTTCGAGTTGAATGTCGTAAGCGCGCGCCACCGCCGTATCGCCCCGCGCTTCCCACAGATCCACGCCGCTGTCCACCACCGTTTGCAACGAGGTGGAATCACGCAACACGATTGCCACCAGCCGCTGCACCAAGTCCTGCTCCTGCGCCGGCTGCGAGGTGAGCGCGAGCGCGGCCAACTGCGCGGAATCCGTGCGGATCACGACATAGTCCGGTTGCTGCACGATGATCTCGGCACCAGTTTGGCGGATGCGCTCCAATTCCGCGGCGTTGGCGTAGCTGATTTTGCGCAATCCCGCCGGGCCTTTGGCCGAAGGCGAGGGCGTGGAACACGCGGCCAGCAGCAGGGCCGTGCCGATCCAAAGAATGTTCCTGTGCATGTTCGATCCTTGCTGAGAATGGATGAAAAGTTGCAGGCAAGTTAGGATGATTCCCGCGAAAAGCAAGGAGGATTCACGCCGTGCCGCGCTGGCGGCGCGCCATGACCGCGGCAAAGAAACCGTCACAGCCGTGTTGGTGGGGGGAAAGCTGCAGCGCCGGACCGGCGGCGAGCGCGCCGAGTTGATGATGCTGCAGAATTGCGGCCGCGTCTTCCGTTTCAAAATCAGGATGACCCGCGAGAAAGGCTTGCACGACTTGCTCGTTTTCCTGCGCCAGCACGCTGCAGGTGGCATAAACCAGCCGGCCGCCCGGCTTGAGCAATGCCGCGTAGTGTCGCAGGAGCCGGAGCTGTTTGGCACTCAGCTCCGCCACCATCGCCGCGGTGATTTTCCACTTGGCGTCGGGATTGCGGCGCAGCACGCCCGCGCCGCTGCAGGGCGCGTCGACCAGGATCGCGTCCAGCTTGCCGAGCAAACGCTCCGGCAGCTCGCCTTCCGGCAAAGCCTGCACGCGAATATTGTGCGCGCCGCTGCGCCGGCTGCGGCGCTGCAGATTCTCCAGGCGTTTGGCGGAAACATCGAATGCAAAAATCTCTCCGCGATTCTTCATTAGGCTCGCCAGATGCAGGGTCTTGCCGCCACCGCCGGCGCAGACGTCGGCAATGCGCCAGGTCGGCTTGGGATCGAGCACCAGCGAGATGAGCTGGCTGCCTTCATCCTGCACTTCGAACCAACCTGCGCGGAACAAATCCAAACCAAAAAGATTGGTGCGCTGCGTGAGCTGCAGCCCGAACGGCGAGAAGCGCGTCGGGGTGCTGGCGCAGCCGCGGCGCTGCAATTCCTGCTGGCAGTCGGCGCGGGTGGTTTTGAGCGTGTTCACGCGGATGGTCAGCGGTGGCGGTTGATTGAGCGCCTGCAGCAACCGCAGCGTTTCTTGCTCGCCGCGCTGTTGTTGCAGGTCGCGCACCAGCCAATCCGGAAACGACAGCATGACCGCGGGATTGTCCGCGAACTCTTCGGGCCTTTGTGCCGCAAGCTGCGCCAATTCCGCGGAGGAGAGGCTGGCCGGACGGCGACCGGCAGAGGTGAGCGCCGCTGCAACCGTCGCGAACTCAGCTTTCTCAACATGCAGTTTGAATGCCGCGAGCCACCAGCCGGGGTCAGTCGCAGATTCCGGCTGCACTTGGGCAATCAGCGCTTGCAGCAGCCGGCGATGGCGCAAAATGCCGTACACGGTCTCCGCCAGCGCGCGGCGATCATGCGAGCCGAGATAATGGCGGCTGCGGAAGAAATTGTCGATGAGATGATCCGCCGGACGCTGATCCTGCTGCAAGATTGCGAGCAACTCGAGTGTGTGGCCGGCGAGAGAAACTGGATTCATGTAAAGCCACTGAACGTGTGAAAGTCTGAGCGCACCGACACGACGCCGGCAGGGCACCGGCTTGGTGGTGGCATCGTAATCGCTTTTCGTCTGCAAAGCAAGGCTTTTTTCCCGGCGGGTATGGGAAGAGAGGCCGTGTCGGCGGCGGCGGTGATACGTTCGTTCAGTGTTTCGCGACGTGCAGCATTTTCTTTTGGCACCTTCGTGCCGGCCTTCCGACAAAATCCGGGCTGTGTCGTCTAATTTCTTGCAGCCTGCGCGCGGAGAAATCCTTTGATAAATTGCCATTGAATGAAGATATTGCCCGTCGGTCGATTATGGTAATCAGGAGTCCAAGAGAATGAAGATGAAAATGAAGAGAAGTTACACCATCTTTGCGGTGGTGCTGGTGGCAATGTTGGCCGCCGGTTACTTCATGGTTTGGCCGCGGCAAGCCGACAAGCCGGAGGCCGGAGCTGCCGGCCCGCCGGGCCGGGTGGTGAAGATCAGCCGCGGCGACCTCAATGCCGTGGTTTCCGCCACCGGCAAGCTCGAGCCCATCACCAAAGTCGAAGTCAAAAGCAAGGCTTCCGGCCAAATCATGGTCATGCCGGTGGAGGAGGGCGACCGCATCGAGCAGGGCGCGCTGATTGCCCGCATTGACGAGACCGATGCGCGCAACACCTATGAGCAGGCGGTGGCCGACCTCGAAGTGGCCAAGGCCACGGTCACGCAAACCGCCAACACCGTCGCGCGCCAGGAGGAAATGTTCAAGCGCGGCCTGATTTCACAGGCGGAATTCGATCAAGTGAAGCTGGAGGAAGTGAAGGCGAAGGCGCAATTGGTGAAGGCCGAAACCGAAGTATCGACCATGCTGACGCGCCTGAAGGACAGCGTCGTGCGTTCGCCGATCAATGGTCTGATCCTGCAAAAGAACGTCGAGGCCGGCCAGATCATCTCCTCCGGCATCAATTCGGTGAGCGGCGGCACGTTGATCGCAACGGTGGCGAATCTCGACAGCATGTATGTTTTCGCGGAAGTGGATGAGATCGACGTCGGCCAGGTGCAGATCGGGCAATCGGCGCGCGTGGTGCCGGATGCCTTTCCTGACATGGTTTATCGCGGCCGCGTGCTGCGCATCGCGCCGCTGGCCACGGTCGAGCAAAACGTGACCACCTTCAATGTCACGGTCATCGTGTCGAACACCGACGGCCGCTTGAAAGCCGGCATGAATGCCACGGTGGATGTGACGGTGGCCGACCGCGCGAACGTCGTGCTGGCGCCCAAGGAGGCGCTGAAAGAGTTGCGCGAGATTCGCGCGCAGTTGCAGGTGTTGAATCTGGCAGATTCCAGCGCCGCGGGCCGGTTGCGGCGGCCGCCGGATTCGTCACGCGGCGACGGCCGCCGGCCGTTTGCCGGTTTGGCTTCCGCGGAGGCCGGTGCGCCGCGTGGCCCGCTGCCGGCCGCGGGCAATGGCCGCACGCTGCGCAAATTCGTGCTGCTCAAAACCGGGGAAAGCTACCAGCCGCGCGCCGTGGAAGTCGGCCTGAGCAACAATGAATTCGCCGAAGTGTTGCGCGGCCTGGAGGAAGGCGACGAGATTTTCGTGTTCAGCGGCAGCCGCGCCGGCATCGATCGCCAGGCCTGGATGAATCGCATGCGCGGGGTCACCGGTTTCGGCGGCATGGGCGGCCGGCCGCGCTGAGGCGGCTGGCCGTGCCGCTGTGCCCATCAGAGGAACATGTCATGGATCTGCGAGAAAGTCTGGATGTCGCCTTCAGCGCCATCATTGCCAACAAGCTGCGTTCCTTCCTCACCATGCTCGGCATCATCATCGGTGTCGGCGCGTTGATCACGGTGGTGGCCGTGGGCAAGGGCGGCGAGCGCGCAGTGGCGGAGCGCCTGCAGGCGCTCGGCACGAATCTGCTTTACGTCTCGCCCGGCTCGTCGCGCTCCGGCCCGGTGATGGCGAGCGCGGGCAGCAGCGTGAAATTGACCCGCAAAGACCTGGACGCCGTGCTGGCGAGCTGTGATGAAATCGAAGCCGTGGTGCCGGAATTCAGCCGCAGCAGCCAGGTGAAATATGGCAACCGCAACTGGAACACCCGCATCACCGGCACCACCCCGAACTACGGCGAAGTGCGCAACGTCAAGGCGGCGGCGGGGCGCTATTTCACCGCGCTGGAAGAAGCCGCGCGCGCCCGCGTGTGCCTGATTGGCTCGACCGTGCGCGACAATCTCTTCGACTCCGAAGAAGACCCGCTCGGCAAGACCCTGCGCATCGGCCGCATGAACTTCGAGATCATCGGCGTGCTGGAGACCAAAGGCCAGGCCGGCGGCTGGATGAACCCCGACGATCAAGTGCTGATTCCGCTGGCCACCGCGCAAATGCGGCTGTTCGGCGTCGATCATCTCACCAACTCCACTTTGAAAGTCGCCGACGCCTCTTTGATGGACAAGGCCTTCTACGACGTCGAGCGCGTGTTGCGCAAACAGCACCGCCTGCGCGACACGCAGGACAACGATTTCCACATTCGCAATCAAGCCGACATCATTTCCACCTTCGAATCCACCCAAAAAACCATCACCATGATGCTCACCATCGTGGCGATTGTGTCACTCTTGGTGGGCGGTATCGGCATTATGAACATTATGCTGGTATCGGTTACCGAACGCACGCGCGAGATCGGCATCCGCAAGGCCATCGGCGCAAAACGCCGGAACATCATGACGCAATTCCTGCTGGAAGCACTGGCGCTCTCGATCACCGGCGGCCTGCTCGGCATCGCCATGGGTGTGGGCCTTTCCCGGCTGGTCGCGCGTCTCATGGGCTGGCAAACGCTGATCTCCCCGTCGTCGGTCCTGGTGAGCGTGATCTTCGCGGCGGCGGTGGGCATCATCTTCGGCCTTTATCCGGCCTGGCGCGCCGCGCGCCAGGAAACCATCGAAGCCCTGCGCTACGAGTGAAGCGGTGCCGACCGCACCGCCCGCGCGGGCACCACTCGCCACGCGGGATGCAACTTTTCTCCGCTGTTCGCGAATGAACTGTGCGCCGTTTATTGGGCCGCACAGCACACCGGCGGCGGCTTGCCGGGAAAAGTCCCGCACCAATAATCCCTCAAAACCAAAGACCTTTTCCATCCGGCACTGCATCTTGAGATTATGAGACTTTGGCAACTTGTGGCTTTCTGTGTGCTGTGGATTGGCGGCATTCTGCTTTACCGCTTCTGGCCGGAGCCGGAAGTCAGCCATGCCCCCGGCATTCTCGTTCCGGAGGAACCGGAACAACACCTGCTCAATCAGACCCGCATGTGGCAGCACCAGGATTACTGGATCAACCCGCTGGCTACTTTCAAACTGCGGGCGCGCGTGCTGCACAAAAAGAGCTATGCTTTCGGCCGGGAAGCGGATCTATCACCGATGGATTTGGCGCTGGGTTGGGGCCCAATGTCCGATCAGAACGTGCTCGAACATCTGGCCATCAGCCAGGCCGGCCGCTGGTATCTCGTGCGCTACAAAAAGCCGGTGCTGCCCGCGCGCAGCGTTTCCTTGCACAGCGCCAACATGCACATGATTCCTGCCCGGCCGGAAATCGAGGAAATGCTCGAGCGCGTGCGCGTGGGCGAGATTATCGCGCTCAGTGGCTATCTCGTTTCGGTCAAAGCCAATGATGGCTGGCGCTGGAACAGCTCTCTCACCCGGCAGGATACCGGCAATGGCTCCTGCGAGGTGGTGTGGGTCGAGCAGTTGTCAATTTTAGAAGAGTTCAACCAATCCGGGCCGAAATAGTCCGACTGGGAATACCTGCATGAATCGTCGCCTCTCCCGTCGTGTGTTTTTGCGCCAAGCCGCGGCTGCCGGTTTGGGAACCACGACCCTGAGCGCCCTCGCCGCCCCGGGCGAAGCGGCGCCGGCCCAGCGCGTTTTACGCCTCGCGCATTTGACCGACATTCACGTTCAGCCGGAGTTGCACGCGGCCGCGGGCATGGCAGCCGCGTTGCATCATGCCCAAAATCAGCCCGACCCGCCCGAGATCATCTTCAATGGCGGCGATTGCATCATGGATGCGCTCGCGGCCGGCAAGGCGCGAACCAGGATCCAGTGGCAAATCTGGCAGGACGTGCTGCGCAATGAATGTTCCCTGCCCGTGGTGCACTGCCTGGGTAATCACGATGTTTGGGGGTGGAAGCAGTCAGAGGGTTCAATCTCCTCCGACCGGCTCTACGGCAAACAATGGGCGCTGGAGGAACTCGGCCTCAGCACACGCTACTACAGCTTCGACCGGGCCGGCTGGCATTTCATCGTGCTGGACAGCACGCACATCGCGCCCGGCGGCTATCTCGCCCGCCTCGACGAGGCGCAGTTCGAATGGCTGCAAGAAGATCTGCGCCGCACGCCTGCAACGATTCCCATCGGTGTACTGTCTCATATTCCGATTATCTGTTTCTGCGCCTTTTTCGACGGGGAGAATGAAAGCAGCGGTGAATGGCGGGTGCCGTCCGCGTGGATGCATGTGGATGCGCGGCGCCTCAAGGATCTGTTCAGAAAACACGCGAACGTCAAACTCTGCCTGAGCGGCCACATTCATCTGCGGGATGAGGTCGAATACCTCGGCGTCAAGTATCTCTGTAACGGCGCCGTCTCGGGGAATTGGTGGAAGGGCGCTTATCAGGAATTCCCGCCGGCCTATGTGCTGGTGGATTTGTTCGAAGACGGCACGGTGCAAAGTTCTTATGTGCCGTATGCAGCGAGATAGGCATTCAGCTTGTCTGGAAAGTGATCTCGTCCCAGTCCGCTGAGGCAACGCCTCACTTGCGGAGGAATGATTACCCACCATGCAAAGTCATATCGCCAACCTCTTCCCCGCACCGGCGCCATCCTGCCGGGATGAAGGCAAGGCGCGGGCAAAGCGTCTATGATACAATTCACAACAGAAACAGGAACAAGGAGAATGTGTATGGCAACCTCTTTACGCAGCCGCGGCGGCCTGGTGCTCGGCGCGCTGCTGCTGTTTGTGTCGGCCCATGCCCAGCCCGGGCCCAAGCAAAGCGGCATGCCCAAGGTCGAGTTCGAGAAGTACACGCTTTCGAACGGGCTGCAGGTGATTTTGCACGTCGACCGCAAATTGCCGATCGTGCACGTCAATCAATGGTTTCATGTCGGCTCGAAGAACGAGAAGCCGGGCCGTACCGGCTTTGCGCATTTGTTCGAGCATATGATGTTCCAGGGCTCCAAGAATGCGGCGGAGGACTATTTCACCTATGTCGAAAAGGCGGGTGCCAATCTGCGCGAGGGTGGCGTCAATGGCACCACCGATAATGATCGCACCAACTACTTCGCCACCGTGCCCTCCGGCAATCTCGAAGCTCTGTTGTGGGTGGAATCGGACCGCCTCGCCACTTTGACCGAAGCGTTGAACCAGGAAAAGTTGGACAACCAGCGCGACGTGGTGAAGAACGAGCGGCGCCAGGGGCTGGAGAATCAACCCTATGGCCGGGCCTTCAAATTGATCGTGGAGAATCTCCATCCCGCCGGCCATCCCTATTCCTGGATGGTCATCGGCAGCCACGAGGATCTCACCGCGGCCTCGCTCGATGATGTCAAGGAGTTCTTCCGCACCTACTACACGCCCAACAATCTTTCGCTGGTGATTGCCGGCGACTTCGACCCCGCGGAAACCAAGCGGCTGGTGGAAAAATACTTCGGCGGCATTCCGCCCGGCCCGGCGCTCGACCGGCCCGCCCGCTGGCTTCCCAAACTCGAGGGCGAAAGGATCATCGAAGCGCTCGATCGGGTGCCGCAGGCACGCACCTACATGACCTGGCCGGTGCCGGAGTATTTCTCGCCCGAAGAAGCGCCGCTGGAATTGGCCTCCGCGATATTGACGGATGGCCTTTCCGCGCGCCTCAACAAAGTCCTGGTGTATGACCGGCAGCTCTGCACCAACGTCTTTTCCTTCAACAATCCCATGGAAATCTCCGGTTTCTTCTCGGTGGTGGCCACGGCGCGGCCGGGCGTGGAGCTGGAACAGATCGAGGGCATCGTGACCGCGGAGCTGAGCCGGCTCGCCAAGGAAGGCCCGACGCCGGCAGAGTTGCGGCGCGCGCAAACCAAACGCGAATACAACTTCGTCACCGGCCTGGAGCGTATCGGCGGTTTTGGCGGCAAGGCCGATTTGCTGAATCAATACAATATCTACCTGGGCGATCCCAACAAATTCGAGGCGGATGTCAATCGCTTCCGCCGCGTCACGGTCAACGATGTGCGTCAGGTGGTGGCCACCTGGTTGGATACACGCAATCGTCTGCTGGTGCGCTTCCATCCTGAAACCTCCGGCCGGCCCGCTGACGTCGCGCTCGACCGCCAGCAGCAGCCGGTGCTCGGCGTGGACAAGCCTTTCCGCACGCCCGAGGTCAAGTCTGCCAAAGCAGCGAATGGCATCGATATTTTCGTCGTCGAACGGCCGGAGCTGCCCAAGGTGGCGGTGACGTTCGTGACCCGCGCCGGCAACGTTGCTGATCCTTCCGGCAAGGAGGGCGTGGCGAACATGGTGATTTCAACCATCGACATGGGCACGAAAACCCGCAAGGCGCTGGAGATCGAAGATGCGCTCGGCGATCTCGGCACCAGCCTGTTTGGTTTTGCCACGCGCGAGGCCTCCCAGCTTGGTCTCGAAGTGTTGAGCCGCAATGTCGATCCTGCTCTCGCCCTCGTGGCGGAAGTGGTGCGCCAACCGGTGTTCCCCGAGTCCGAAGTTGACCGCGAAAAGAAGCGCACGCTCGATAATCTTTCCCAACAGGAGAACAATCCGAATGCCCTGGCCGCGCGCATTCGCGGCATGTTGGTCTTTGGCCACGACCATCCCTATGGCCGCGCCATGCTGCCGGCAACGGTGCAACAGATCACGCGTGCGGATTTGGTGGCGTTTCACGAGACCTATTGGAAGCCGGCCAGTTCGGCGCTGATTTTTGTCGGCGACATCACGCTGGCGCAAGCCACGGATTTGGTGCAGCGGCATTTTGGCACTTGGAGTGGTGGCGCCGCGCCGGCAGTCAACATTCCCGCGCCCAAACCGATGGGCACCGGCAAGATCTACGTGGTTGATCGCCAGGATGCTGCGCAAACCGTGGTCACTCAAATTCTGCCGGCACCCAATCGCAAGGCACCGGACTACTACGCGCTGCGGCTGGCCGATGCCGTGTGGGGCGGCGGTGGTTTCGGCACGCGGTTGAATCTGAATCTGCGCGAGAACAAGGGCTATTCCTACGGCGTTTTTTCCAATCTGGCGCTGCTCTCGCAGGCCGGCAGTTGGTGGGCCAACGGCGGGGTGCAAACCAACAAGACCAAAGAGTCGGTGGCGGAGTTCCTGGCGGAATTGCAGAACCTGTCCGGCGCCAAGCCGATCTCCGAGCAGGAACTCGAAGACGCCAAGGCGACGCGCATTCGCGGCTATGCCCAGCAATTCGAATCGCACGGCCGCATCGCCGGGCAAATTGCAGACTTGTGGGCGGCGGGAATGCCGATCACTGAACTGCAGCGCGAAAGCGATGAATCTGCCAAAGCCACGCTGGCGGAGGTGAATGCGGCGGCGCAGAAGTACGCCGCGCCCGGCCAGGCGACGCTGCTGCTGGTCGGTGACGTTGCCAAGATCGAGGCCGGCTTGCGTGAGCTGAATGCCGGTGACCTCGTGGTCTTGAATTCGGAAGGCAAGCCGGCAACCAAGCCATAGCACAAGCGTCGGGAAAAGACAAAGGCCCAAGCCGCAACCCGCGGCATTGGGCCTTTTTTATTGGGGTGAGACGCGTCATCAGAAGCCGACTTGCACACGCACGGCATGATTCCAGGCGGCGGTTTGTCCGGCAAATTTGCCCATTTCCTCACCATAAAACGCATAGTCGGCGCGGATGACATAGAGATTCAAGCCGACGCCCACCGCGGGATAGCCTTGATTGAAGCCGGCGCGCGCGGCCAGCAGCGGCGTCAATTGCGCTTCGGTGCCCAGGTGTACCGTCTTGAAGAACGTGTCATCGCCGGTGAACGGCTCGTCAAAGTCGAGCGCGAGGGTGAGATTGTAGAACAGCTTTTTGAACTTGATGCCGGGACGATAGACCATGCCCAGACGATAGGAGGGCGAAATCTTGTCCGCCGGCACGGGATTGTCCAGCGTGGCGCCCTTGACATTCCACTTGAAAGGCGTGGCAAAGAGGTCGTAGAGCGTTGCGCCGAAATGGAGGCGCCGGTTCAAAGTGTAGAAGGCGCCGACATCCACACCGATGCTTTGGCCGCGATAGAAATGCAGGCTTTCATTGTTGGAGAAGCCCGAGATGTTTTTGGTCTTGCGCGTGAGCCAGCGTTTCAAATATTTTCCGGAGACGCCGATGCTGAGGTCGCCGGCGCGGCCGCGCGGGCCGGCGGAAAACGTGTGCGCCAGCAAAGCCATCACCTGCATGTCGCCCTGCAAGCGGGCGTCCAACAGGGGAATGCCGGTGGCGCCGGCGAAGATTTCGTAGGTGGCCTGGCCGGCGCTGAACACACCCAAGCCGAGGTGCCGTGACAGAAAGTGAATGGGTACCGGACCTTCCACGCCGACGATGGCCTGCCGCTGCGCGGCATCGAGCGCCTCGCGATACAGCCCGTTCAGCTCATCGGTGCTCAGCCGGCTGATGTTGTTCAACTGGTCGCGATGATCCTGATAAAAGCGATACTGGTTGAGCGCGTGCGTGTTCGCGCGCAGACTCAAATCAACCAGGTTGAAGCGCGCATAGCGCAAGGTGGTGAGCAGGGCCGGGTTGAAGAAAAAGACATTGTCTTCACCCGCCACTGCCACTGCGGCGCCGCCCATGCCGAGCGCGCGCACATTGTAGACGACCATGCGCGGCATGTCCTGGGCGCTGCTGTGGGCAACCCAGCACAAGACCGCGAGTACCGTGGATCGCAGGAGGTTTCGCATAGGTAGGCAGCTCATCGAGATTTGATCAAGGTGGAAAACACCGGCCGGGCGGCGGTGCTTGAGCCACCCGGCGGCTGGTTATGCTCGGAAACGTTTCAGGGTGATCCGGCCGGGCGGTTTTCCTCGCGCTCGACCGGTTTCGATCAGGGCAAAAGACCGTGCTGCGCTTCAGCATTTGAAGCCGTACAGCGCGCTCAGGCCTTCGAAGACCACGCGCAAGAACTGGCCGGAAGGCGTGTTGCGCACATTGCCCGGCAAGGCGGCGGGCGGAACCGGCGCCACCGTGGTGGGCAAGCGGCCGAAAGTGGCATCATTGTAGTAGTACCACAGGCACACCAGTCCCTGCTCGAGCAGCGGATAGTTCGCCTGAATGATGCTCTCGACCTCCAGGCAAATCTGATTCGCGGTTTTCTGCGGGTCGGCAACGAAAACCTGATAGAGGCCCGCGGCCTTGTTGATGGAAAGACGCGAATCCAGTTGGAAGCCGGTGGCGTAGTTGTGATCCTGATCCAGCATCAGCACGAAGCCGTAAACCAGGGAGGCGACGCCGCAGCTCAGATAGGCGTCATTGGCAAAGGGAAACTCACCGGGTTTGATTTTGCCGGTGATCAATCCCGCCACCACCGGCTCCAGGTCGTCCCGCACGGCATGGAACACGGTGAGCAGCCGGGCCAGCTCGGCTTCGGTGAAATTGAACAACTGCAGCGTGTCATTCACTGCCGCGATCAGGTTGCGGTGATGCTTGTCGGCTGCCGGCGCCGCGGTGGTGGGCTGCAACGCGTCGATGAAGACGTCGAAATCGACGTCATAGGCGCGGATGGTTGCGACGGCATGATAGTAGCGAATCAACGGCGTTCCCGGTGACTTCTGTTTGGCGCGCTCGAGCAGGGACAGCGCTTTTTGCGGATTGTTGTTCTTGAGCTCGGCTTGTGCCTCGGCCAACAGGGCCTCGGGATCATTATCCTTGTCACCCGAGCTGAAGGGGGAAAAGATGTTGCAGCCTGCGGCAAATACCGCCAGCAGGATTCCAACAGCGAGAGAAGATTTGAGGTTCATGGTCGCGTTTCTCCGAATGAAGACGGGCGTGTGACCCGTGAGAACATGAATCGCGGTTGAACGGCAGCGTGTTCGATGCCGGCATTGCTGCTGCGCAAGAGCCGTGGAGGTGAGCGCAAGCTGCCAGCTTTCCCTGCCGGTCGTGAGCGGTGGGCCTGACAGTTGCGTTGGAGGTGGGAACAGCCGTGTTGCGAAAGTGTGCGGCCGTGATGCGAGAGAGTATACCGACAGACGCGCACATTAGCCGACAAATCTCACGGGAATTCACCGCCACTCGCGCCGGCCGTGATTTCCGGTTGTTTCAGTCCGGATAATTGATTATTGTTGCGCACACCGTGAAGCGGAAACGAGGAATATTTGCCCTCGTCGCCGCTGTTATTCATTTTGTCATATCAATTCGAGGGTATGTATGAGACTGGGAAGCGCAACGATTATCGTATTGGCTTTGGGCTTGGGCCTCACCGCCTGCCAGGAGCAGCAACAAGCGCAACAAACCGCCGGCAGACCGTCGCAGGCCGTGCCGGAAAGCGAGAAACTCGCGGATTTTACCCTGCCGACGCTCGCGGGCGAATCCGTGAACTTGCGCAGTTTTGAAGGTGAAAAAGTGGTAGTGGTGAATTTTTGGGCGACTTGGTGCGGGCCCTGCCGCCGTGAGATTCCGGATTTCAATGAAGTCTACGCCAATTATCGCGAGCGCGGCGTGGAGTTCTTGGGCATCTCGCTGGACGATGACCCGCGCGCCGCCGTGCCCGCGTTCATGGCGCGAATTCCGATTGCGTATCCCGTGTTGATCGGCTCGCCGGAAATCGCGATGCGCTACAACGTCAACGGCATTCCGCAAACTGTCATCATCGACCGCGCCGGCCGGGTGGTCAACAACTTTGTGGGCATGCTCTCCGCCGGCCAGTTGCGTGAAGTGCTGGAGCAGGCGCTGCGCAATGCGCCGGCCTCCTGAGACGCGGTGTTCCGGCCGCCGTCCGGCACGCGCGAGGTTGTGTTTTTGCCAAAGATTCCTCATTTTACTGTCCCCCGAAGTGAGCCGGTGCGCCGCCGGGAGCAGTTGCCACTGCCCGGCGGCAGCCGCGGCGGCGGGGAGAAACGAGGAATCTCATGTTTCGTTTGAAACCGGCAGGGGAGGAGCGTCGCCGCCAATTCGAGGCGCTCGCCTTTCCGCAGATGGATGCGCTGCACAACCTGGCGTTACGCCTTACCCGGCACCGCCTCGATGCCGAAGATCTGGTGCAGGAAACCTACCTGCGCGCCTTTCGCTTCTTCGACAAGTTCGCAGCCGGCACCAATTTCAAGGCCTGGATCTTTCGCATTCTGATCAACACCTTCATCAATGAGTATCGCCGCAAGAAGCGCGTGCCGCCGCAGGTCGATTTCGAAAAAACCGCACTCTCGTATTCGCAGCCGGAAAGCGAACGGCCTGACCGATTCGAGACCGATTACGACGAGCGGCGCTATGCCGATCTCTTTGGCGACGAGGTAAATGCCGCTCTGCAAAAACTCTCCCCTGAATTTCGCATGGTCGTGCTGCTGTGCGATCTCGAAGAATTCTCCTACAAGGAAATCGCCGGCATCATGGGCGTGCCGATCGGCACGGTGATGTCACGCCTGTCGCGCGCCCGCCGGCAGTTGCAGCAATACCTGGGAGAGTATGCCCGCGGCACCGGCACCATCAAACCGCAAAAACCCGCACCGGAATGAAACTTCGCATGCTGTCGAGGCGCGTTATGACATTGCCCTGTGAACAAGTAATCGCAAGAGCCGCTGCCTTCATTGACCGGGAGTTGGACGAGACCACGGCCGCCGCGGTGGCAGAGCACGTTGGGAAATGCCCGAACTGTGCTCAGGAAGTCCAGCAGCAAAGGCAGATGAAGCTGCTGGTGCAGCAGCATGCCCGCCGGGTGACCGCGCCCGCCTCGCTGCGTGCGCGGCTGCAGCAGGCGCTGGCGGACTATCCCGCGCGCTACGGCTTTGGTGAGCAGTTGCGACAGCTTTTTCGCTGGCAGCCCGTGCCGGCTCTTGCAACTCTGGCGGTGCTGCTGTTGCTGCCCGGTTTGCTGGTCTATTTTACCATGCGTGCGCCCTCCGCCGCTGAGGCCGGACGCTTCCAGGCCATTGACGCCAGCTTGGAAGGCGAAATCATTTGCATCGATTGCGTCATGCTGGATGAGCTGCAATTGGCACACGGCCACGACGCCAGCCATCGCTTCGGCCTGCGCACCGCCGAAGGCCGGATTCTCACGATTGTTGCCTTTGAAAAAGGCAATGAGCTGATGCAGCAGGCCGCGGTCTGGCATAAGCATCGTGTGCTCGTTCACGGCCGGCTGCTGCCGGAACGCTCCTGCGTGCAGGTGCGCGACTTTTCCATGTTGTAGCACGCCTGTCTCAAGTTACATTTGTGTCCGCTTGCCGCCCGCTTCCCACCCGTCCTGGCGTTCCCATCGAATTTGCTGCGCTTTGAATGGGCGATCTCTCCTCATTCCCGAAATTCAGCCAAAACGTCATTGTCTGCTGCGGCTGCCTGCGTTTGCTTTTGCGCGGTGCGCCTGGCAAAAACCTTCGGCAACCGGTCCGCTCTGCAGGTATTGCAAGCGGCAGCCCGGGAGATTGCGGCCGCGCCGAATACTCCTGCGCACTTCCGGATGCCAAACGATTCGTGTCTTGCGCGGCGCCGCGAATCACACGTCCCGCATTCCAGCAAAGAGCTGAATATGACAAGAAGAGCCATCCGCCTGCCCGTGTTCCGCCCCGGAAAGCGATTGTCCCTGCTGCTGCTGCTGTTGAGTATCAACGTCGCCGCCGCGCAACCGGCCGGCGATTCCACCGGCACCAGCCGTCCCAATTTTCTGATCATCATCACGGATGATCAGCGTTTCGATTCGATGGATTTCATGCCCAAAACGAAACGGCGGATTTTCGACGAAGGCCTGACCTGCACGCGCGCCTATGTCACCACTCCGCTGTGCTGTCCGAGCCGGTCCAGCATTCTTACCGGCATGTATGCGCACAAGCACGGCGTGCGCATAAATGAAGACCCGCTGCGCGAGGAAACCTTCGTGGTGCGCTTGCATGACGCCGGCTACTACACCGGATTCGTGGGCAAGTATTTGAACTCCTACACCGGATTGCCGCGGCCGGAGTTCGACTTCTGGGCGGCGCGCAAAGGCGGCCATTCGACTTACTTCGACCCCGTGATCAACTGCAACGGTGTGTGGCAGACGACACCCGGTTACGTCACCTACGTCTTGCGCGACTTTGCGCTGGCGTTCCTGGACAGTCTTGCCGGCCGGCAGCAGCCGTTTCTGCTGTTCTTCTCGCACACCGCGCCGCACGCGCCGGTTGATCCTGCGCCCGAAGACACCCTGCGGTATCTCGATCTGCCGCCGCATCGCCCGCCGAGTTACGATGAAGCCGATGTCTCCGACAAACCCCGGTGGATTCAAGCCCTGCCGCGCTTGACGCGCGGCGCGGCGCGCAGCCTGGACAATCACCGCCGCCGGCAGTTGCAGTGTCTGTACTCCGTCGATCAGGCCAACGATAGTCTGCTCGCTGTCCTGGCGCACCGCCGATTGCTGGACAACACCGTGGTGTTCTTCCTTTCCGATAACGGCTTTCACGAGGGCGAGCACCGCCTGGCGAGCAAGTGGTTCGTATATGAAGAAGCGATTCGGGTGCCCTTTGCCGTGCGCTATCCGCCGCTGATCACCCCGCGCGTGGAACGCCGGCTGGTGGCGAACATCGACATTGCTCCGACGGTGCTGCAGCTTGCCGGCTTGCCCATTCCCCCGCACGTTGACGGCCGTGCGCTCACGGCACTGATGCGCAACGAGCCAGACTGGCGCCAGGATCTGCTCATCGAAGGCTGGCCGGAACAGCGCGGCGGGCCGCTGTACGCCGCTATTCACTCCGGAGATCTTGTGTATGCCGAGACCCAGGGCGACCGTGCCGAGTTCTATGATCTGCGCGATGACCCGTATCAGTTGCAGAATCAAATCGCTTCCCCTGTCTATGCCGCGGAAATTGGCCGCCTGCGGCAGCGGTTGCATGAGTTTCGCTCCGACATCGAGACCGGCATGCAGGAGGAACCCCCTCAGCCCACGAGTTTTGTGTTGTTCCCCAACCACCCCAATCCCGTGCAGGCGAGCACGGAGATTCGGTTTGCCCTGCCGCGGCGCGAACCCGTCACTCTCGAAATCTTCGACCTCATGGGGCGCAAACTTCTCCTGCAGCATCACGGCGAACTGGGCCCCGGTGTGTATTCTCTCCCACTCGAGCTGGCACGCTACCCGAGCGGCACCTACTTCTATCGTTTTGCGACTGCAACCTTCAGCCAAACGCGCGCCCTGCAAGTGGTCAGATAGCTAATGGCCGGTTTCCTTGAAATGAATAGCTACCAGCAATATCATTCAGCAAGGATCCTGTGAAGTTTTGAGCCCGGTGCCAAGTACCTCGCAAGATTCCTTCTGAATGACACTCGGAATCACTTATACAAAGCAAAGCAACCAGGCACTCGTTTGACAATGTCGAGTTGGTGGGTTTCTCCACCAATCGTGTCATCTCATCGGGATCTTTTTGAGCAGGTGGCATCTCGCAAAATCCACGATGGCGGCGCAGCACGCGCAAGCTGCTTCCAGCATGACACACGGGATGGTGTGAGGTTGGGCTTGGCATTGTCAAAAATTGCAGGTGCCGTGGAGCACCACGGCGCTTGCTGCAACGGCCAAGCCGTTGCAGGAACGATTTCTCAAGAGTTCGAGATTCTGGAGGGACACCGGCTCTGCAACGTTTCCTGGCCGCCTCGAACGAAGACGAGGGTCCAATCCCGCCATCAATTTGGGCGCGGTTACCTTGATTTTGAGCGGTGCTCTCCTGTAATGCCTCCCGGCAGGCTTTCACAAAAAAGTGCTTGACAAACCTGAAAGGCAGTGTATCTTCTCAGCAGGCTGATTGACGCACTCAGCCGATTGCTGGCAACAGATTCTGCATTTCCACGCTTGATGGCGCACCGGACCGGGTATGGCCACGAAGTCAAGACACGGCGGCTTTCGCAGCGGCAATGCCCGGGGCGCGCGCATCATTTCATCCGCCGCGCGGCGGTGCCGCCGTCAGCTACGGCAGTCCTGCGTGGTACCCGCCGACGCATTCCTCCTGCCGATCAGTGTCATCCCCTTACCAGCCCGGCGCATTGATTTCGCACTTTCATTTTCCTCCCCACCAAAGCGGCGCCAAGCTGGTTTGAGGCACCGCGGCCGAGTGTTGTCCGTTACCAATCTCCATAACCTCCAGAAAGGGAAACCATGCCGGCACTTCACTGGCTGGACGTGACAGTTATCGTGGCCATGCTGGCGGCGGTGTTTGCGATTGCGGCTTACTACGCCCGCCACGCCGGCCAAAACACCGAGGCTTTTTTTCTGTCCGGCAGAAACCTTCCCTGGTATCTGGCGGGCACAGCCATGGTTGCCACCACCTTCGCCGCCGACACGCCGCTGGCCGTTACCGAGTTGGTGGCACGCAACGGCATCGGCGGCAACTGGCTGTGGTGGAACATGGCGATCGGGGGCATGCTCACGGTTTTCTTCTTCGCCAAGCTCTGGCGCCGCGCCGGCATCATGACCGACGTGGAGTTCGTCGAACTGCGTTACTCCGGCAAACCGGCCGCGGTGCTGCGCGGCTTCCGCGCGCTTTACCTCGGCCTGTTCATGAATGCCATCGTGATGGGATGGGTGCACAAGGCCATGGAGAAAATTTTCAAAGTCACCATTCCCGGCGTCGATCCCTTCTGGCTGGTGGTGGTCACCGGCGGTTTGATCGCGATTTATGCCGCGGCCTCGGGCTTGCTTGGCACCGCCCGCACCGACAGCTTTCAGTTCGTCTTTGCCATGGTCGGTTGCATCGTGCTGGCGGTGCTGGTGGTGCGGCTGCCGCAAGTGGGCGGCTTGAGCGGCATGACGGCCAAGCTCTCGCCGCAGGTGCTGGGCTTTTTCCCGCACATCGGGGAAGTGACGGTGGCCGGCATCACCGGCGGCGCGCTCAGTCTCACGGCCGGTGCGTTTCTGGCGTACATCGGATTGCAATGGTGGTCGAGCTGGTATCCAGGTGCAGATCCCGGCGGCGGTGGTTATATTGCGCAACGCATGATGGCCTGCCGCGACGAGCGGCAAAGCGTGTTTGCCACATTGTGGTTCAACATTGCGCACTACACGCTGCGGCCGTGGCCGTGGATCCTCGTCGCGCTGGCGGCGTTGATCATTCTGCCGCGTGCCGAGAATGCCGAGGCCCTGCAGGCGGAGAACCCCGTGTTTTATGAACAGGCAGTGCAGGTTTTCCGCAACCCGGCGCTGCTGCAGTCCGGCGCGGCCGCCTATCAATCCACGGAGTTTCGGGCGTTTTATGAAAAATACGAGAACACGGTGGATCCCGGCGTGCTCTATCCGAAACTCATGCTGCACTATCTGCCACCCGGCTTGTTGGGATTGCTGATCGCGGTTTTTCTCGCGGCGTATATGTCCACCATTGCCTCGCAGATCAGTTGGGGCACTTCTTATCTCATCAATGATTTCTATCGCCGGTTCATCAAGCGGCAGGCGAGCGAGAAGCATTACGTTCTGATCTCCCGCTTTGGCATTGCCCTGATCGTGATTATCTCGCTGGTGGTGACCCGCCTGCTGACGACCATCTCGGGCGCGTGGGAATTTATCATCAATGCCAGCGCCGGCATGGGCGCGGTGCTGATTCTGCGCTGGTTTTGGTGGCGCATCAATGCCTGGTCGGAAATCGCGGCGATGATTGCGCCGCTGGTGATCTACCCGCTGGCGCGCGCCTGGGGCATGCAACCGCCGCTGACGCTCTATCCGGTCGTGCTCGGCACGACCATCACCTGGTTGGCGGTGACGTTCCTGTCGCCGCCGGTCAAGCGGGACGTACTGCTGAAATTCTACGAGAAGGTTCATCCCGGCGGCCGCGGCTGGAAACCGGTTGCGGATCAGCTTCCCGGCGTCCAGAGTGACAGCGGCTTCGGCCGGCTGTTCGCCTGCTGGATCAGCGGTGTCGCTTTGATTTATGGCGTGCTCTTCGGTCTCGGCAACTTGCTGTTCGGAAAATTCTTGCTGGCCCTGCTTTTCTTTGCCGTCGCTGCCGCCGCGGTGATCATCATCTCCGCGAGTTTGAAGAAGATCAGTTTCGAGATCGCGCCGTGAGCGACACGCCAGCGGGGAGAGGCCGGCCGGTCCGGCAAGCGTTCTTCCGCCGGCAATCACCGCCGGCAGGCACGCCGGCTTTTCACCGCCATTGTTTCACGTTCATGCGCGGTTGCACCCTGCAGGTTTGGGCTTTGATTGCATCGAGAGGATTTCCCATGATGAAATACGTTTCCCTGCTGTTGACCGCCCTCTGGCTCGGCCTGTGTGCGCCGGCCATTACCCAAGAGTTGCCCATGTCATTGAACCTCATGCCGCAACCTGCGCAGTTCGCGGCACAAACCGGGCAATTTCGATTGCAGGAGACCTTCACCATTGCCGTCACCGGCCAGCCGGAGGCGCGGCTGTATCGCGCCGCAACCCGCGCGCTGCGACGGCTGGCAGGCCGCACCGGTTTGTTCCTGCCGCAGGATTTGGTCAAGCCCGGTTTCAATCCGGACTCCGCCCAACTTGTCGTTCACTGCGAGCGGCCCGGCCAGGTCCGCTTCGGTGAAGATGAATCCTATGCCCTCACTGTCACGCCGGAAAAGATCCGCCTGCACGCGCCCACCGACATCGGCGCGCTGCGCGGCTTGGAAACGCTGCTGCAATTGTTGGCCGCGGACGAAAACGGTTATTTCTTCCCCGCGGTGACAATCGCAGACAACCCGCGCTTTCCCTGGCGCGGGCTGCTCATCGATGCCTGCCGTCATTTCATGCCGGTGGAGGTGATCCTGCGCAACCTCGACGGCATGGCCGCGGTCAAGATGAATGTGCTGCACTGGCATTTGAGTGAAGATCAGGGCTTTCGCGTCGAAAGCAAAGTCTATCCCAAACTGCATGAGCTGGGCTCGGACGGTTTCTACTACTCCCAGGCGCAGATCAAGGAAGTCATTGCTTATGCGGCGGAGCGCGGCATTCGCGTGGTGCCGGAGTTCGACGTGCCCGGCCATGCCACTTCCTGGCTGGTGGCTTATCCGGAATTGGGCAGCGCGCCCGGGCCGTATCAAATCGAAAGGAACTGGGGCATCTTCTACCCCGTCATCAATCCGGCGCGCGAATTCACCTATCAGTTTCTCGACAAGTTCTTCGGCGAGATGGCCGCGCTTTTCCCCGATCCCTATTTTCACATCGGCGGCGATGAAATCGAGCATGGCAGCCATCAAGCCAAGCATTGGAACGAGAATCCCGAAATTCAGGCCTTCAAAAAGAAGCACAATCTGCCGGACAACGCCGCGCTGCAAGCCCATTTCAACAAGCGCGTGCTCGCGATTCTCACCAAACACGGCAAGATCATGGTGGGCTGGGATGAAATTCTGCATCCCGACATGCCGAAGAACATCGTGATCCAATCCTGGCGCGGCCGCGAGGCCATGATCAAAGCAGCGCAGCAGGGCTATCAAAGCATTCTCTCCAACGGCTACTACATCGACTTGATTCAGCCCACGGATTTCCACTACGGCAATGATCCTCTGCCCGCGGATTCGCCGCTGAATGAACAGGAGCGCGGCCGCATTCTCGGCGGTGAAGCCACCATGTGGTCGGAAATGGTCTCGCCGGAAACGGTGGATTCGCGCATTTGGCCGCGCACCGCGGCGATTGCCGAACGCTTGTGGTCGCCCGGCACGGTGAATGACGCCGACGACATGTATCGCCGTCTGGCGGCCATCAGTCTGCAACTCGAAGAGCACGGCTTGACGCATGAAAAGAACTACGGCATGATGTTGCGGCGCCTGGTGGGCAGCTCGAACATCGCCGCGCTCGAGAATCTTGTCGCGGTGATCGAGCCGGTGAAACTCTACAACCGCAACCGCCTGCGCCGGCAAAATTCCTTTTCACCGCTCACGCGCGTGGTCGATGCCGCCCGGCCGGACGCCGCCGTTGCCCGCAACTTCCGCAAGCTGGTGGCGCGCTATCTCGCCGGCGCCGATCGCCAAGCGCAGGCGGCGGAAATCAAATCCTGGCTGACGCGCTGGCGCGATAATCATGCCGCGCTGCTGCCGGTCATCAAAGCCGCGCCGGTGCTGGCGGAAATCGCCTCGCTGTCGCAGGATCTCGCCGAGATTGCCGGCATCGGACTGGAAGCGCTCGGCCGCCTGGAAAACCAACAGAGCAGCGAGGAGGCGTGGCAACAGGAAAAGCTGGCGGTTCTGCAAAAAGCGGCCACCCCTCGCGGGCAAGCGGAGTTGATGGTGGTGACGGCAATCGAGCAACTGGTGCAAGCCAGCGGCAACAAACCGAAGTGAGTGATTGCGCTTACTGGGAGAGCACCGTATGTCAGTATCACGTCAAGACCGCCTGCTGTCGCTGGATGTTTTTCGCGGGATCACCATCGCCGGTATGATCCTGGTCAACAATCCCGGCAGTTGGTCGCATGTCTATCCGCCGCTCGCGCACGCCGAGTGGGACGGCTGGACGCCCACCGATTTGATCTTCCCCTTCTTCCTCTTTATCGTCGGCGTGGCCATGGCCTATTCCTTCGAGAAAATTTTGCAGACCGGCGAGAAACCCAAAGGCATTTACTGGAAAATCCTGCGCCGCACGCTGATCTTGTTTGGGCTGGGAATATTTCTCGCTTTGATCCCGGTGAATCTGCCTGCCGGCTACAACTGGTTCTCCGACACGCTGTTGAAGGTCCGCATGCCGGGTGTGTTGCAGCGCATTGCCGTGGTCTATTTCTGCGCGGCCATGATCATGCTGCATTTTCGGCCGCGCGGCCAGGCGTGGTGGGCGGCGGGTCTGCTGATTTTCTACTGGCTGGTGATGAAACTCGTGCCCTTCACCGTGATGCAGGACGGCATTGCGGTCACGCATGTGGGCGAACTGACCAAGGAAATCAATCTCGCTGCCTGGCTCGACGACAAAATCTTTCACGGTCACACCTGGCAGGTGGGCGCGTATCTGCAGCGCGATCCTGAAGGCTTGCTCAGCACGCTGCCGGCGATTGCCACGGCACTGTTCGGCGCGTTCACCGGCTACTGGTTGAAGCGCGGCAAGCCGCCGTACGAAACCGTGTGCGGACTCTTCGTCACCGGTGTCTCCGGCCTGCTGCTCGGCAGCATTTTGGATTACGGCTTTGCGATCAACAAATGGCTGTGGTCGCCCTCGTACGTCGTCTTCACTGCCGGCATGGCGCTGGTGTTCCTCGCGATGTGTCACTATGTCATCGACCTCAAGGGCTGGCAGTGGTGGATCAAACCGTTTGTGATCTTCGGCATGAATCCGATTGCGCTGTATGTGCTGGCCGGCGTGTTCACGCATCTCATTCTGCTCATCAAAGTTTCGGCGGCGCCGGCGGTCAGCCTGAAGACCTGGATTTACCAGAATCTCTTCGCCTCCTGGCTGGGAAATATGAACGGGTCGCTGGGCTTTGCCGTTGCTTACATTGCCTTCTGGCTCGGCATTATGGCGATTTTCTACAGGAAGCAGATCTTCATCAAGATCTAGTTTGGCAACGTGGAGTTGGATCTGTTGATGCCTAACGACTGCTTCCCCCAGCCCCAGCTCTTGAGAGAGAAGGAAGAAAGCGAGTCAGAAGAATGCTGGCAACTCCCCTCTCTTGATCAGGAGAGAGGAAATTGGCTGCTGCAAAGAGAAATTGTTGCCTCAAAAGCAAAGAGGTATTTCCAACTGATAGAAACAACCCAACCGATACAATTCTATTCCATCGGTTGGTTGTTTCCATCAGTTGGCGATTCTCTTTGAGTCGCAGATTGAGGCGTTATGGGGTGAGTTTTCCAACGTTCTGATGCCATGCTCTTATGATTCTGCCATGGGGCAGTGCTGCAACCCATGCATTCATTGGCTTCGAAAGCGAACCACAAGTGAGTATCATGCAAACTGCACGAAACAACCCTGCGCCAGGTCGAAGCGGCGGTCGCACGGCTTCGTTCCTCTTGTTGCTTGCGATCACAGCATTCACCTGCGGCAAAAAGCCTGAACCAGCAGCCGAGCACCCGGCGCAGCCGGCCGAGGTGATTCCGGCCGAGGCCGGCTGGGAAAAAGTCGCCGGCGGCCTCAACTTTCCCGAAGGCCCGGCTTGGGATAGCCAGGGCACACTCTACGTGTCGAATTGCTATGGCGGTTGGATCACCCGGGTGGCGCAGGGTCGAGTCGACACGTTTCTCATTGCGGGCCGCGCGCCGTTCACGTTTGAGAAGACCAACGGCATGGCTTTTCATCAGGGCTTCTTGTTTGCGTGTGATTTTGGCGCTGGCGCGATTCTGCAGATTTCAGCCGCCGGCGCCACGAGAATCTACGCGGATGATTACGCCGGGCAGGCCTTCAACCGTCCCAACGACATGACCTTCGATGCCGCCGGCAATCTTTACTTCACCGATCCCAAATCCTACAGCCGGGAAGTTTTGGACGGCCGCGTCTTTCGCATCCGCGCCAGCGATCAGGCCATCGAGTTGCTTGCTGACAGTCTGGGCTTTCCCAATGGCCTGGCATTGTCGCGCGACGGCAAGGAATTGTATCTCTGCGAATCTGCCTTTGAGCGCGTGTTGCGCTTCGAGCTGACGCCGGAGGGCCGGTTGCGCCATCGCCGGGTCTTCGTGCATTTGCCCGGCGGCGATCCGGACGGCCTCGATTTCGATTCCGCCGGCAATCTCTACGTCGCGCATTTCGGCGGCGCTGCGGTCTATGTGATTGCGCCCGATGGCAGCCTGCGGCAGAAGCTGGCCGCGCCCGGCAAGAAACCGACGAACCTCGAGTTCGGCGGCGAAGACCTGCGCACATTGTTTCTCACCGAAGTTGAGACCAACGCGCTCTATCAGCGCCGCGTCGAGGTGGCGGGCTTGCCGCACCGCTAGCGGTGCACTGTTACTTTGAAAAACCCAATGCGGACAAACCGCAACTCTGAGGAAATCGCCAACAATTGGAAATGGACCCAGCAGATGAAGAAACCTTTTATCAGTTGGGTTGTTTCTATCTGCTGGAGGGGAATATTGCTTTTGAAGCAACGAGTTCACTCCAAAGAGACTACTCACCATCACTATCAACCAGCACGGCGGCCATCCCGTCACGGATGCTGTGCAGAAGTGGGCACAATGCCGGGTCATTCACTGGATTGCTTTAACTGATATGGCAACGGTGAGGATGCACTCTTCTCTTGAGCAGGCCGACTTGATCCCCTGAGCGAAGTGAAGGTGCTATTTGCCTATGCCATTGAATTCAACCTGACGTTGTGGCCGCAGCACTGGCGTTGGCGATACGGGAGAAGAAAAGTGTTCAGATCCTTTTGCGGTTGGGCGCGGCGGTTGGTTCACGGCGGCCTGGTGGCGCTGTTGGCCCTGGCAGGCTTGCCGGTAAACCTGTCCGCGCAGGTGCGCGTGGTCGGCTACTATCCCGCCTGGATGAAAACCAAGCTGCCGGCGGCGCGCATGCAATTCCAATATCTCACCCATCTCAATCATGCCTTTGCCTGGCCGCTCGCCGACGGCAGCATCGCGAGCTATGCCGAGCTGAATCATCCCGAGTTGATTCAGGAGACGCATCGCGCCGGCAAGAAGATTTTGATCGCGCTGGGCGGTTGGGGACAGTCCGACGGCTTCGCTGCCATGTCCGCGGATTCCGCCGCGCGGGCACGCTTCATCGGCAACCTGGTTGACTTCTGTGCCTCGCGCGGATACGACGGCGCTGATTTCGACTGGGAGTTCCCCCGCAACGCCACCGAGCGCGCCAATCTCACCCGCTTGGTCAAAGAAGTGCGGCAGGCCTTTGTTGCGGCCGACAAGGGCTGGCTGCTCACCATGGTGGCCGTCACTTCCAACTGGTCCGGCCAATGGCACGACTATACCGCGCTCGCCCGCGAGGTCGACTGGTTCAATTTGATGGCCTACGATTTCCACGGCAGTTGGACCAATCACGCCGGCCACAATGCGCCGCTGTTTGCGCCGGCGAGCGAGTATGACGGCTCGGCGCATCAAGGCATTCTCTATTTGCGCGATCAGCGCGGCGTTCCCAAAGAAAAGATTCACTTGGGCGTGCCGTTTTACGGCAGAGAGTTCAACGCCACACGGCTCTATGGCCCGAGTACCGGCGGCACGGACGTGGAGTATGGCGCGATTCCGGCGCGCCTGAATGCCGGCTGGGAGTATTTCTGGGACGACGTTGCCAAAGTGCCCTACCTGCTCAACACCGGCCGCACGAAGTTCCTCACGTTTGATGATTCGGTTTCGCTGCGGCACAAATGCGAATATATCAAACAAAATCGCCTGGGCGGTGCGATGATCTGGGCGCTCGGGCAGGATGTCTTCAACAACACGCAGCCCTTGCTGGAAGCGATGGGCCGCGCGCTCAACCCTGGTGTGGCAGTGGCCGCGTCAACGCCGGCAACGTTGGAGAAATTCGAACTGTTCCAGAATTATCCCAATCCCTTCAATCCGGCCACCACCATTGTTTTTTCGCTCGCTGCCGATGCGGCCGTGAAGCTTACGATCTACAGCCTGACCGGCGAGCAGATCGCCGTATTGGTGGATGGGCTGGTGACACGCGGCCGGCACGCGTTCACGTGGGAGGCGGCCGGCCATCCCAGCGGCGTCTATTTCGTCCAACTGGAAGTGGCAGGCGCGATTGCGGCTGAGAAAATGACCCTGCTGCGCTGATCCGTTTGCAGGCTTGACTTTGTCCTTGACAGCCGCGATCTTGGCGCCGATGCCGTGAGCAAGACCGTCCAGCCGCGAGAGACAGCATCTCGCCGTTGTGCTGGGGAATACGCCTTGGTTCGCATTTCCGCCGGCGCTTGTTCTGCTCGCTGGCATCACAACGCAACTAGCTGGCACCCGCCACGGCAACAAGCCGTCGAGAATTGCGCCAGAACGCGCCCGGCCTCGCGGGCCGGAGACAACGCAAGATCAGACTGCCATGCAACGCATTCTTTATCTGATTCAAAAAGAGTTTCGCCAGATCTTTCGCGATCGCGCCATGCTGTTCATCATCTTCCTGGCGCCGCTGGTGCAGATGCTGATCATCGGCTCGGCCATCACCGTCGACGTCAAGAACGTCAAAATCATTCTGTATGATGCCGACCACAGCACCGTCAGCCGCGAATTGTGCCGGCGCTTCGCCAACAATCCCTCCTTCGAACTGGTCGGCTACGTCGACGATCCCGCGGGCATCCGCCACGCGCTGGACAACTGGCAGGCGCAAATGGGCATTGCCATTCCGCCGCACTTTGCTCGCGATCTCGATCGCGGCCTGCGGCCCGCGGTGCAGATCATGGCCGACGGCCTGGACGGCAACTCCGCCGGCATTGCTCTGGGGTATGCGCAAGGCATCTTGTCCTCCTTCACACCGGAGCCGCGCCTCACGGCCGTGGCCCGCGCGCCCGTACTCGCCGAAACCCGCATGTGGTACAATCTCAATCTCGAAAGCAAGCATTACATGATCCCCGGCTTGATCGGTCTGCTTGTCACCGTGGTGACCATGTTTCTGACGTCGATGGGTTTGGTGCGCGAGAAGGAAATCGGTACGCTCGAACAACTGATGGTGACACCCATCCGGCCGGCAGAATTGATCATCGGCAAAGTGATGCCGTTTGTGATCATCGGCTTCATCGAGATCAACGTAATGCTGGGCACCGCCTTTCTCTATTTCAAGCTGCAACTGGCCGGCAGTTATTCGCTGCTGCTCGGCGTGTCGTTGATCTATTTCATGACCAGCCTGGGGCTGGGCATGTTCATTTCGACGCTGGCGGAAACGCAGCAGCAGGCCATGTTCATATCCTGGTTCTTCATGATCTTTCTGCTGTTGATGTCGGGTTTTTTGACACCCATCGCCAACATGCCGCCGGCGTGGCAGCAGGCGACCTATCTCAATCCCATGCGCTATTATGTCAATCTGCTGCGCGAGATTTTTCTGAAGGCGACGCCGCTGGAGTTTCTGTGGAATGAGATCATTCCGCTTTCCATCATCGGCGCTTTGATTCTCACTGCCAGCGCCCTGAAGTTCAAGAAACGTGTGCAGTGATCCCCCTCACGCAAACAAAGGAGAATGGTGTGACCCTGGCATATGATGATCGCGGCCACGGCCTGCCGGTAGTTCTGCTGCACGGCTTTCCGCTCAACCGCAGGATCTGGCAGCCGCAGGCCGAGAGGCTGCACGCGCGTTTTCGCGTGATCACGCCCGATTTGCGCGGCCACGGAGAAAGCGCAGCGCCGGCCGGCATCTACTCGATGGCCGACATGGCCGCCGATGTTGCCGCGTTGCTGGAATCCCTGCAATGCGGACCGGCGGTGATTGCCGGGCATTCCATGGGCGGCTACATTCTGCTGGCGTTCTACCGGCACTATCCGCAATTGGTGAAAGGATTGGTGCTGGTGAGCACGCGCGCGGTGGTTGATACGGCGGAAGGCAGGGCCAATCGCGCAGCGATGGCACAGCGCGCCGAACAGGAACAGAGCAGCCGCGTGGCAGTCGAGAAAATGCTGCCCAACATGATGGCACCGGCTGCGCTCGCGGCACGGCCCGCACTGCGCAGCGAGGTGGAAGCGATGATGGCAACCACTTCCGTCAACGGCATTGCCGGCGCACAGCGCGGCATGGCGAGCCGGCCGGACAGCAGCGAGCTTTTGCCCCGCATTTCCGTTCCCACTTTGATCCTCGCCGGCACCGCGGATGCCCTCATTCCCTATGCGGAAGCGCAGCGCATGGCGCAGATGATTCCCTCCGCCGAATTGCATCTTCTGGAAGACGTCGGTCATCTCCCCAGCCTGGAAAAACCGGAAGAATTCACTGCGGTGCTGCAGACCTGGTTGCACAAAATCCAATAGTCGCTGCTTTGCCCGCAGGCCTCCCGAGTGGCTGGCAGCGACCGTTTGTGATCGCATTCTGGCAACTCAGGGGCAGTATCCGGCGCGCGGCGTGAAACTCCGCAACCTTCCTCTGGAACAACAAGGCGGAGTTTCTTCGCAGCCGCGCCGGCAACCCGCCGACCAACACGTGGCGCCGGCCTCGGCGCTGCGTTGCTTCTCTTTCCTCTTTCGGCAAATTCGTGTTTCGGGCTGTCAACCATTTTTGCGGCCCTGCTGTCTGAAGAAATGCCAGGCAAGAGCAGAGGGCTGGGCAGCAGCGGTTGGCGCGCAAGCGGCGGAAAAGGTTCATGCATGATTCCTGATGAAGCCCAATTGATTCGGCGACTGCAGTCGGGCGAATCTTCGGCATTTCGCGAGCTGGTGGAGGCGCACAAACGGCGGGTGATGGCGCTCGCCTTTGATTTGACGGGCAACCTGCAGGACGCCGAGGACGTGGCACAGGAGGCCTTCATCAAGGCATATCGCGGCATTCGCGATTTTCGCGGCGAGGCGCAATTGAGCTCGTGGCTCTATCGCATCGTGGTGAACATTTGCATCAATCGTCGCCGCAAAAAGGCAGTGGCGGAGATGGAACTGCGGGATACTTTCGAGGGCGATCACAAACATCCCGCTCAACCCGCCGAGGCGCCGGAGGCGAATCCCGAGGTGATGGCCGCCGCCGGCATGATGCGTGAGCATCTGCGCGCCGCGCTGCAACGCCTGTCTCCGCAGCAGCGCACGATTTTCATCCTGCGCCACGATCAGGATTTGCCGCTGCAGCAAATCAGCGCGATTCTGCAAATTTCCGAAGGCGCGGTGAAAAGCCAGCTTTTTCGCGCCCTGCGCAAGCTGCAGCAGCAACTCGAGTTTTATCGTGCGGATTTGGGAATAAGCTAGTGGTCTGTTGTCTTGGAGAGATTGTGCATTACCCTTGTCATTCTGCGAAGATGCTGTGAAGAATGTGGAGCAGTGCCGAGTCTTTTGCAGGGACCCTGCGGGATGACGAGTAAACTGTTCCACCCAAACCAATGAGAGTAACAGCACACTTGACGATGCTCATGACTTCCTGCAAAAAATATGAAGCGCTGCTGCTCGAGAAGCTGTACGGCGGGCTTGCCGCCCGGCAAGAGCAAGAGCTGGCGCGCCATCTTGCCTCCTGCCCAAGCTGCCGGGCAACGCTCGCCTCGTTTCAGGAGATCAAGCAGACACTCGGCGCGCCGCAGCGCCCTGAACTGCCGGCGCACGTTTGGGAAGGATTTTGGGATCGCTTGCGCGATCGCATGGCGCACGAGCCAGAGCCGGAGCCGCGCAGGCAGTGGCGGTTTTCTCTTGGGCCGGCGCGTTGGTTGCCTGCCCTGCAATTCGCGGCTGCGGCCGCGCTGGTTCTCGTCGGCGTTTTCATCGGACGGAATTTCTGGCGCAGTGAAGAGGCGCCGGTAACGGCCACGGCTCCCACGCTCTCCCCTGCGCTGCCAGTTACCGAAGCAGAAGCGCGCAGCAGCTTGCTGCTGGAGCGTTCGAAAATCCTGTTGATCGGCGTTGTCAACGAGGATTTTTCCAGTGCCAGCGCCGCTGATCTCAAGCGCCAGCGGCAGGTGTCACACGCCCTACTGGCCGAAACCCGCGAGTTGCGCGCTGATTTGCGCGCCACGCCGGACCGGCGGCTGCTGCAACTGCTCGAGCAGTTGGAAGTTGTGCTGCTGCAGATTGCCAATCTCGAAGTCGAGCATGACTTGTCCGCGGTTGAATTCGTGCGCGAAGGGATCAATCGCGAGGGTTTACTGCTCAAGATCAATCTGGAAGAGCTGGCGCGGCAGTCGCCGGCAATGACGCCGAAGCGTGAATCCGGCCGCCGCGCACTGTAGAGGCCGCAACCACAGAGACTGCGGCACGATTTCGAAAAAACGAGGGCATCATATGAAAATTAGATTGCTGCCAATTGTCATTTTGCTGAGCGCCGCCCCTGCTCTGATGGCGGAGATGGAGCCGCGCCGCTCACCGGCGCCGTGGGACCTGCTCCTGGGGACGCTCGCGCCGCAGGAGGAAGATCCCCAGGAGGCTGCCAGTCAGGCGTATCGCGCGGCGCAGAACTATGTCTATGAGCAACGCTGGGCTGAAGCAGCCAGCCAACTGGAAAATTTTCTCAGCAAATATGCCAGCAGCCGGTTCGCAGCGGAAGCCACTTTCTGGTTGTGCTACAGCCGGGAAAAGCGCGGGGATGACGCCGAGCAGGTTTATCAGGCCTACAAAGCCTTCATTAAAAAATACCCGCGCAGCAGTTACGTGGACGAAGCCAAAGCCAACATGATCTTGCTGGCCGCGGCGCTCGCCAAAGCTGGAAAAACCGGTTATCAGGCGGAAGTGCAGGCCATGCGCGAGGATGCGGATGAAGATCTGCGCTTGCAGGCGATCATCGCCATCAGCCGGCGCGACGACCCGGAGACCGTCAACACGTTGAAGGGCCTGCTGGCTGCGGAAAAGAGTCCCACGGTCAGGCGCAAGATCGTGTATGCCTTCAGCAACTTCGATACGCCGGAAGCTGGTGAGACCCTGAGCCAACTGGCGGCTAATGATCCTGAGGTCAGCGTGCGCAAAAGCGCGGTGGCGGCGATCGGCAACAGCGAGTGGACGGGCGCGGTGCCGTTTCTCACCCGGCTGGCAAAAAACGAGCAAGACCCTGAGGTTGCCAAAGCGGCCGTGTATGCCATTGCCAACCAGTCTTCGCGCGCAGCGGTGAGTGCATTGAGCGAGATTCTGGAGGGTGCCCAAGGCCTCGAAATTCGCAAAGCTGCGCTTTATTCTCTCGGCAACACCGGTGAAGCGGCGGCGCTGCCGGCGCTGGAAAAGGCGGCGCTGCAGAGCACGGAACCCAAGCTGCAGGAAGCCGCGGTCTCTGCCATCGCCAACCTCGATGCGCCGCAGGCCCTGCCATCGCTGCAGAACATTTTCACCAAAAGCACCGCCTCGAGTTTGCGGCGCGCCACTGCCTATGCCATCGCCAACACCGGCGCGGCGGAGGCGACGGCCTTTCTCTCCTCGGCTGCGATGAATGAGACCGATGACATGGTTGCGGAGGCGCTGGTCTACGCGATTGGCAACCTGGAGACGCCGGAGGCCGTAGACAAGCTGCAAACGTTGGTGGCCGGAGCGCGCTCGCAAAAAGCTCGCAAGGCGGCGCTCTACGCCCTCGGCAATGCCGGCGGCGAAGCGGCCGTGCAGGCGCTGGCTAAAATCGCCACGACGCAAAGCGAGGTGACGCTGCAAGAAGCCGCGATTTACGCCATCGGCAATGCCGGCGAAGCCCAGGCCGCCGCCACGCTGACGGGACTCATCGACAAACTCAGCACTCCCGAAGCGAAGCTGGCGGCCGTGCATGCGCTCGGCAACACCAATGCCGAAGACGCAGTGCCTGCGCTTTTCAAGCTCGCCACGCAGGAATCGAATCAACGCATTCGCAGCGCGGCGGTGAGCGCCCTGGGCCAAATCGATTCGCCCAAAGCGAAAGAAGCGCTGTTGAAGATCATTCGAGGAGAAAAGCAATGAGCCGAATCATCCCTTTGCTGGCGTGGGGAATGGCGGCCGTGATGCTCGGACACTCCGAGCCGCTGCGGGCGCAAGACTCGAGCCAAGCCAAGACGCGGGCCTACCAGCGCCAAATGGAAATCGAAGCGGCGTTGCAGGAGAGACTGGCCCGGCGCTTCTCGGAAGAAATGCCGCAACGGATGGCGGAAATGGAGGCGCGGTTGCAGTTGGAACTGGCGCCGCGGTTGGAGGAACTGCAAATGCGGCTTCCTGAAATGTTGGAAGAAATCGATCCTCCGTTCGTCCTCGGCGAATTGCCCGAGATTGATGCCGCGCTGGCCGGGCTGCACCATCTTCCGCTTGATTTCGAAATCGAGCTGCCCGACTTGCCCGACCCGCCCGATCTCGCCGGGCTTGCCGAGTTGCCTGAGCCGCCGCTGCCGGAGAGCTTGGCTTGGTTGGAGGAGTCGGAGCTTCTCGCTGCGCCTTTCTCTCCCCATGCCGCCCATTCGCGTTACCGGCGTTACTTGAGCGCCGATGAACTGGTGCAGGCGCAGGCATTGCAATCCCTGCTGCGCCGGGATGAACAACAGGCGCTGCCGGAGCTCAAGAAGATGATGTCACACTCGAACTGGGCCATGCGCGCCGTCGCCGTGAGTCTGTACGGCCAGGTTGACGCTCCCGAGGCCGTGTCGGCGTTGCGCCAAGTGTTGGCGGCTGAGAATGATCAGCGTGTGCGCCGGGAAGCGGTGCGTGCGCTGGGCCGGCGCAGTGAACCGGAGGCGGCTGCGGCACTGCGCGAGCTTTGGAAAAAATAACCGCGCGCAATGGCATCTTTCCTCTTTTTTGCTTAATTGCATCCTCGAATCAGGGCCGGCGGGTTTGCCCGAGAGGCAGACCTGGCCGGTCCGCTTGGGCGCGGCGCCATGGCGGCCGCGAATCTCCAACCTAACGCGAGGATGCCCATGGAAACCTCCCCTCTCTACAATACTGTTCTGCTCTTCGGCCCGCCCGGCTCCGGCAAAGGCACCTGGGGCAAAATGCTGGGCATGATGCCGGGTTTCTATCATCTCTCCACCGGTGAAATGTTCCGGCGCATGGATATTGAAAGCGAGCTTGGCGGACAGGTGATGGAGCACATGCGCCAGGGCGATTTGGTGCCCGATCAAATCGTCTTCAAGCTGTGGACGCAGCACATGCAGAACGCTGCACTCGTCGGCACTTTCAAACCGCAGAAAGACATTCTGGTTTTGGATGGCTTTCCGCGCACGCAGCATCAGGCGGAAACCCTGCCGGCGGTGGCGCGCGTCAAGGCGATTGTGCTGCTGCATTGCGCGGATTCGGAAATTCTGGTGGCGCGGTTGCATCGCCGCGCCGTGCTGGAGAACCGCAAGGACGACGCCAGCGAGCCGATCATCCGCCGCCGGCTGGTGGTGTTCGAGCGCGAAATGAACCGCACCCTGGCAGTCTTCCCGAACGATCTTATCGACAGCGTGGAAGTGTCCCATCCGCCGGTGCGCATTCTGGCGGAGATTGGCACCATTCTCGCCCGGCGACTGGCCCCTGCCGGTGCTTGATCGCGCCGCCGGCCGCCGCACGCGCTTGCCGGAACCGGCACCGCCGTCAGGGTTCGAGAATCTTGTGATAATCAAACGCGAGGTGATCACGAACGCGCTCGAACTCGACCCACTCACAGCGGCCTTCGCGGGAAGAACGCAGGGTGCCGCTTGCCACGCGGCCTTCGTACACCACGTCCACCGTGCGCACCCACGTGCCGGGCCGCCGCCCGGAGAGAGTGCCGATTACCCGCGCGCTTTCGAGCTGCAAGCCGGTTTCCTCCTCGACTTCGCGGTGCGCCGCTTCTTCCGCGGTTTCATGCAATTTGAGATGGCCACCGGGCAAGCCGTAGCCATTGCCATCGCGGCGCGCGATCATGAGGATTCTGCCGCCGTCGCGCACCACCACCGCCACGCTGGCGAACGGCGGCAACTGTCCGGCAGTCAAGACATAAAGGACGCGCTGCAACAGCGCCAACAACAGCCGCAAGCCCAAGTAATAGAATTTCACACGAGTCTCCACACCAGTTTGCGTTGGTCGATCATCTTTACCGGTCGATTGCGCACCGGCATGCAAGGCAAGATACCTCACAATAACGCGGATGTAAGAACCATATTCAAGACGATTCTGCAACATCGTCGCGCCGTTCGCCGCGGGCCGGAGGCGCGGGCCGCAGCGCCGGAGCAAACACCGAAATTGTGCAGGGCAGCGCTCATTTCACAGAGCGATTCGGGTGCGACCACAGCAAATTTCCTGCGCTGGTTCCGTACTCCGGCCGAGCGCGGGTATAGTGTATAACAGTTGCAGGAAAGGTCTGCGCCTCCGGCAGGAAACGCCCGGCGCGGACCGGCGAACTCCGGTGGTGGACGGGAACTTGGCCCCAATCGAACAAGGATGAATCTGCCGCGGCTTTCAGTCAGGACGGCATGGTAACTGGTGATGCGGCGCGGAAAAGGAACGATCCCCTGTATCAGAGCCTCACGCATGATGGTGAATGGAGTGAACCTCCGTGGATAAGAAAAGAATCCGTCTGGTGCTCTTTTCCACATGGGGGAGCGACTACAAACAGGCTGAGTTCAGCATGGCAACGTTCGCGAGCCTGCTCGCCGGCAGCGTGTTCGTCCTTCTGGTTTTGGGGGCGAGCCTGCTGTATGGCTCGAAACTCGTCTTTCAAAATCTCTACGCCAGGCTGCAAGAACGCCGCCAAGCCCGGTTGATCGAACGCTTTGCGGAATGGCACAATCGCGTCGAAGATCTGGCGCATCGCTACGACAAGACGCTGGGCACCACCCGCTCGCTGGCATTGACGATGCAGGCGCCGGCGGAAAACGACAGCACGGCCTGGCTGAACGGCAGAGGCGGCGCGTTTGTGGATGAAGACGACAATATTCTGCCGCGGCTCACCGGCGGCAAAGGCGAGCCGGATGCGAATCTCTATGGCGAAGAGCCGGATTTGCGCGACGAAGTCGATCTCAACAGCCTGAATCCCTCCGAGTTGATTGACCATTTGGAATCACGATTGAGCGACACGCGTGAAGCGCATCAGATCATTTTTGAAAAATTCGAAGAACGCCGCAAGCAACTCGAGCATATTCCCTCGATCAAGCCGATCTTCAACGGCCGGGTGACGGACTTTTTCGGCAAACGGGTCGATCCCTTTGTCCGCCGCGTCCGGCATCATCGTGGCCTGGACGTCGCCGCGCCGCACGGCACGCCGATCTACTCGCCGGCCTCGGGCACGGTGGAATTCGTGAAAACGCGCTACGTGCCCCGCCGCGGCTACGGTCGCGTGGTTATCATCAGTCACGGCTATGGCATGAAAACCCTCTACGGCCATCTCTCCAAAGTCAATGTCAAGCTCGGTCAGAAGATCGAGCGCTGGGACGTGATCGGCACGGTCGGCGAAACCGGGCGCGCCACCGGCCCGCATTTGCACTATGAAGTCTGGCTGGATGGCAAGGCCCGCGATCCGGAAGAGTTTATCATCAACGAATGAAACCGCGGGAACACTCCCGCGGCCGCAGGCACCAACGATACCCTCTGTGCCCTCCAGGCGATGAAGCTTGCTTCATCGCCTTTTCTCTTTCCACCCGAAAAAAAACTTGAGTCTCTGGGCGAAATTTGCTAGGTTGCGTGCGCCGGCCGGCCGCAGTGAAATTTGCCGCGGCACCGGCAAAGGCAAACGTGCGCAACGCCCTTGCCGCCGGGTTGATCGGGTACACACATTATGCCGCTCCTCGTCGATTCTGCGCGTGTGCAACTGCCGGGTGCATCGTCAACTAATTCTATCCGTCATGAATCTTCCGCTGCATGAACTCAGCCGCGCGTTGCAAACTGCGCCGCTGCGCCGCCGCGAACCGGTTCCGGGCTTGCGGCATTCGGCGGTGCTCGCCATCTTGTTCGAGGCGGAAATCGGCGGGCAACGCGAGACGCAGGCGGTTTTCATCATGAAAACCAGTGACGGCTCGCGGCACGGCGGGCAAATTGCCTTTCCCGGCGGCAGACTTGAACCGCAAGACCGCTCGCTCCTGGAAACGGCGCTGCGCGAGACGCACGAAGAAATCGGGGTGGCGCCGGCCGAGTTGGAGGTGTTGGGCAGCCTGGGCCAGTTCAGCACCATGACCACCGGATTTGATGTCGCGGTTTATGTGGCGCGGCCGCTCGCCGTTCTGCGCTATTCTCCCCACCATCGCGAAGTCGCCGCCATCTTCGAGATTCCCGTGCGCGTGCTGTTCGAACAATTCAATCCCAGTCTGGAAATCCGTTCGCGCGAGGATTTTTTGAATCTGCATTATCACGTGGCCGTGGCGCCGCATCTCAAGTTTCACCATGACAACTGGCCGGCGGCGCGGCAAACGATCTGCATTTGGGGCTTCACCGCGCGCGTGCTGCATCACTTCATGGGCTTGCTCAGCAGAGAGTTGCAGATCTGAGGGCGCGGCTGCGCCACCGCCGGTGTGCGGATGAAACCGTCTGTGACAGGCACAAAAAGAATCACTCCACCCATGCAATCTCCATCGCCCAAACCTCTGCTGCCGGTGACGATCACTCACCTCGAAATGTTCGCACCTCCCTTGCACCCGGCGCCGGCGCCCCGCCCCGAGGCCGCCATTGTACAGGCGCAGCGCCCGACGGTTTCTTTTTATCGCTATCTGTACAACACCGTGGGCGCGGCGTGGAACTGGATTGACCGCCGCAAACTCTCCGACGCCGCGCTTGCCGAGATCATTCAACACCCGCAGGTCGAAGTTCACGTACTCTACGTGTCCGGCGTGCCCGCCGGTTACGCCGAGCTTGATTTCCGCCGTATGCCGGAAGTCGAACTGGCCTACTTCGGCTTGCTGCCGGAGTTTTTGGGCCGGGGATGGGGAGCGTATCTGCTCGCTGAAATCATGCCGCGCGTGTGGCAGCGCCGGCCCGTGCGCTTTTGGTTGCACACCTGCACGCTCGATCATCCGCACGCGCTTGCCTTCTACCAGAAAGCCGGCTTTGTGCTCTGCCGCCGCGAAACCGCGATGGTCGAGAAGCTGGAGAGTGACGCCGGAGGAGACGCGAATTTTCCACTTTGATTGCGTGAAGTTTTTTGCTTAATTCAGCCGGATGATGCGGGCCTCGGGAAGCCGTAGCATTGCCAAGATGTGTGATCGCCAACCCAGCGGAGGGATGCCATGTCCAGTCTTCACTCATGCGGCCGTCTGGCGCGCCGCTCCTGCCCGGCGCTGCTCTTTGCCATGCTCTGGCCGGTCCTGGCTTCGGCGCAGACGCATTTTCAATACCGCGCCAAAACCGAAGACAACTACGCGATCGTCGTGCAAGCCGCAACCATCAACGGCGCGGCACTGGCGAATGGCGATGAAGTCGGTGTGTTCACGCCCGCCGGCATTTGCGTCGGCGCGGCGGTCGTGGCCGGGCCGACGAATCAGACCCTGACGGCTTGGGAGGACGACAGCTTCACGCCCGAAGTCGACGGCTATCGCAGCGGCGAGGCCATGTCGTTTCGCGTGTGGAAGGCTGCCAGCCAGATCGAAGTCGCGATGAATGCCGCTTACTTGCTCGGTGACGGCACGTTTGGCAATGGCGCGTATGCGCTGGTAGTGTTGAGCCGGGAGTTCAACTTTCCGCCGCGCGTGAGTTTCAGCGCCGGCTACAGCTTCGCGGAAGACACCCACTTCGATCTAGATCTCAATGGCGCGGTGACGGATGAGAATGACCCGGACAACAACTTGTCGTGGACTTTGCTGGCAGGCCCGAATATCACGGCAACGCTGTTGGCCGGCAATCTCGCGCGCTTTTCACCACGACCCAACTGGTTCGGAACAGAGCAGGTCACGCTTGTGGTTTATGATCCCCAGGCGGCGAGCGACACCGCGCACGTCTTGCTCGAAGTGCTCTCAGTCAATGATCTGCCGCAACTGCAACTGCCCGCCAAGGTCACAATCAGTGAAGATGACACCACGCAGATTCTCAATCTCGATGACTATGTCTCCGACGTCGAGAGCGCAGACGCGCTGATAAGCTGGCAGGTGAGCGATGACGCCAACCTCAAGACTTCTTACAATGCCGCGCAGCGCCGCTTGCGCCTGCGGCCGGCGCGTGATTTCTTCGGCACTGGCCAGTTGCGGCTGACCGCCACGGACGCCGACAACGGCTCTGCGACCGGGACCTTGACCGTCACGGTCACGCCCGTGCCCGACGCACCCACTGCCGCCGTCCTGGTCGCGCCAACCAGGGGCACGCGGGTGGACACGCTCAACGTCAAGCTGCAGTGGCGCGCCTCGCGCGACGCCGACGGCGACGCCATCACCTACGTGGCGGTTTACGGCACCTCGCGCACCCTCACCACGCAAGTGTTTCGCTCGCCGTCTCTGTCAGACACGAGCTTCACCATCACCGACGGATCGCTCAAGCGCAACAACCTCTACTATTGGCGGGTGGAAACCACCGCCGCGGGCACAACCGTGTTCAGCGCGATCGATAGTTTTTCCACTGCGACCACCGCGGTCGCGGAGCAAGGCGAACTGCCGCGCGCTTTCAGTTTGGAGCAAAACTATCCCAATCCCTTCGCGTTGAGCTCTGCCGCCCGGGCCAACCAAACCAGCATCCGCCTGCAACTGCCGCAAGCCGCGCAAGTTTCGCTGACGATTTACAACACCATCGGCCAGAAGATTCGCACGCTCCTGCAACGCGAGCTTGCTCCCGGCCGCCACGAGGTCTTTTGGAACGGCCGGGATCAGGCCGGGCGCTTGGTGAGCAGCGGCATTTACTGGTTGCGGCTGGAGTCGGAAAAATTCAGCGCCACCAGGAAAATGCTGGTGGTGCCATGAACATTTTGATACCGGAATCGTCCTCTGGTGTGACCATTTCTTCGCCTGCACACGAGCACGATGCCCGGCATTCTTCATGATCACGCCGCCGAACAGCAAACGCGAGCATTCCCTCATCACCGCCCCTGCCGCCGGGGACGACCTGCGGCAGCGGGCCGGGCCACCCGGCGTCTCCCGCGGCGTGATCATCGCGCTTCTGCTCCTGCTGTTTCTCGGCTTGCTTGATGTACAAATCATCTCCCCCATTTTGCCGAAGCTGGCGGCAAGTTTTCATACCACCATTGCCGCCATGGGTATCGCGGTGACGGTTTATGCTGTGGCTGCTTCGGCATGCGCGTTGGTCATCGGACCGCTCACCGATCATTTCGGCCGCCTGCCTTTTCTGCGCTGGGCCGCGTTGATTTTCGCCGTGGCCGCGGCGGCCGCCTGGCTGGCGCCGGCTTTCCCGTTCTATCTGGGTGCGCGCTTGCTCGCGGGCATTGCCGGCGGCGCGATTTCCGCAGGCGTCATCGCGCAGATGGCTGATTTCTTTCCCTACGAATCACGCGGCCGCGCCATGGGTTGGATTGGCGCGATGTACTTTGCCGCAGCCGTTGCCGGAGTGCCGGCAGCCGCGCTGTTGGCCGGGAATCTTGGCTGGCGTGCGCTTTATCTCGTTTTGGCGGTCGCTGCCGGCTGCCTGGCTTTCGGCCTCTTCGCGCTGCGTGCCGCAAGAACTGACCGCATGATGTCGGCCGCTATGAACGCACAGTGGCCCATTCATTGGAGGCTGGCGCCGCTGGTGACCGGCCAAATCAAAGCCTACTCGCACTACTGGCGCGCGGCCCGCACGCGTCAAGGACTCTTGCTCGCGCTGGCGGTGTCGGCAACCGCTTCGCTGTTGCTCACCTATCTCGGCGTGTGGCTCACCGACCGGTTCGGCATGTCCACTTCCGCGATTGGCGTGGTCTTCCTGGTCACCGGGCTGGCCTCGACAGTCACGGCTTTGACGGGCGGTTGGTGGGCCGATCGCTTCGGCAAACGCCGCGTCATCGTTCTCAGCAGCGCGCTGCTGGCAATCATTCTGCCGGTGCTGGCCTATGTGGCCACGCCGCTGCAGCTTTACCTGGCCTGTGCCGCGGGCGGCATTTTCCTGGCGGTGCGTGAAGGTCCGTTTCAGGCTTTGTCGACTGAGTTGGTGCCGGTGCAACAGCGCGGCGCTTATCTTGCTCTGCGTAATTTCACTTCGCAACTCACCATTGCCGCGAGTGCGGCCGCCGGCGGTTTGCTTTATCAAACTTTCGGCTTCAGCGCCATCTGCTTTGTGGCGGCGGGCTGCAGCGTATTGGCGTTGATCGTGGCGGCGCGGGCCTCAGTGCACCAGAGCGATTGAGAGCCCGCGCGCTGGCAAAGAGCTGCGGTCAAAATCACCCTTGGCAGAAAAAAAAATTGATCACTCAAGAATTCGGAACTATGCCAAAATCTTCCTCCTCGTCTCCGCTGCCCGGTTCGCCCTGGCGGCGCTGGCTGCGGCGCACGCTGATTGCGCTGGGCATCATCGTGGTGGTGTTGGTTTTTTTTGTGATCCCTTATGGCTTGTCGTGGCTGCTCACGCATGCCAAATCCCGCCCGCTGAAATACGAGGTGGTGGCCACGCCGCAAGATTATGGCGTTGCCTATCAGACTGTGAGAATCCACGCCACCGACGGCACGCCCCTGGCCGGCTGGTGGTTGCCGGCGGATTCCTCGCCGGTGGTGATCATTTACTGCCATGGCTTGTTTCGTTCGAAGCTGGAAATGGTGGAACGCGCCTGCGCCTTCAACCGGCTCGGCTATGCCGGGCTGGTGCTGGATTTCCGGCGGCACGGCGACAGCGGCGGCGAGTTGTCCAGTTTGGGCTATTTGGAGCGGCAGGACGTGCTGGGCGCGATTCATTTCATTCGCGACAGCTTGCGGCTGCAGCAACCCATCGTCGCCTTTGCGGTTTCGATGGGAACCGCGGCCACCATGCTGGCCGCCGCCGAGTCCCCCGAAATTGCCGGCTTGATTCTCGACAGCAGCTTTTTGTCGTTTGAAAACACCATCGCGCATCACGCCAAGCTGTTCTTCGGCATTCCGCGCTTTCCGATTGCGGAGGCCGTGATCCTGTTTACCCGCTGGCGGATTGGCTTCAGCAACGGCGCCTTCGACATGCGTAATGCGCTTCGCAAAATCGGCGACCGGCCGCTTTTGTTTCTTGCCGGCAGTGAAGACGAGCGCATGCCGCTGCCGGTGCAGCAGCAGCTTTACGAGAGCGCGCCCAGCCTGCACAAGAAGTTCGTCGTCGTCGCGGGCGCGCGCCACGGCGCCGCCTATCGTGCCAATGCGGCTTTGTATCAACAGGAAGTCAAGGGATTCCTGCATTCCTTTGCGCATGACAAAACGTTGCTGGCAGCGCCGGCTGATCCCTCCAGCTCGCCGGCCGGCGGCTCGCGGCCATAGCGCCGGGATTCTCCAATTCGTAGAAATGGTTTTGCCCCGTATCTCAGAATGAAGGAGGCTCATGTGTTGCATGCGAAACGAAGCACCGTTTGGCTGGCCGCCATCCTGGCCATTTGCTTGTTGCCGGCCGTCAGTCCGGCGCAAAAGCAACTCAGCGTTGAAACCATCTTCGGCACCCGCGAGCTGAGCGGCACCCTGCCCAGCGCCGTGCAATGGACCCCGGATGGCAAGGCCTTCACTTATTTCCGGCGCAGCGAAGAGGGCACGCTCAACATCTGGCGTTACGATCCCGCCAGCAAGCAAAGAAGCATTTTGCTCGATTCCAAGAAGGTCGCGATTCTGGCGGAACAAAAGCAGGAGAAGCGCTTCGTGCTCGGCAACTACTTTTGGTCGCCGGACGGCAAAAGCATCCTGCTGCCTTCGAACAATGATCTTTATCTCTATGACCTGGCCTCGGGAAGCACGCGACAACTCACCAACGACGAGGCCGAAGAGCGCGATCCGCAATTCGCTCCGGACGGCCGCCAGATCGCCTATCTGAAGAACCACAACCTGATGGTGCATGACCTGGCCAGCGGCAGCGTGCGTCAACTCACGAACGAGGGCGAAGAACACATTCTGGTCGGCCGGTTCGACTGGGTCTATGAAGAGGAATTCAGCATTCGCACCGGCTTCTTCTGGTCGCCGGACAGCCGGCAGATCGCCTACTATCAACTCGATGAGCGCGAGGTGAATGTCTTTCCGCTGGTGGATTTCATCCCGGTGCACAATGTCTATGAGCCGATGCGCTATCCCAAAGCGGGTGACCGGAACTCGCTGGTCAAGATCGGCGTGGTGGACGTGGCAGGCACCAACGGCGGCACGCGCTGGATTGACCTGGGCGCGGAAACGGACCTCTACATCCCGCGCATCAAATGGCTGCCGTACAGCCGGGAATTGGCGGTGCTGCGTCTGAATCGCATCCAGAATCACCTCGAGTTTCTGATTGCCGACGCCGCCACTGGCGCCACCCGGCTGCTGTTCATAGAAAAGGAGGACAACGGCTGGGTTGATATTCATGATGACTGGCAGTTTCTGGCGGGCGGCAAGCAATTGCTGTGGCTGTCTTGGCGCGACGGCTGGCCCCATCTCTATTTGTATGACATGAACGGCAAGGTCGTGCGCCAGCTCACGCGCGGAGCGTGGAGCGTCACCAAGCTCGAAGGCGTGGATGAAAGGAACAAAACGGTCTACTTCAGCGCCACGGAAAAGAGCCACCTGGAATCCCATCTCTACCGGATCAAAGCGGACGGCGCGGGGCTGCAGCGGCTGACCACGCGCGAGGGCTGGCATCTCATCAACATGTCACCCTCGGCCGGTTACTATTTTGACAATTTCTCCAATGTCACCACGCCCACGCAAGCCGTGCTGCACAAAAGCGACGGCAGCCTCATCGAGGTGATCGAGGCCAATGACATTCCGGCGCGGCGCGACTACCGGCTTCCACCGATGGAATTCGGCACGTTGACCACCGCCGCGAACGTGATGCTGCATTATTGGATGATCAAGCCGCCGGATTTCGATCCCGCCAAAAAATATCCGGTGCTCATGTATGTGTACGGCGGCCCGGGTTCGCAGACGGTGTTGAATCGCTGGGGCGGCAGTCGCGGCTATTGGCATCAGATGATGGCGCAACAGGGCTATCTGGTGGTCTCGGTCGATAACCGCGGCACCGGCGGCCGCGGCAAGCAGTTCATGATGCAGACCTACAAGAATCTCGGCGAGCTGGAAACCACGGATCAGATCGCGGCAGCCAAGTGGCTGGCGCAGCAGCCTTACGTCGATGCCAGCCGCATCGGCATCTGGGGTTGGAGCTATGGCGGCTACATGTCCGCCCTTTGCCTGCTGCAGGGCAGCGAGGTGTTCAAGGCGGCGGTGAGCGTGGCGCCGGTCACCGATTGGCGCAATTACGACACCATCTACACCGAGCGCTATATGCTCACGCCGGCGCAAAATCCCGCGGGCTATGAGCGCAGCGCACCGGTGAAATATGCCGGCAATCTCAAGGGCAAATTGCTGCTGGTGCACGGTGCCAATGACGACAACGTTCATCTCGCCAATGCGATGCAACTGGCGCTGGCCTTGCAAGATGCGCGCAAGCCGTTCGAACTGATGGTCTATCCGCGCAAAGACCACGGCATCGGCGGCCGCGACACCCAGGTGCATCTTTACAACCTGATGACGGAGTTTCTGCTGCGGAATCTCTAGCTGAACCGCCGTCTCTGGTCGTGGCGGCTTCGGTCGCCGCGACCAGAGACCGGCCGTGTCAACGCCTCGTAACCTGCAGGCGGCGTCACCGTGCACGGGGCGAGGGAGATCTTCGCACGCGAGGCCTCATTGAGGCGCGAGCTGATTGGTCTGCTGCAATCGCGCTTTTCTCTGTTTTTTCGGCGCAAAACTGCCGTTATTTCGCTTGACAGTTTTGGTTTATTTTTCTATTATTGCGCGTCGATTGCGCGACGAAATGACGACCTCAGCGCAGTTATTCTTCGCCCTTCATGTCATAATTGTAACACTTCCTGCACGGCTCAGAAGGTTCAGTCGCATGTTAATATCCGTTCGAGTTGACCGCGTGACGCTGGATACGACCGCCAATCGTTTTGTCGTCATTCTCAAGGATGACGTGCACAGCCGTTGGCTGCCGATCGTGGTCGGTTCCTCGGAAGCCCAGGCGATTGCCCTGCAGATGGAGAATATCATTCCGCCCCGCCCGCTCACGCATGATTTGATGAAAAGCCTGCTGGATTCCATCGAAGCGCGCGTGTCGCGGGTCGTCATCAATGATCTGCGCGAAAACACCTACTATGCCATCGTGGGAGTCAAGCTCAACGGCCAACACGTGGAAGTGGATGCCCGGCCCAGCGACGCCATTGCGCTGGCCTTGCGCACGCAAGCCCCGATCTTCGTCTCCGATGAAGTGATGAAGAAAGCTTCGGTTTCCGACAAGGATACCGAGCGTGCCGAAGAGCACCGGCCGATGGATCGCATGGAACGCTTGACCGAGGATCTGCAAAAGGCGGTCGAGGATGAACGCTATGAAGACGCCGCGCGCCTGCGCGACGAAATCAACGCCCTCAAAAAAGAACGCCGCAGCGAGCGGTGACACACGATTCGTCCCGCAACGAGGAGCGTAGTTCCGTGACGCGGAATTATGCTTTTTCTTTTTATGGAAGTCATCAGCCCGACACGCAAACACCAGAAACAAGCGCACGCACGCCCCCAGCTCATTCCCCGCTATCACGTCATCCTGCTCGATGACGATGAGCACACCTACGATTATGTCATCGAGATGTTGATGCAGCTTTTCCGTCACAACCGCGAGCAGGCGTTCCTGCTGGCATGCGAAGTCGACGCCGCCGGCCGCGTGATCGTCGACACCACCACCCTCGAACGCGCCGAGCTGAAGCGCGATCAAATCCACGCCTATGGCGCCGATTGGCGCATTCCCCACTGCAAAGGCTCCATGAGCGCCTGCATCGAACCTTCTGAGGACGAATGTCCATGAACCTCCGGCCGTTGCAAGAGTCCGATCTGGAAGCGGCGCTCGCCATCTGGAATCGCAGCGCCCACTTCGACCAGATGACACCCGAGCTGCTCGATGAAAAAATTTCCGAAGACCCTGACTATGACCCGGAGCTGGTTTTGCTGGCCGAGCAGGAGAGGCGGCCGGTGGGCCTGATCATGGGCGTGCAGCGCCACCTGGTGAGGGAAGGCCTGGGCTTCATCAAGCTGCTGGCGGTCGATCCCAGCGTGCGCCGCCGCGGCGTGGGCAAAGCGCTGCTGCACGCCATTGAACAGACTCTGCGCGCCGCCGGCGTGCAGACCATTCGCGTGTTCGACAGCAATCCCAATTATCTTGTGCCCGGCATCGACCCGCGCTACACTGAAACTTTGGCCTTCTTCGAGCGCCAGGGCTATGAACGCTTCGGCGACACCGCCAACATGGAAGTCGATTTGTCCGCACGCAGCTTCGAAACCAAAAATGAAGAGGAGCGGCTGCGCGCGGCCGGCTTCGAAATCCGCCGGGCATTGATGGCGGATTGGGACGACGTCATGGCGCTGCTCGCGCGGCACTGGCCGGCATGGATTCCGGAAGTCGAGCGGGCGCTCTCCAACTACCCCATCAGCCTGCATCTGGCGTTGCATCAAAAGAAAGTCGCGGCCTTCTCGGCCCACGACGGCAACAACCAAAACACCGGCTGGTTCGGGCCGATGGGAACCGACCCGGATTATCGCGGCAAGAATCTCGGCGGCGTGCTGCTGCTGCGTTGCCTCGCCGATATCAAGGCGCAGGGCCACCGCCGCGCCATCATTCCGTGGGTCGGGCCTTATGCGTTCTATCTGCACTATGCCGACGCCCACATCACCCGCGTGTTCTGGCGCTATCGCAAGAAACTCTGAACGCGCCGCGGGAAAATTCATCGCCTCACACCAGCGGGCGCAGTCTTGTGCGCACGCGCGGGCAATCGCGGCAAAATGAAATCTCCAACTGCGCCGGCGGAAATCAAACAGACCATTCTCGCCCGCGACCACTCTCATCCCTGGAACTGACATGCACCTCCATCCGAGCTTTGCCCAGACTCGTACGAAGCTGCTCTCGTTTCTCCTTCTCCTGCCGCTTGTTCTGCACGCCCAGGTCAAACCCGGAGTCGAAGTTTTGCTGACGGAACAACTCGATTTGATCAAAGGCAAGCGGGTCGGCTTGATCACCAATCCCACGGGCGTGACCTCACAACTCGTGTCGACCATCGATGCCTTGAGCGCACAACCCGGCGTGACGCTCGCTGCCCTGTTCGGGCCGGAACATGGCGTGCGCGGCGACATTTTCGCGGGCGAATATGTGGTCGATACGATCGATACGCGCACCGGTGTGCCGGTCTATTCGCTCTATGGCAAGAATCGCGCGCCAACGCCGGAAATGCTCAAGGATATCGAAGTTCTCATCTATGATATTCAGGACATCGGCTCGCGCGCCTACACCTACATCTACACCATGGCGTTGTCGATGCAGGCGGCGGCCCGGCAAGGTATTCCCTTCATCGTGCTCGATCGCCCCAACCCGCTCGGCGGCGATCTCATCGAAGGTCCGGTATTGGAGGAAAATTTCAAATCCTTCATCGGACTCTATCCGATTCCCTACATTTACGGTTTGACCGTCGGCGAGCTGGCGCAGTATTTCAATCAAGAATATCAATTCGGTACGCAGCTCACCGTCGTGCCGATGCGGGGTTGGCGGCGTTACATGATGTTCGCGGAGACCGGCTTGCCGTGGGTGCCGACTTCGCCGCACGTGCCGCATGCGCAAACGGTTTATCACATCGCCGCCACCGGCTGCATGGGTGAATTGTCCGCGGTGAATGAAGGCGTCGGCTACACCCTGCCGTTCGAGCTGATCGGCCACACCTGGATCGACGGCGCGAAGCTGGCGGCCGCGTTGAACGCCGAGAAATTGCCGGGTGTGCTCTTCCGGCCGTTGCATTACCGGCCCTATTACTTCGGCCACAAAGACATGCCGCTCTCCGGCGTGCAGATGCACATCGTTGCGCCGCAGATCTTCCGGCCGATGTTGACTCAGCTTTACATTCTGGCCACGCTTTACAAATTGTATCCCGAACAGAACATCTTCAATCCCGCGCGCGTGAAGAGCTTTGATCAGGCCATGGGAACCGATTCGGTGCGGTTGCGCCTGCTGCGCGGCGACTCACCCGCCACGATTTATCTCTCCTGGGAACCTGCGCTCAAGGAGTATCGTGCCAAACGCGAGCGCTATTTGTTGTATGATTCGATTCCCGCGGATAACGGCGGCAAGACCGTGCCGCCCAACCGAAGCAGGAACCAGAAGCAGAAGCGCTGATCCCGTCCGTCCCATCGTGGCAATAAAAAACCCCGCGCCGGTGCAATCATCGGCGCGGGGTTTTTGTTTTGAAAAAATGAATCGGCCGTCGCTTTCAATCGCAGAGGCGGCGCAGCCGGGCCTCAGCCGCAGCGAGTGTTTCTTCTTTCTTGCAGAAACAAAACCGCACCCGCGTGCGGCCCTCTTCCGGGCGCTGATAGAAACTGGAGCCCGGCACCGCGGCCACGCCGATTTCACGAATCATCCAGCGCGCGAAATCATTGTCATTGCGGTGGCCGGTCTTCTGCATGAGCCTGCCGGCGTCTGCCATGATGTAGTATGCGCCTTGCGGAATCCAGCACTCAAAGCCGGTGGCCTGCAAAATGCCCAGCAGCCGGTCGCGTTTCTGCTGATAAAGCGCCGCCAGGTTCCGGTAGTAGTCTTCCTCGAACCGCAGCGCGACCGCGGCCGCCTCCTGCAACGGCGCCGGCGCGCCGACGGTGAGGAAATCATGCACTTTGCGAATTGCGCTGGTCTGCTTCTCCGGCGCGATCGCCCAGCCCACCCGCCAGCCGGTCAGACTGTAGGTTTTCGAAATGGCGTTGATCGTGATCGTGCGCTCCGCCATGCCTGGCAGGCTGGCGAGGCTGAGATGCGCGGCGCCCTCATACAGAATGTGTTCGTAGATTTCATCGGTGAGGGCAAACGCGTCCCACGTTTGGCAGAGGCCGGCAATGAATTCCAACTCGTGGCGGGAGAAAATCTTGCCGGTGGGGTTGTTGGGCGTGTTGATGATAATGGCGCGGGTATGCCGGTTGAAAGCGCGGCGCAACTCGCCCTCGTCAAAGTGCCAATCCGGTGGATGCAATTTGACGAAACGCGGCTGCGCGGCCGCGAGCAGGGCATCGGGGCCGTAATTCTCATAGAACGGCTCGAAGATGATCACTTCATCGCCGGGATTGATCAGCGCCAGCAACGTGGCAATCATGGCCTCGGTGGAGCCGCAGGTCACCGTCACGTTTTTCACCGGATCGACCTGCAGGCGGTTGTAGCGCGCCGCTTTCTCCGCGATGGCCTCGCGCAATTTCGCCGCGCCCCAAGTGATGGCGTATTGATTGATATCCGCGCGAATCGCCGCGACCGCGGCCTCCTTCACCGCGGTGGGCGCGGGAAAATCCGGAAAGCCCTGCGAGAGATTGACCCCGCCGTGCAGCAGCGTCAAGCGCGTCATTTCGCGAATGACTGACTCGGTGAACGATTCTGTGAGTTGTGCGACCGGTGGTTTCATGGGTTTGAACCCGCCCTATGCGTGAGAGTGAAATCTGCGCGGCTTGGGCAGGAGCATTCAGCCGCGCATCGACACCAATGCCGTTCGTGACGAGCTTGCGGCCGCTGCCCACTTGCTTGCGGCTCGCTGTGTGCCTGCGCTGATGATCCCGCAATCGGGCAACAGAATACCGCCGGCGTGCCACATTCACAAGCAGAATTTCACAACAAAAAAGCCGGCAGTCAAGCGGCTGCCGGCTGGTTTGATTTCACGAAGGGCAGGGAGGAATCAAGGCGTGCGGCCTTTGCGGATGATGATGTTGCCGGCGCTGGTTTTCAGCGTGATCGCATCGCCGCCGCCGTTGATCTCGCCCGCGCCGCGCACGAAGCGGCCGCCGCGCTCACCGGCTTCATTGCGCTCGATGCGCAGCGGAAAGTCGGATTCGATGTCATAGCGGTCGCCGAAGCGCCAGCTTTCGTCGAGTTGAATCTCCGCCTGGATGCGCGCCGGCAGCTTTTCCGGAATGGTCAGTTCGATGCTGCCGCCGCTGCTGCTGAGCGTGAGGTCATGCGGCTTGCTGAAATCCGCCAGCGTCATTTCCACTCCGACTTCGCCGCCGGAGGTTGCGGCCTCCAGACTCGCTTTCAGATCGCGCACTTCGATGTCGCCTCCGGAAGTGCGCAGCCGCGCCGCACTGAGCAGGGTCGTGGCGCGCACGTCACCACCCGAAGTGGCGGCCTTGATTTCACCTTTGATGTTGCGCAACACGATGTCGCCGCCGGAGGTGCTGACCTCGACGCTGCCGGCGGTGTTTTCGACGTTGACATCACCACCCGAGGTGCTGGCGGTGACGTTGCCATTCACTTCGAAGATGTCGATGTCGCCGCCGCTGGTGCGCAGATCGACCGTCTGGCTGGCGACGCGCAGGGAAATGCTGCCGCCGGAGGTGCGGCCGTCCAGGATGCCGTTGATGCGCTCCAGTCGCAAGTCGCCGCCGGAGGTTTTCACCGCGACGCGGCCGCCGGCGTCACGCACCACCACATCGCCGCCGGAGGTGGTGGCGTTCACCTCGCCGCCGGTCTCCGCCAGCTCGATGTCTCCACCGGAGGTGCGTAGCGTGGCATTGCCCATGAGTTGCCGAATGGTCAAATCACCACCGCTCGTGCTGATGTCCACGTTGAAACGGCTGGGTACGGTGACGCGAAACTGGGATTCACTCGAACGCCGCGGCCGCTCCCGGCCATCGACCCGAATGAACTCACCGCTTTGCGAATAGGAATCCTGGCAGACTTTTAGAACCTGTCTAGCTTCTTCCATTGTGAAGACTTCCATGCTCACGGTTTCGAAAATCGTCACCGTGTTTTGCGCCACCGTGCTGACGGTAACATCGCCGGTGACGTCGCGGATTTCGAGCGTGCCCTGCGGCCCGGCTTTGAATTCCTTTTTGATTTCGGCGACATAGCGCCGGCCCTCCTGACGAATTTCCTGCGCCGGCGAATACTCGACCATCACCGCCAGAAGAATCATCACCGCCAAACCGCTGAACCTTCCAATGAAGTGCAATGTTCTGCTTGACATGAGTATGTCTCCCTGAATTGTATCGTCGTTCAAATGTCGTTGTGAAGGTAATGCTGCCGGCTTCTTCCCGGGCCTCCGGAGACCCCGAGAGCAGCGGCTTACAATCGTTCTGCCTGCAAGCTTTGCAGCAATCGTTTTGCTTCCATGCGAATGAAGGCATTCGAGTCGATGGCCGCGGCAGCCTCGAGCGCCGAGGCTTCCGGCGCTTCGACCGGCGTCCGGCTCAGCGCCGACAAGGCCGCAATCCGCACCGCGGGATTGGCGTCGCGCAGCAAGGCTTGGATCAACGCGGACTTGATCTCCGGCGTCGGTGCAAAATTCTTGAGTGCGTCAATGGCTTTCAGCCGTACGCCGTCGTTGGCATCATGCACCAGCACCTGCAACAGGGCCTGGGTAAGCTCCTCATCCTGCGCGGCCGCGGCCGGCTGGGCGGCAGCTTCGTCGATGGCACGCACCGCCTTCAGCCGCAATCCCGCCTGCTCCTGCGCGCGCATGGTGTGCGCCAGCACCTGGCGAATCGCCGGATCTGCCATCGTGCCGCGCAAGATGACATTGTTCACCGTGCTGAATGCGATTTCAATCTCGCCGGTGGCGGGATCGAGATGGATGCGATGCACATTTGCCAGTTGCGGCACGATCGCCGAGTTGCCGGTGATCACCGGCTCGGTGGTGAAAGCGGCGCCGGCGGCCGGCGGCAGCGTCACCACGGTGGTGCGCGTAAAGAACTGCCGGCCCAGCCCCAGGCCGAGCACCAGCATCGCCGCTGCGAAACCCAGGCGCCACAGCGGCCGGTCACTGCCGAGCAGAAATTCCACCAGGCGTGGCCGCCAGCGGGCCCGGGCCGGTGCTGCTTCCAGCCGACGGTGTAATTGCCGGCGCAAGCGCTGCAGCGTGGCAGCCTCCGGCTCATACGGTTTCGTTGCCTGCAACCGGCGCTGCAGGGCGCGCAGCGCCGCCAGTTCTTGCTGCGCCTCGGGATCGGTTTGCAGCAGCTCCTCTACTTGCTGGCGTTGCAGCGGCGTCAATTCGTTGCTGTCATACAGCAGCAAAAGCTGGTGCAGGTGTTCGGGCAAGCTCATCGCGAATCCTCATAGTATGGCCGCAGGCGGCGCTGCAAATGTTGCGTCGCGCGAAAGAGATAATTCTTCACCGTGCCTTCCGCGCACTCGAGAATGGCCGCAATGTCCTGCAGCTTGTGGCCGTGAAAGTGGCGCAGGACGAACACGGCGCGTTGTTGCTCTGAAAGGTCCGCAATCGCGCTGGTGATTTGTTCGCCCAGCTCGCGGTTGAGCGCGGCGCGTTCCGGATCGATTTCCCGATCCACAGTCTCCGGGCCGGCCGCCGCTTCTTCCTGATCCATCGGCGCGGTTGCCAGCGGGAACAAACGATTCCGGCTGCGTTTCTTTCGATAATTGATGCAGGTGTTCACCACCAGGCGGTACAGCCAGGTGGAAAACTCGCTTTCGAACCGAAAAGAGGAAATCTTGCGAAAGACGAGCAGGAAGATCTCCTGATACACGTCCTCCGCATCCTGCTGGTGGCCCAGCATGTTGTAGGCCAGCTTCAACACCTGGCGGTCGTGCAACGCCACCAGTTGCTCGAAGGCTGCGACCTGGCCCTGCTGGGCGCGCCGGATGAGTCTTTCTTCGGTTTCGGTCATAAGCCGTCAGAATAGACAAGGCCGGGAGCAAAAGGTTTGCAGCGAATTCGCCGCCGGCGCGCGGTTGCGCCAGTGCCCAGGCCCGGCAGTGTTGATTCTACAAAGCGCTTGCGTTTTGGTGGGAATTGCTTATAATGCTCAACGATTTGCGCGTGGAGCTGGCCTGGTCGTGATTCTGCTTTGCATGCGCGCTGCAGCAGCGTGTGCGTTTGCCGGTCGTCACCACGGCAGTGAATCTCTTGCAGGAGCAGGCCACGTGTGCGATGCCCTGCCCTGGCTTTGCCGGCGCTGATTCGTCATCGCCGGAGGTGGTTGCGATCCCTAGCCGCCTGACGGTCTTCTATGCAAAAACTCGATGCCAAACGCAATGCCTTTGTTGCCATCGCCGGCAACATCGGCGTGGGCAAAACCACATTGACCCGGATTCTCGCGGAGCACTTCGGCTGGACGGTTTTCTTCGAGAAGGAAGTGCACAACCCCTATCTCGCCGATTTTTACAAGGACATGAGCCGCTGGGCGTTTCATTCCCAGCTCTTCTTTTTGAAGGAGCGCTTGAAGGATCATTTGCGCATCCAGATCAGCAAGACAATTTGCGTGCAGGACCGCACGATCTACGAAGACGCCGAGATCTTTGCACAAAATCTCTTTGACCGCGGCTTGATGCAGGAACGCGATTTTGCCTGCTATCTGGATTTGTATCAATCCATTTCACAGGCGCTGCAGCCGCCCGCGGTCATCGTTTATCTGCGCGCCTCGATCTGGACGCTGATCAGCCGGATTCGCCATCGCGGCCGCGATTACGAGCAAAACATCGACAAGGAATACCTGGCGCAGTTGAACATTGCCTACGAGCGCTGGATCAAGCGCGCCGCCGCGCATCATCGCATCTTCGTGATCGAAACCGACGAGCATGATATCTTGAAGGACAAGGAGTGGGCGGAGGGCGTCTTGGCGGAGATTCATCAAATCGCGGCAACTTGACCAGGCGAAGCGCAAGTTGAGCACACCGCTACCTTCAGATTTTGAGAATCCTTCCGCCCCAGTCGAGCGTCACTTGCCGGCATTCGGCGTCGCCAATCCCATCAGGGATGAAATGTTCAAAGCAAAAGCCCCTCACCTCGTTGGAAACTCCGAAGGAGTGAAATGTGTGTATGCGATGAACAAGTGCACGGTTTCACATTTACGATGACCAGCAACATGTCTCTCCTTCGGAGTTCATGAGGCATCTGAGGCCTGCCGAGCCATGAACATTTGACTCCTTCGGAGTCGTCGCTTCTTGCTCTCTTCCCCAACATTACAGCAACGCTGCCAAATGCTCCCGAATTTTGCTCGCCAGCTCCGGCGGGAGGGCGGAGAGCTCGGGGTTGCGCTCGCCGGAGAGAAGGGCGGCGAGGACGCGGCCGAGGGCGTGCATTTCCGGCGGCGCTTTGGGTGATTGCAGGCTTTGCGCGAGGTCGCGCATTTGTTCGACGAGTTGCGGCGGCGCGTTCGGCTGGCAGGCGAGGGCGACGAATTTGAGCAGATCATCTAGGGTTATGCCTTGCGCTTCGTCTTCGCTTTCTTCTTGCTGTGCCGTTGCCTCGCCGGTTGGCATGGCGCGTTCGCTTGGTGCAGGTTCACCGGATAATGCCGCGAGGATGCGGCGGACGATGTAGGCATCTTGATGATCAAGTTCGGTGCGAAGCTTATCAAAATCGTTCTCACCTGCCAGCATGCGCCGGATGGCGGCAACCAAATTTTGCCAACCTCCTGCTTCGAGTTGGGGCAAAATTTTTCCCACTTCGCTTTTGGCGTTGGCATTGCCCTGCGCGGCGGCGGCAACGGTTTGAATGAACGCCGGCGCCCATTGGGGAGTTGGTATACTGCGCCGTGGTAGGCAAAAAGCTATTTTGTGCTTTTGCGCTATCACTGTGTTGTTTCTCGGGCATTACCTTTGGCCTGGGCGATTCTCGCGAGTAAATTGTTGATTCTCCAAGGTTCAATGGATAGATCAATTGTCTCCATGATGGCTATCGCGCGTTTGGTATACTGCTCTGCTTCGTTGAGTAGGTCTTGGGAAAGATAGAGATCAGCAAGATTAATGAATGTGCCTGCCAGCAACTTAGGGTTTTTTATTTTTTCACTTAACTCGATCGTCCGTAAATACCAGCGTTCAGCATCTTTTATACGCCTAGCAGCATTTGCTACTCTACCAAGATTATTATAGGTTAACGCTAAAGAGAGTAAATCGCCGCCAATTTGCTCTTTTAGACGTACGGCCTCTCGGTAATAGCGTTCTGCTTCATCCCAATCTCCAGCTTCTTCTGCAACCCTGCCAAGTTGGTGCCACATAGCAGATTCATTTTCCAAATCAGTCAGCTTCTGAAATCGTTCCAGTGCTTCGGTATATAACCCTTTTGCCTCAGCCAAATGGTTTTGCTGCAAAGCTAAAGTACCCATTTGACCTATTGTAACAGCTACTTGAGCATGGTCCTCAATCTTTTTAGAAATTTCAAGTCCGCTATTAAATACTTGTTGTGCCTCTTCAAATCGCCCTAGGTCAGTTAGATCTGCAGCCAAGTCTGCACATATTGTACCCAGCATTTTGCACGCGTTTTTATCAGTCTTACTTAGGGGTTCGAACCATCGTATCGCTTTGATATGCCATTCTATTGCATCAATAGCACGACCTTGTATGCCCAAACAACGACCCAGTTTAGCATATGTAGTAGCTCTATAATAGGCCGTTTCACTAGTGGTTATACTACTTTCCAACCATTTTAATAGCTTATGAAAAGCTTGTTCTGCATTAGCTGCAAAGCCTTGTTGTAATAATGCATCGCCTTGGTTTAGCATCATTAAATATTCCGTTCGGCTCAGCTTTCCTTCATCAGTGGCTACTCCCTTCATTTGTTCATTAGCCAATTGTTCGATCGTCTTCATCATGAAGTCGCGCTCACGCCACCGGCCAAAACCATCTAGAAATTTTGCAATCCTATAAGCAAAATCCACCACTGTGTCAAGTTCTCTGGCGGTCATAGCTAGCCGAATGGCGTGCAGCAGGTTTGGTAGTTCACGTACAGCGATGGCACGGGCTTCGCGCGGATATTTGGTGTCGAGTTCGTACAATGCCTCAGCAGCGCTTCGATAAACGCGCCAATAACGCTCCTCTAATTCTACCCGACGCGTTTCAGGAAGTTGGGTCTCCAAATAGGGTAGCAACGTGGGGTGAAAACGTAAGTATGGATCTCTCAAGTTAGGCAGGTTCTCTACTATTAACAATGCTGCTTGTTCCAACTCTTTTCGTGCCTTTTGCCACAGTTCTTCGTTCATCTGTGTAATAGGGATAATACTATTTTCCATCGCCCCGCCTTGAAAAACCGCCAAGTCGGGCAAAGCGGCGCGGGTCGCTTCTCCCAAACGTTGCAGAGAAAATTGCAAGGAGACTTCCAAGCTCTCATTGCGCTCTTTGGCCGCGCCTTCTTTGAAGCCGGGCAGCAGCGCTTCAAAGCGGGCGGAAAGCTCGGCGGCGGTGTGTTTCTGCAAATGCGGCAGCACCAAATTCAGCGACAGCGGGTGGCCGCCCAAGCGCTCCATCAAATCCTGCAAATCTTGCCGGCTCACTTTCGCGCGGTCAATGCCGTTGGTTTCCAAGACCACGGCAGCTAATTCCAGCGCGTCGTGGGGCGCCAATCCTTGCAGAGCAACATGCCGGCACGCTTGCGAGGGGCTGAAGCGGCTGTCATTGAAATTAGTATCGCGGGTGGTGATCAAAAGTCGCGAGCCGTGCGGAGAGACTCCCGCTTTCGCGGGAGTGACGTTACTGGTTGCCCACAAACACACGGCATCGAGCACGGCTTTCAATTCTTCAGCGGGCATCAGCGGGCTGCGGCCGAGCACGGATTCAAAGTTATCGAGAATCACCAGCGCCGGTTTTTCCTGCAACAGGCGGGCAATGCGGGCCACCGGGTCGCCGTCGCCGATCACAAAATCGGGATCGCCGCTCACGGCTTGTCCCACCCACGAGCACAGTTGCTGCAATGAGCCGCCGTGCTCAAAGCTCACAAACGCGGCGCCACCGGGGAAGCGACGCGTGCGATAGAGCCAGCGTCCGGCCTCAGCGGCCAAAGTGGTTTTGCCCATGCCGCCAAAGCCGTGCAGCACCACGATGGCATGTTTGGCAAAGGCGCGCTCGAGCTGCAGCAGCTCGCGGCTGCGGCCATGAAAGCCATATTTCGAGGCAGCCGGCAAACCGCCGGGGAGATTGGGATTGGTCAATGCTGGCGGCATGGTTTTGGGCGCGGCTATCGCAGCAGGTTGAGACTGCGGCGCGAAAACCACCGGATCGCTGGCTTGCTGATAAAGCGCGGGCAGAAACCAATCGCGCAGGCGCACGGTTTCTTCCACCAGCTCGCCTTCTTCATTGCGCCGGGTGAAGGTGTGGCGGTCTTCGTCGGCATGCAGGGCGACGCGGCCTTCTTCCACGGCCTGGCCGATGGTTTTGGCGCTGGCGAGGCCCGCGTAAAAAGCGGCGACAAATTTTTTGGTGGCGGCGACCAACACCGAGTAGTTCATCGCCAGCACGCTGCCGACGCCGGAGCGAATGAGCCGCGCTGCCACGCTGGCGTAGGGGTTGGTTTCCTTTTGCATGGCGCTTTGGCAGGCGCTCAGCACCATGAGCGGCACTTTGCAATCGGAAAGCAGGGTGCCGAGACGATTGGCATCGACGCGATCTTCATGGTGCGTGTCATTTTCAAAGAGCAGATGGCCGAGTCCGAGGCGGGCGTCGTACACGCCGTGGCCGTCAAAATGCACCACGTGAATGGCCGGGGCGTTTTTATCGCGCAGGCGCTTGGTCAAAGCCGCGAGCGTGGGCGGATAAAGAAATTCGACTTCGGCGGCGTTGCCGAGGCCGTCCAAAGCCTCGAGCAGAGCGAGGGCGTCGGCGCGCGGGTCGATGAAGCCGGCTTCTTCGGGACGGGAGATGACCATCAACACGCGCACCGGCAGGCTGAAGGGCTTGGTGGGCGTCGCGGTGGTTTTGCGCAAGCGCCGGCGCACGCTCAAGCCGCGCGGAAAGAGATGGCCGCCTTCATCGGCGAGCAATTCCCACGGCAGACGCAACACGCGCGGATCGGTGGCGTCGATGGTGACGAGTTTGCTTTCGCCGTCGCTATCGAGAAATTGCTGCCAGAGCTGCGCGGCCTCGCGCTCGCGGGTGGCGCTTTCCAACAAGCTGCGTCCCCAGTCTTCGAGCTTGGCTTCGATGTTCGTGGCGCGAATATAATCCGGGCCGGTGGGCCAAACGGAGAAGGTTTCCAAATACCATCGCAAGTCTGCGAGCACGGCGTCATCGAGCGGGGGCTCGAATTCAGCGAGTTGGGTTGAAGTGCCGGTGTCGGGACGAAACAGAGAGACGCCGATGGGGGAGTCTTGGTCTTTTTCGTCGGATTCGAAGCGGAGGGAGAGTTCGAGCATTTTTTACCCCTGATTCTTGACGATTCACTCCAGAGTAACGGTCGTCCGAAAACTGGATGTCTTTCCAGCCAGACTCCTCGCGGCTGGGCCGTGGGATACCCGCCGGAGGTTGGATTTGGACTCAGTGGAATCCTGCCAAAGCCTTGGCTCAGCCAAGGCTGAACATTTCTCGGACAGACACAGGAATATTCCGAACCACTACCGCCCGAGCGTTTGACATTCTCCCCCCCATCACCTGCTCGAAAGCCCCTGCCTGCTTCCCTCACCCTGCAACAACTCCTTCACCGTCTCATAATACTCTTGAATCTGCTGTTGAAACCTCTCGCCGGTGCCCGGGCCGTGGAAACCGGAGTGGATCGCATGCACCAGGCCGTCGCGGCCGACGAAGATCGTAGTGGGGTAGCCGCGGAATCCTGCGATATGGCTTTTGAGGCGCGCCTGCACGTTGGCCTCGGCGGTGCTGCCGCAAAACAGAATTGGGAAGGTGAGGCCGTAGCGCCGTTGAAACAGGCCGAGATTCTTCTGCGCCGCCGCAAAATCATCTTTGATTTCGAAGGCCAGCGACACCACCTCCAGCCCGGCGTCGTGAAATTCGGCATGGAGTTGCTGCAGCAACGGCGCGGCATCCATGCAATTGTGGCACCAGCTTCCCATGATGTCGATCAGCAACGCCTTGCCCTGAAAACGCGCCTCCGTGCTGGTGACCGAATCGCCTGCCAGCGTCACGCCGCTGAAGTGGAAAGGCGCTGCCGGGTTTTTCATGAAAGTCTGCGGCGCGCGCTGAGTTGCAGCCGATGATTCGCGCAGCGGTTTCAGTCTGAAATGGGAGGGCTTTTCCGCGCGCACGTAAAGCGTGCCGGCCCAATCGCCCTGGGCTTGTTCCAGCTCGATCATCATCGCCTGCCAGCCGGTGAAGCGATGGAGCTGCACACGCTTCTCGTTCTGGGTGCCCGCCAGCAGGCCGTAGTCGCCGCTGGGTTCGATAATCGTGCCGAAGATCGAATCACCCTTTGCCCAAAACGTAGCGGTGCTGGCACTGTCGCTCTCGAAATAGACGCGGTATGAGCCGACGGGCGGCACGCCGGGGTGGGCCGTCGGGGCGGGCTGCGCCGGCGTTATCGGCGTCGCGGTGAAGGTGAAGGAAGTGGTGTCGCGGCGAAAGCGCAAATATTCACCCTGCAGCCGGTCATCCTGCCACCGGGCCCGCATTTGCGCGCCGTATTCTGAAAAGTTGAAATACAGCGAATCGCCGGCCGCCGCGATTTCCGGAATGGGCGTGATTTCGTTTCCGACAATGAAGTAGCCGGAAGGCGGCGCCGCGGTGAGATCGAGGTGCAGGTGAAATGTCAGTTGGCGACCGTCGGCGAGCGCGGCGGTTCCGCGCCAGTTTGATTTTTGTGGAAGGCTGTTGCGCTGGCAGGAGGTGTTGAAAAAAACGATGGTGCCCAGCACGGCGAGCAGGACGAGACTGGTTTTCATATCGCTCCCAAGCGGCAGGGTTGCATTCGTTTCCTGAATCATCATGTGTCAATGCAGCCGCTCCGGGCGCTGCGTTGCGGGTCAAGATAGAGATTCAACCCTGGATTGTCAACCCCAATTCCCTCTTGCCTTTGCAGGTGAAATTCGTGACATTGGCCGGCAATTTTACCGAGCCTGCACGCCGAATCCGCCACGGAGGATTTGTGTCATTGCCGAAGTTGCTGCGCCGCTATATACTGCTCTTGCTTGCTCTGCCGGCACTGCTGCCGCTCGCCGGGCCGGCAAACGCGCGGCTGGCCGAAGGCGCTGCCAACCATATTACGCCACCGGAATCCTATTTTGGCTTTCGCCTGGGCAGCGATCACAAGCTGGCGGATTATCATCAGATCATTGCCTACTTCAAACAGTTGGATGCGGCCTCCGACCGGCTGCAGATGCAGAACCTGGGCCAGACCACCGAGGGCAATGATCTGTACGTGGCCTTCATCAGCGCACCGGAAAATCTCGCGCAGCTCGAACGCTGGCAGCGGGTGCAGGCGCGCTTGGCAGACCCGCGGCCGCTCGCGGAGCGCGAGGCTGCCGAGCTGTTGGCACAGGCGCGCAGTGTGGTGTTGATCAATTGCAGCATTCACGCGACCGAGGTGGGCGCCACCCAGATGTCGCCGGAGCTGGCTTATGACTTGGTGACGGACGAATCGCCCGCGGGCCGCGCAATCCGGCAAAACGTGATAACGATCGTGCTGCCCTGCCACAATCCCGACGGCCAATTGCTGGTAGTGGAGTGGTATCGCAAGTACCTCGGCACGCCGTTCGAGCGCGCCGAGTTGCCGCGCCTTTACCACAAATACGCCGGGCACGACAACAACCGCGACTGGTTCATGTTCACGCAAAAGGAAACCCGCCTCACCGTCGCGAAGCTGTACAACCTCTGGCATCCGCACCTCACGCTCGACATGCACCAGATGGGCGGCACCGGCGCGCGCATGTTCGTGCCGCCTTATCTCGATCCGATCGAACCCAACGTGGATCCGGTGCAAGTGGCGCTGGTGAATCAGCTCGGCCTGCATGTGCAAGGCGTGTTGACCGCCCAGGGCAAAACCGGTGTGGTGAGCAACGCCATTTTCGATGCCTGGTCGCCGGCGCGGGCTTATCCGCACTATCACGCGGGCGTGCGCTTGTTGATCGAGACCGCCAGCGCGGCGCTCGCCAGCCCGGTCACGATCAAGCCCGGCGAATTGCGCGCCGGCCTGGGCTATGATGCCCGCCAGCGTTCATGGAATTTTCCGGCGCCCTGGCCCGGTGGCCTCTGGCGCCTGCGCGACATTGTCGAATATGATCTGGCCGCCGCCAAAGCGGCCCTGCAACATGCCGCGCAGCAGCGCGAGTTTTGGTTGCGCAGCTTGTTTGAGGTTAGGCGCAGAGCGTGCCAGAGCGCCGGCGCTTATGTGATTCCCCGCCGGCAGTTCGATCCGCAAGGCTTGTTGGATTTGCTCGGCATTCTGCAAACCGGTCTGGTCGAAATTCATCAAGCCCAGGAGGATTTCCGCGCCGCCGGTGCGCCCTTCACCCAGGGCGATTTTCTCGTGGCGCTCGGCCAACCGTTCGGCAGTTTTGCCAAGGCCTTGCTCGCGACGCAGGAGTATCCCCAGATCCTTGGCCGCGAAGGCAAACCGCAAGCGCCCTACGATGTGACGGCGCACACTCTGCCGCTTTTTCTCGGCGTGGAAGTTTTTGCCGTGGAACAAATGCCGGATTGCCGGCGCCGTCCGGCAGAGGTCACCGGCGGCGTGCGTGTAACCGGCGAGGCCGAGGCCGGCCTATTCGCGCTTGACCGGCGCAACACGGCCTCCTATCGGGCTGTCAATGCTCTGCTCAAGCAGGGCGTGCCGGTTGCAACCGTTGCGCAGGAATTCGTGGCCGGCGACCGCGCCTGGCCGGCCGGAACGTTTTTGGTGGGAGGCGGAGAGAATGCCAGGGCGATAAGGGATTTGTTGCGTAATGATGCTCTCCTCGCCAGCCCGCACGGCAGCCCGAGTACCGTGGAACTTTATGGTCTCACTCAACCACCGGCGTTGCCGCGCCGGCCCCTGGCTGCCAGCCGCGTTGGCCTCTATCAGAGTTGGGTGGCCAACATGGATGAAGGATGGACACGCTGGGTGCTGGAAGACTACGGCTTTGCCTACACTGCGTTGTCGAATGCCGACCTGCTTGCGCGAGACTTGCGAAATTCATTTGAGGTGATTATCTTGCCCGACCAAAAAGCCAGTACCCTTGAGGCCGGCCACAGTCCAACGCAAATGCCGGCGGAATACGCCGGAGGCCTCGGTGAATTGGGCATTCGCAAGCTGCGGCAGTTTGTCGATGGCGGTGGCACGTTGATCACCCTTGAGTCTGCTTGTGAACTGGTGCTGAATCACTTCTGGCTGCAGGTGGCGGACGTGACTGCCGGTCTCGAGCGGGGCAAGCTGAATGCGCCCGGTTCGCTGCTGCGGGTGATTGCCGACAGCGATCATCCTTTGGCCTATGGCGCGCCGCGCGAGGTGGCGGTGCTCTTTTCCAATGGCCCGGCATTTCGTGTGCAAAAGGGCAGGGCGGTGTTGACTTTTCCGCCACATGGACTTCTGCTCTCCGGTTGGCTGCAGGGCGAAGAGTATTTGCGCGAGCAGGCCGCGCTGGTGGAGGCGCCGTTGGGAGAGGGGCGGGTGCTGCTGTTTGGCTTCCGGCCGCAGTTCCGCGCGCAAATGCGGGCGACGTACCGGTTCTTGTTCAATGCGCTGTTGAGGGAACGGTAAACTCTTTGTGACTCATTGGGAGGGCGGGATGATGGAAAAATACAAGGAGCTTTATGATTTGTCAATTAAACTGTTGTTCGAGGAGCAAAATCGTTTCAACCGAGTTGATCAAAAGGCATCGCTGTATCTGACTGCCCTTGTTTTCTTGCTGGGTCTCGCTGGATATTTTTTGAAATGGACTATCGACAGATTCCTGCCCCCTGATACTCTGATTGAATGGCTCTTGATGTTGATCGGAATGCTGTTAACAGCCTCAGTAGTCGCAAGTTGGTTCATCATTTTTAGCATCCATCAAGTTCATGAAGTATTAAAGATTCCATTGACCGTTGAGATGATAAAGTTCTTTGAAGATAATGAACTCATCGATATTTACTACACACTTGCAAAGGCAAATCAGACGGCATATGAGCAGAATCTTGTGACGACTAATCGAAAATTCAAACGGTTGGCTGCAGCATACAGAATGATGCTTTGTACAGGTGTGCTGCTGGTCTTGTTTTCAGTGGCGTATGGATTTTACTCTTGGAGTGAAGAAATGGAAGGCGAAAATCACAGCAAAACTTCGGCCGCAGTTGTCGCGGCCGGGAAAGCATTGGATGCGCCGAGCCCGCAGGATCAACAACCACCTCAAGCCGCAGGCTCGGCTCTGCCAGAGGCGCCGCAGCAGGCGGCACCGATTACCCCCGCGCTGAAGCCGAATCGGAATATCAAACCGCCCGCATATCAAAGACTGACCGAAAGCTATGATCCAGCAAAAATAAGAAAGAATACAGTTCCACTACCCCCGGCAGCTTCCCGGCCTCACGGGAAGGAACAAGTTGGGTGAAGCGGACAAGAGGACTTTCATGGCGATAAGCAAGACGCAGCGCAGCTATCTCGCCAGCGTCAAAAATTGGAAGGTGCGCAACATGATTCAGGGCTATTTGCGGGCCTGTCATGCTTATCAGGAGATGCGGCGCACCCGTTTGAGAAGCCGGCGGGCACCCTCTTTCGAAGTGCTCAAGGAGATCAGCGAAACGCTGTTCCAGATCAAAGAGGATCATCATCTCATTTTCCGGCGCCGGGAGGAAGCCGCCACCAAAGGCAGCCGGCACAAGCTGGTGCCCGGCTATGCCGATACCGCTTTCATCGATCACGTCGGCCTGCTCTTTCACAAGGTGATGGTGGCGCGGGAACTGCGCTACATTCTGGCGCACTATGCCCACAACAAGGAAAACTGGGAGGCGCATTTTCAAGCGTTGCACGCCAACCTCCAGCGCATCGATGAGATTTTCGACGAGGGGCTCGGCCTGGTGATGGAATTCGTGCGCAGCCATTCGGACAACGCGCAGGTACTCGATTTTCTGATCGAAAATCAGAAGCTGGTCGCCAAGTGTGCCAACCTCGACCGCCGCCACGTGATGCGCGAGCTGATCACCAAAGTCGAGTTGCCCCAGGCCTATTTCATGGTCGCGCAATATTACTTCGAAAGCGGATGGTTCGATCGCGCCGCCAAAGCGGCGCGCAAGTGCCTGCAGGAAGACGCCAAACACGCCGCTGCGCGTGCGTTGCTGCAGCAGGCGCACGCCCGCATGCAGGCCGGCAACGGCGGGGCCGCAGATCCGGTTACCGCGGCGGTGGGAGCGGAGGCTACCATTTCCTCGTGAGAGTGCGTCAGCCGCGGGCCTGGGACAGTAGCAGCAGCATGGCTGCAGGAGGGGCGAGGGGTAGTCGCAGCAGGGCAGAGGGCATGATGACGGAAGGAAATGTTCTCTGGCAAAATGGGTCAGGGTAGCACAACGCGCGTTTTGGTCACGGGTCTCCTGCAGGGAGAGAAGTGCGCCGCCCCACTCGGCCAATCGGCCGCAGCAGGCGGAACACGTTTCGCCAAGCAGGCGATCCCCATTTTTCATTTCATCAGGAGAGGTTCCCTCATGCGTACTCGCTCGAAGTTCGGAGTGTTGGTACTCGCTTCTGTGCTTCTCGCCAGTTTTGCTGCGGCGCCGTTGCTGGCGCAGCAAAAAACACTCACCCGCCAATTCGATCCCATCGTCTTCGACGCCTTCAACACCCCGGCGTTGCTGGGCCTGGAGATTGACTCTCTCACGGCCTACCGCTACAGTGTTGCCGGCGATCAATGGCTTGCGATTCCTTTTCAGATCGACAAAGTCGACAGCAACGGCAGCTTCTTCGGCAATGAAACCGGCCCCATCGATTTCAATGATGAGGTGGTGTTCATGCCGGGCGACGCCGGTGATCGTGCGCCTGCGGACAAGTGGCTCGCTGATGCCGGCGCGCGCCAGCATCCGCGCATCGAGCTGGCTCTGGATGATCCGCTCGCGTCCGGCCAACAAGCGTGGGTCTATTTGTACCGCAATGTCACCAACCGGCCCAGCGTGAGTGGATATTTGAGCTATGACCGCGGCCCCTCGGCCGCCGCCGGCACCGACACGGTGTTCGGCCGCACCTACAAAGTCGCCCATGCCAACAACGGCCTGCCGAATTTCACGGCCATCAAGCGCAGCAGCGGCGTCACCGGCAATCTGATCGACCGGTTGAAGGTGCGCGTCAACGGCTCGGCAACCGTGCCCATCATCGGCCGCCTGCCTTACACCATCGATGAACAGACCAACCTGCAGTTCGGTAATCTGAGCTTTGCCAGCGGCCCGGTGCGCGGCTATCGTTTGCTGGCCGACACGCTGGTGATCATCGTCTTCAACGTGCCGTTTCTCAAGCTGCCGTTCTCATTCGAGATGCAGTATTTTCCGTATTCCTCCAGCATCATCTTCAAGAATGCCAAGATCGACAGCGCGGATGCCGAGACCTTTGGCATCACCTACATCCGCCAGTCGCTCGATCTCAATGAAAATGGCGGCGGCCTGACGCGGCAATTCTTCAATGCGCAAAATCCCGGCGGCATCACCGTGGACGGCGTGGCGGATGGCGGTGTCAACACGGCGGTGGTGGATGAACGCGTGAACTGGTTTCTGGCCTCGCACCGGCCGGCGACCGGCGATCCCTTCGGCTTGATGGTGTTGGTCACCGTTCCCAAGATCGGCGCGACTCGCAATCTGTATTTCAAGGATAACAGCGCGGTTGATGCCGCCGACACCGGCGACAAGAAATCCTTCGGCGATTTCGGCGTGCAAGTCGACGGGCAAAAGATTCAAGGCCAGTTCAGCTTTGATTTCAGCACCTTCCATCTCGACAACGTGGGCGATGCCGTGGCGACCGGGGAGCAATTCAAAAGCTGGCAGGAGACCCCGCTGGCGGTGACGGCGGCAGAACAGAGCTTTCCGAGCGCGGTGGCGGAGAATGGCGAAACGCCGACGTTCTTCGGTTTGTATGATGCCTACCCCAATCCCTTTGCGCCGCAGCGCGAAAACATTCGGCTGGCTTTCAGCACCGGCGCCAATGGCAAACCCGCCCAGTTGTTGATCTACAATTTGATGGGCCAGGAAGTCATGCGCTTCACGGCGCTGGAACAACTGCGCGGCAAAGCCGGCCGTCAGGAGATCACCTGGAACGGCAGCGATCGCTTCGGGCGGCCGCTGCCTGCGGGCGTTTATTTCTATCGTCTGCAAGCCGGCCAGCAAGTGGCAGTGAAGAAGTTGGTGCTGGTGCGGTAGAATTTCACCGGCAGTAGACAAAAGGCGAAGAGCGGGAGACGGCAGAACATCGTCTCTTGCTGTTCGCCTTTTTCGTTTGGGGTGAAGTTAGTTGTCTACCCGCACCGTATTCTGTTCAGCGGCCCTGGCGCGAGTAAGGATCTTTGTCAGCGGTGTGAAGCAAGGAGCATGGCACCGCAGCGACCTCGCCTTCCATCTCCTCATGCCTGTGCACTAACTGCAGACCGGTACTCTGACAAGGCAAGACACAATATTCCCCTTAAGTGAAATTCAAGCAGTCGGCCAGCCCCTCACGGCAAGAGTGAAGACAACCTTACGAACTATTGTGATATTTCAAAAGCCCAGTTGATTATTGGGAAAGCTTTGCGAAAAATCGCAGCATCATGTCAGCAAACTGAACGTTGGTAACGTACTATTGGTTGATTCAAGGATGGTTTAGCCGTCTAGATTTTGCCAGACACCTCCAAGTACTGGTGTTACCCACCTTACCCTGATGCGGGGCCATCTTGGTTGTTGCTGCGAGGTATTCCAATCAGGTCGTACCAGTCAACAAATGCGAGCAACAGGCTCCAAAAATCAGACCAAACTCCATGCGCCTTCATTCGCAGGATGCACCTCCTAATTTCTGAAAATCAGTACCCGTGTGTCGGTGACTTGCATAAAGGAGTCACGCCATGCCGCAGAAAAAGAAGGATGAATCGCCTGGATCGAAATCGTGGAAGCAATTCGGCATACTGCTGGGTGTTCTTGGCCCGGTGGTAGCGTTCGGCGTCGGTGTTGGGAGATACCTGGAAGAGATGGAGCAGGCCTGGTCTCGCCAGCACGAGGAAAACACCAGGAATCACCAAGCCGATTCTTTACAGACAGAACGGATTGCAGAACACGAGAAGAGGCTTCAGCAGTTCGAACGGCAGATGCTACAGGCATCTCCCCGAGTCTTGCCTGATCCCAGCCGCAGCGCATTTGAAGATTTTCCCTCCGCCTTCGAAATTCCATTTGGGCAAACCCCTCACGTCAAACCGCTGGAATCCGTGCCGGCACCATCCTATTCGGATTTGCCACCGGCGAACCACCAGGCCGTTGACGATTTGCTCCGGTCAATTACTATTCTTGAGTATGGCGCAGCTTTGAGGGCTAATCCCGATCTTGAGGGGGTCTTGACCTTCGAATGTCACGTCCAGCCAGACGGCAGGCTTTCCTGGGTGCAAATGAAATACACGAGCGGCTTGTCGGGTCTGGCTGAGCGCATTCGAAACCGTATGCGCTCTGCATGGGTTTCGAATGCATCTGGCACCACCTATCAGTTCTTGCAAAGCTATGAGCTTCGCTCGTATAAGAAGCTCGAGGAAGAGCGCAGCCAGATAAGACCTGAATAAGGTTGGCATCGAATTCCGACATCCACTACCCAAACAGCACGGTTTGCCGGATCTGCGTGAATCAAATCGACACACGGAAAGACTTCCAGCGGAATGACACCCACGCCGGTCCGATGTTTCCATGCAGCATTATGTCCTTCTCTCCACCGTCTCACACCGCACCGTCAAATCATCCACGCGATCCAAATTCACGGTGACACCCATGCCCGGTTTTTCCAGCGGCACGGTGACCATGCCGTCCGCCGACATCGTCCATTCCGGCGTCACAATGTCGCGTTCCCAATAACGATTGCTGGGCGAGAGATCACCCGGCAACACGAAGTTGGGCAGAGAGGCGAGCGCCACGTTGTGCGCGCGGCCCACGCCGCTTTCCAGCATGCCGCCACACCACACCGGGATGCCGTGTTGCGCGCAGAAATAATGAATCGCAATTGCGGCGGTGAAGCCGCCGACACGGCCGGGTTTGATGTTGATGATCCGGCCGCTGTCGAGCGTGACCATGTCTTCGGCTTGCGCCAGGCCGGTGATCGATTCATCCAAACAAATCGGCGTGCGCAGCCGTTTTTGCAGCGCGGCATGCCGTACGATATCATCCCATGCCAGCGGCTGTTCGATCATGATGAGATTGAAATCGTCGAGTTTCTGCAGCAGTTCGAGATCAGCCAGGGAAAAAGCATTGTTGGCATCCACCATCAGCGGCGCCTGCGGGCCGAGCGCGGCACGCACGGCAGCGACGAACTCCAGATCCGCGCCCGGCTTGATCTTGACTTTGATCTTGCGATAGCCGCGTGCTTGGGCGGCGAGCGCCTGCTCGACCAGCAGCGCCGGACTCTTTTGAATGCCGAGCGAAACGCCGGCAGCGATGTGCGTGCGGGTGCCGCCGAGCAGCCGGCTGAGCGGCACGCCCTCGATTTGCGCGGCCAATTCCCACGCGCCCATTTCCAAGGCGGCCTTCGCCATCTGGTGGCCGCGGAAGTTCTGTTCGAGCAGCGGAAAAATCTCGCGCGGGTGGTTGAACTGGCAGCCGAGCACGCGCGGCGCAATCCACTCGCGCAACGCGATCCAGGCGGTTTCCACTGTCTCGGCGGTGTAGTTTGGCTCTTCGCCGGCCACGCATTCGCTCCAGCCGGTGCGGCCGCCGGTTTCGCGCAGTTGCAGCAGAAAAACGCGGCGATCTTTGACTGTGCCGGAGGAAATCTCAAAGGGTTCTTTGAGCGGCAGGCGAATCTCGCGCAGTGTGAGACGTTCGATTTGCAGCATGCAGGCGACCCTTTGGTCAAGTTGGCGTCATCGGCCCGGCAGGCACAATGCCCGCGGCCTCCTTGCTTCAGCGGGCGCGCAGCGATCAGAATGCCGTCGCGCTGCTTTGCAGACCATAGAAGCAACGGCTGGTGCCGGCCTCGCGATAGAAGCCGGCGACACGATAGTTCTGTTGCAAATAGAAGAGAAATGCGGCACGCACGGCAGCCTGCCAGCGCACCGCGGCTTCAAGTGAATGTTCCTTGAGTGCCTGAAGGTCTGATGGAATTTCAAGGCGAATGCGTTCGTGCAACGGCAGGACTGCCTCGGCATTGCCGGCAGCGGCGGTTTGCGAGGTTTGGAGATTGATGATCGGTGCATGCGCGAAGCGGGTGCGCGTGGCTTCACTCAGGTCGGTTTGCGGTTCAGCCGGCGCTTCGGGAGAAATATGCCATGCCACCACGAGGCGATCGAGCGCCAGGCCGCGATGCAAATCACTCGGCGAATCGCTGTCGTACATGTCCGGCACGTATTCTTCAACCGTCACGCCCAGACCATTGAAGTTGAGATGCGCATTGCGCGCCACCAGCGGATCAAATGTCCAGTAGATTGTGCGCACACCCAGCGCCAGCACCAGCTCGCGTTGATACAATTTTAGGCGTCTGCCGATGCCGCGATCGCGCAGTTCCGGCCGCACCGCCAGCATGTCTGACCAATGCACCAACCGGCCCTCCTTCACGCCGGTGAGTCCGAACACGAAACCGATCAGACGCTCGTTTTCATCGAAGGCGCCCGCTGCCACGCCGCCGATCTTCTGGCTCACCAGCAGGAGCGAGGGCGGGACCATCTCGGTGAAGACGGTGCCCCACGTCTCTTTTTGCAGCGCCACGCACGCGCGATATTCGGCGTGCGTGCGCAGTTGGCGAATCGAGAGCTGCGTGGTCATTGCTGCGCGCTGAGTCTGTTGTCTGGGCGGGAGGCGAGTGTTGTCAATAGGCCCGTATGATGCGGACACCGGTGTAATAATGCGCGAGAATAGTCTCATGGCTGCTGCCGGCCAGAGCCATCCTCGCCGCGCCGATTTGGCACATGCCGACGCCATGCCCGGCGCCGGCGCCGCGCAAAGTGAATTCAGCCACGCCACCGTTGGCAGCAGCCGTGCGGTCGATCACGAACAGACTGCTCCACAGCGTTTGTGGCGAAAGCGCCTGGCGAATGGCAAGCTCGCGGTTGATTTCGAAACTTTTTTTCGTGCCGATGGCGCGCAGCCGCGTGATCCTGCCGGAGACGCCCCGGCTGAGCGGCTGCAAATCGAGCAGGTCGCCGAAATCCTCGCCGGTCTGTTTGCGAATGTTGTCGCGCAATTCCGTTGCGCTGAAGGTGAATTGCCAGCGGAAATACTTGCGGCTGTACGCCAGGCCTGCGGGCACGGCCGCGGCGGTGAGATTGCAGTAAGCTGGCGGGTTCTCCGTCAGCCAGAGACGCACGCTGTCTTCGTTGGCGAGCGCGGCGACACCGGCGGGCGCGCTCCCATCATACACACCGCGCAGATGCGGCCGCGCATGGCCCGACCAAATCTGCTCATTGTTTTCGGTGTGCCCGCCGCACACGCTGGCGTAGGGCGCATTCACAATGTCACGCTGCGGCGTTGCCAACACCAGGCCGAAGGTCTCATTGACCGCGCGATCGGTCAGCGCCGAACGATTGCCCTTGCCGGCATAGGCCTGACAGCTTGCATCACCGCAGATGTCGTAGATCTCCGCTTGATTTTTTTGCCGGAGTTTGATCATGACTTCGCTGCGCGCCGCGATCGCTTGCGCCTTCAACGCCTCCAGCGGAAATTGCGCATTCATCTCCGCCGGCAACACGCCGGCGAGATAGTGCTCGACCGGCAGCACGTTGACCGTGGCGATTTTGCCGCCGGCCAGACGATGAAATCGCAGGCGGCCGTGATACGTGCGCCGTTCGCCATTGGCAAGCGCCAGGCTCATTTCACCGGCTTGAATCTCAAAGCCGTTGGGCAGAGAGAATTGCTGCGCGCCGTCGCGTGCCTGCAGAGTCAGGTGATTTTGAGTCTCGTCGCCGGCTGTGACGGCCCAAGTTCCGCCTTTCAACGAAGAGGCCAGAGGCTTGCCCTCGGCACTGCGCACGGTGAATTCATCCGCCACTTCGAATTGTGCCTGCGCCGCTCCCAGAATCAAGCCGACGCGGACTTCGGGTTGTTGCGAATGTTCCATCGCGGTGTAGGGGCGCAAGCAGGCGCTGAGCTGCAATGCCGCCAGGGCCGCCAAAACCTGCAGCAGGCGCTGCGCCTTGCCCCACACTCTGCTCTCTCTTGCGGCCACTCGCAATGCGGCGCGTCCGTCTGCAATCGTCTCCAATGCATCTCGCATTGATTGCACGGCTGCCAATTCGATCTTCTTCACGGTGTCTCTCATTTTCCTTCCAGGCGCCTTCATGCCGGCGCCGTGGAATTTTGGCATGCGTTGCCAGGATCAGCTCGGAATTCGCGGCGCAGGGCTTCAGATTTCAGTCTAGCTGAATTCTGAAGCCACGCGGGCGGCAATAAGCCCGATTCGTACATTGTTGTCTCGCACGAGGTATCCACCACCACTGTCATCCACCTGTCATCCAGTTGTCATCCAGTTGTCATCCAGTTGTCATCCAGTAAGGATCTTGTGAAGATTGGGGCACACGCCCCTCGCCATTCACCTCAAAAGCTCACCGCCGAGAACGCAGAGAAAGGCTTTTGGGATCGTGCAGCTCTGCGCTCTCTGGGTCTCCGCGGTTCAAATGTTTGCCTGGTGGTGAAGAATCTTTCAGAATCTTGTTCTGACTTTGAGCGCCTTGTGGCCTACGGGATAACGACTCGGACGAATCACCCAAACAGATTCGCGTCAAAGCGCATGCAAAGCCGTTTCACTGCTGCGGTGCCGTGGTTGCAACAGGGCTCATCGGCAGCAGCAAAATCTCAATGCGCCGGTTGCGGCTGCGGCCCGCAACGGTTTCATTGCTGTCAATGGGATGATACTGCGACAATCCGACCGCTTGCAGGCGCTCCGGCGCTATGCCCACACTTTCCTGCAGGAAGCGCACGACATTGGTGGCACGCGCGGCGGCAAGCTCCCAGTTGGTGGGGAACTGCGCCTGCAGGCGCGCTGCGATGGGAACATTGTCGGTGTGGCCCTCCACCCGGATGATTTGATCTTGCGCGTGCTTGATGATGTTGCCGACGCGCTGCAACACCTGCACGCCCGCGGCGCTGAGATCCGCCTCGCCGGAGGGAAAGAGAATCTTGTCCACCAGCCTCACCGACAAACGATCGGCAAGCTGGGTGATCTGGATTTCCTTCTGTTCGATCTCATTGTGAAGCTCGTTGATCAGCTCTGCATGCGTGCCGGACAGACGGGTGATTTCTTCATCTTTTTCCTGCGTAACCCTCGCGACTTCCTGCTGCAACTGTTGCGTCTGCGCCGCGGTTTGGCTCTGCAGCGCCTGCACGCGGCTGTCCGACTCCGCGAGCCGCTCATTTTGCCGCGCGAGATCAAGCTGCGCCAGCCGGTAGCGATTGAAAAAATAACCAGTGGTGGCCGCCAAGCCGGCGACAAGCACAATCAGCACCAGAACAAGAGGATTTTTCATGCGAAACTCGATTGTTTGAATTTGTCAAGGACGGCGCGGCCGGCGGCGGTTGCAGCCACGGACATTTCAGACTTTCAAATGCGTTCCAGGCGAACCCGAGGCGCAAGCGCGGTAATCTCCTCGAGATTGGCATAGCCCGGCAGCGGATTGCCGGCATTCACGCTGCCCGCCGCGATCGCGAAGCACAGCAATTCTTCCTCCGGCATTTGTCGCAGCCAGCCGTAGAGAAATGCCGCCACCAGTGCATCGCCGCTGCCGAGTGGGTTGACGCAGGTGATCGCGGGCGGCACTGCGAGATAGTGAATGCCCTGGGCCAGCAGGTGAACCGGCCGCTCCGCGTCGGTGACGAAGATGTGTGTCGCGCCCGATTCCGCCAACAGGCGCAGCGCCTGGCGATGATGCGCCGCCGCGCGCATGTCCAGGCCGAGAGTCGCGAGCAGCTCATCGCGATTCGGCTTCAAGAATTGTGGGCCGGCTGCCAAGCCCAATCGCAGCGGGGCATGATAGCTGTCGAGAAACACCGGCACATGGCGGGCGGCCGCGAGATGAATCAAATCGGCGTACATGTGATCGAAGCCGGGGCACGGCATGCTGCCGCAGAGCGCGAGGGCGCGGCACTGTGGCAACATTTGCTGCACGAAAGCAAGCAGGGCCTCGACCTCCGCCGCCTGCAAATGATGGCCCGGCTCGAATACTGCGGTGTGCCGGTTGTTTTCCGTTTCCGTTACCGTGAAGCCGGTGCGTGTGGTGGCGGCAATTTCGATGAACGCATGCGGAATTTTCTCGGCATCCAATAAATGGCGGATGGCCGCGCCCGTATGCCCACCCAGGAATCCCGTGGCCAGCGTGGTTTCTCCCAGACTGAGCAGCGCGCGCGAAACGTTGAGGCCCTTGCCGCCCGTGATTTCAGCCAGCCGGCCGGCGCGATGGGTGAGGCCGTGCTCCAAGCGCGGAACCCACAGCGTTTTGTCCAGCATGGGATTCGGGGTGATTGTCAGGATCATGGTCTTTCACTGCGGCAGATGTGTGGCTGTCATTCGCGGGTGTCAAATTCATCATCGCCCTCCGGATCGGCAGAGATGGCCCAGCCGCGCAAATCCAAGTCCGCGAGCAAGGCGTGTGCGGTTTCGGCCTGATCGGCACGCACATGCAGCTTGACGGATTCCACCAGCGGAAAGCCGAGGTAGTGGAAGTTTTCCCCTTCGATGTGATAATCCAGACCCGCATCCTCGAGCAGGGATTGGATGACGATCAAATCAGCGGAATTGAAGGTGGCGAGCACGCGCACGTATGGAATTGCCGCCGAAGGCGCGGGTTTTTCGGGAAGCTCGGAGACCAGTGGCAGATTGCAGTCCGAGCAGAGGAAGATGCCTGCAACATATTCTGCTTCGCAATTGGGACAAAACATGAAGTGCTCCCGTTTGAGAACTGCAGTTGCTGTTTCGTTCGTTGGACGCACGCGCCAGTCCCGAATTCGGGCCGCGTCAGCCCAACGGTGCCGATATGCGTGCCCGCGGAATATGCCACAGCTTTGGCAAAGAGTCAAGGCGACCGCCGGATTTTTGCTTGCTTTTCAGAGAGAGCGTGGTAATTTGAGGCCACCAGTGAAAGCTTTGCGGAGGAGACTTTGTCGAACGAAACCACCGGCGTGCCGGCATTGCGTTATCTGCCGGCGGTCGATAGAATTGTGCAGCATGAACGCCTGCAAACGGAGCGCACGCGCCTTTCACCGGAATTGCTGACCGCGTGCGCGCGGCGCGCGGTTGCGGCCCTGCGGCGGGAATGGCAGCAGGCAGCGCCAACGCAGATTAATGAAGCCATGGCGCTCGACCTGGCGCTGGAGCGCACGGCGGCGCAGGCGGCCCTGCTGTTTGTGCCGCGTTTGAAGCGCGTCGTCAACGGCACCGGCATAATTCTCCACACCGGCTTGGGGCGCGCGGTGTTGTCAACGGCGGCGGTGCAGGCGCTGCCAGAGATTTTGGCCGGTTACTGCAATTTGGAGATCGATCTCGCAACCGGCAAGCGCGGCGACCGGCGACAACATGTAGAGGATCTGCTGTGCGCCTTGACCGCCGCCGAAGCCGCTTGCGTTGTCAACAACAATGCGGCGGCGGTATTGCTCACGCTCAATACGATCGCGGAGAGAAAGGAAGTCTTGCTCTCGCGCGGCCAAATGGTGGAGATCGGCGGCTCGTTTCGCATGCCGGAAGTGGTGAAAAAGAGCGGCGCCAAATTGGTCGAAGTCGGCACCACCAATAAGACCAAGCTGCAGGATTATGCCGAGGCCATCACGCCCAAGACCGCCGCCATCTTGGTGGCGCATCCGAGCAACTACCGCATTCTCGGCTTTACCGGCGAGGTCGAGTTACGTGAGTTGGTGGAATTGGCGCGGCGGCACAATTTGGTGGTGGTGCATGATCTCGGCGGCGGCGTTTTGGTTGATTTGCGCATCTGGGGATTGCCCTATGAACCGGTGGTATCAGAGAGCATACGCACCGGCGTTCACCTGGCGACTTTCAGCGGGGACAAGGTACTGGGTGGTCCGCAATGCGGCTTAATCGTGGGCGAGCGCAAGCTGGTGGAGCGCGTCAAAAAGAATCCTCTCATGCGCGCGCTGCGGTGCGACAAACTGACCCTGGCTTTGCTCGAGAGTACGTTGCGTTTGTTCCTCCATCCGGAAAGCCTGGCTGTGCGACACCGTGTCATCGAGATGATGGTGGAAGAACTGTCGTTGGTGCAGCAGCGGGCGCAGCGCCTGTACGGCGGAATTCTTGCCGTCTGCGGCGAGCGGTTGCTTGTGGAGATTCAAGAGACGGAAAGCGAGGCCGGCAGCGGTGCATTGCCCATCGCGAGAATCCCAAGCTGTGCCGTGACCGTGCGCAGCCGTGAGTTGTCAGCCGCGAAGCTGGCGAGAGCCTTGCGGCTGGGGCCGACGCCGGTTGTGGGTTATGTGCGGGATGATCGCGTTTGGCTGGATGCCCGCACGATCCACGAGGATGAGATCGAGGTGATCGTCAATAATTTCAGAAGTCTAAATCCGGGTGAGCAAGCCGCCGCGGTGAAGTCACGGTATCCTGAATAAAATCCGATGGAAAGACCAACTCTTCTCCAGAAAAATGGCTTGACTCTTTGGGGCGGATTTCCTATAATTGCCGTCTGTTATCGAAAAGGGAAGCGTTTTTGCGCGTTTTTTCCACCTGAAAGCTCAAAGCGAGGTCAGCAGTGAAGACGTACATGCCGAAAAAGGGTGAAGTCGCACAAAAGTGGCTTTTGGTTGATGCCAAAGGCAAGGTCTTGGGGCGGCTCGCCAGCCAGATTGCGCATCTCCTGCGCGGCAAACACAAGCCGCAGTATGCGCCTCACGTCGATGTTGGCGATTATGTGGTCGTGATCAATGCCGACCAGGTCATTTTGACCGGCAAGAAGGCGTCGATCAAGACCTACACGCACTTTACCGGCTATCCCGGCGGCCTTCGGCAGGAGAGCTTCACCAGCTTACTGAAGCGTCAGCCGGCGCGTGTGATCGAGCGGGCAGTGAAGGGCATGCTGCCGCACAACACCCTGGGCCATCAACAATTTCTCAAGATGAAAGTTTACGCCGGCGGCAAGCATCCGCATGCGGCACAGAAACCCGAGCCTATCGAGCTCAATTAGATTGGCATTCATCAGCAGAGGAGTTCATGAAAACCGTTGCATTCATCGCCGTGGGGCGGCGCAAGCATTCTCAAGCGCGAGTTCGGCTGCTGCCGGGTTCGGGCAACATCGTTGTCAACAAAAAACCCCTGCTGGATTACTTCAAGCGTGAAACCTTGAAGATGATTATCGAGCAGCCGCTGCAGGCCACGGAAACCATGGGCAAATTCGACATCCATGCCAATGTGGACGGCGGTGGCCTCGCGGGTCAAGCCGGCGCCCTGCGCATGGGCATCGCTCGCGCCTTGCTGCAGGCCGGGGAATATCGCAAAACCCTCAAGGTCGCCGGTTTTCTCACCCGCGATTCGCGCATGAAAGAGCGCAAGAAATACGGCCAGAAGGGTGCACGCAAGCGTTTCCAATTCTCGAAGCGTTAGTCTCCTCCCCAAACGAATGGTTCGGCATGGCATGCCAACGCCATTGCTGCGATGCCGGACCCGGCTGGGAGGTTTTCTTCAAATCACACACATTCGTGCCCGGGCTCAAGGGTTTCCCTGCGGGGAACAGCGGAGCCTGTTGTCGGCCGAATGGCGGACCCGCCAAGCCGATCTGGCGTGCGCGGGGCTCGTGATCTTCCCGGCGCTGCAGCAGCGACGGAAGCTCAGGAGCATCAACCCTCATTTATGGAGTTCTATCAAATGAATGTCACCTTGCAAGATTTGCTGGTTGCCGGAACGCACTTCGGCCACCTGACCCGCCGTTGGAATCCGAAAATGCGAAAGTACATTTTCATGGAGCGCAACGGCATTCACATTATCGACCTGAAGAAGAGCCTGGAGTCCCTGCAGCTCGGCATGCAGTCGCTGGGGCAGATCGTGCGGGGCGGCGACAAGGTCTTGTTCGTCGGCACGAAAAAGCAGGCGAAGGACGTCATCAAAGACGCCGCGGAGCGCTGCAACATGTACTACGTCACCGAGCGCTGGCTGGGCGGCATGTTGACCAACTTTAGCACGATCAAAAAAAGCATCAAGCGGCTCAAGAATATCGAAAAAATGAGTACCGACGGCACCTATGACAAAATCACCAAGAAAGAGATTCTGTCGTTGGAGCGCGAGCGCGAGAAACTCGAAAAAGTGCTGGGCGGCATCCGCGAGATGACGCGGCTGCCTGGGGCGCTGTTTGTCGTCGATGTGCGCAAGGAAGCGATTGCCGTGGCGGAGGCCAACAAGCTCGGCATTCCGGTGGCCGCGATCGTCGATACCAATTGTGATCCGTCCCCCATTGCCTACCCCATTCCCGGCAACGATGACGCCTTCAAATCCATCAGCCTGATCTCTCGGGCGATTTCCGATGCGGTGCTGGAAGCGCAAAGCGGCCTGCAGAAAGAGATGATCAGCGCAGAGGAAGAAAGCGACGAGGAGACCTTCAAGAAGCGGATGGATGAGCGCGAATTCGCCGAAGAAGAAGGCGTGGAAGCGTGAGCGCCGGCACCGCAGCCGGGGCGCGGTCAGCCCCGTTGGGCTGCCTGTGATCGTGATCATTTGAATTGCAGAAGATTTCAACTGGAGGTTTGCTGCATGGCTGTCTCTGCTGAAGTTGTCAAACAACTGCGCGAACAAACCGGCGCCGGCATCATGGACTGCAAGCATGCCCTGGCCGAAAGCGGCGGTGATATGGAAAAGGCCATCGAGTGGTTGCGCAAGAAGGGCGCGGCGACCGCCGAGAAGAAAATGGGCCGGGCCACCAATGAAGGCATGATCGAAGCCTACGTCCACCCCGGCAGCCGGCTGGGCGTGCTGGTCGAGGTGAACTGCGAAACCGACTTCGTGGCGAAGACGGAGGCATTCCGCACCCTGGTGCGTGATATTGCCATGCAGATTGCGGCCTCTCATCCCAAGGTGGTCTCGCGCGAGCAAATGCCCGCCGAGCTGATCGAGAAGGAGATGGAGATCTACCGCTCGCAGGCGCAGAATGAAAAGAAGCCCGCCAACGTGGTCGAGCGCATCGCCCAGGGCAAGCTCGAAAAATTCTACCAGGACAACGTGCTGATCGAGCAAAGCTTCATCAAGGATCCCAATCGCACGATCAGCCAGGTGATCACCGAGACCATCGCCAAACTCGGTGAGAATATCAGCGTTCGCCGCTTCGTGCGTTTTCAGCTCGGCGAATGAGGTTGTGAAGTAGACCCCAGGCTCGGCTGGCATGACAGTCGGGCCTGAGTCGTCTTTACTCGTCAGCGCGCGGTAAAACGTCTTCAGGTGGCCGGAACGAACTTACGGCGGCCGCCCGCTTCCGATTCGCAATGCTGCCCGCATTCCCTTCCCGACCCGCCTGAGGACGGCCCGCAACCGGCGTCTCGCCGACGTTGCCTGGCCGCGTTCACCGCAAGAGAAACTGAACCATGAAATCCGAAGAAGCTGTGCGACCGGCCGCCCGTGCGCCGATCGCGACAGAGCGACCGGCCTTCAAACGCGTGCTGTTGAAACTCAGCGGCGAAGCGCTGATGGGCAGCCAGGGGCATGGCATCGATTCACAGGTGATCGAATCCATCGCGCTGGAGATCAAGGCGGTGCAAGCGCTCGGCGTTGAAATCGCGATCGTGGTGGGCGGCGGCAACATTTTTCGCGGCCTCTCCACCCGCGCGCGCGGCATGGATCGTGTGCAGGCCGACAATATGGGCATGCTCGCCACCGTGATCAACGGCCTGGCGCTGCAGGATTGCCTGGAGCGCGTCGGCGTTTTCACTCGCGTGCAGACCGCCATCCGCATGGAGCAAATTGCCGAGCCTTTCATCCGCCGGCGGGCCATCCGCCATCTCGAAAAAGGCCGGGTGGTCATCTTCGCCGCCGGCACCGGCAATCCCTATTTCACCACCGACACCGCCGCCTCGCTGCGCGCGATCGAGATTCAAGCCGATGCCATACTCAAAGGCACAAAGGTCGACGGCGTTTACGACTCAGATCCGCTCGTCAATCGGCAGGCGAGAAAATTCGATCAGCTCAGTTATATCGAAATCGTCAAGCGCGGCTTGAAGGTGATGGACATCACGGCGGTGACACTGTGCATGGACAACCGCGTGCCCATTGTAGTGTTCAACCTGACCCAGCCGGGAAATTTCAAACGCGTGATTCTGGGGGAGCGCATCGGCACCACGGTTTCCCCAGACGCCATTTCGCAAACCAGTGCATAGCAAGTTTTCTGAACCTTTATTGGCAAGGAAGGATCGGTGACGGTTATGGCACATAAAATCACCAAAGACGCAGAAACACGGATGGACAAAGCCGTGGAAAGCACGCGCAGCGAGTTGAGCAAAATCCGCTCGGGCAAAGCCTCGCCCGCCCTGCTCGACAGCGTCCGGGTTTCGTACTACGGTTCGGCAGTCCCGCTCAGCAAGGTCGCCAATATCAACACGCCGGAGCCGCGGTTGATCACGATTCAGCCCTGGGAGAAAAGCCTGATCGGTGAAATCGAAAAAGCGATTCAGAAGTCCGATTTGGGGCTGAATCCGCAGAATGACGGCAATGTCATCCGCGTCCCCATTCCCCCGCTCAACGAAGAACGCCGGCAGGATTTGATCCGGCTGTGCCGAAAGCTCGCCGAGGAAGGCCGGGTGGCCGTGCGCAACGTGCGCCGCGACGCCATCGAACATCTCAAAAAGGAGAAAAAGGACGGCACCATCTCGGAGGACGAGGAGAAGAAACTGGAGAAAGAGGCGCAACGCCTGACCGATGCGCATGCCGCCAAGATCGATGAAATTCTCAAAAAGAAAGAAGCGGAAATCATGGAAGTCTAGCGGTCTGTTACCCTGAAATGTGTTGCGACCACCAATGTCATCCTGCAAGGAGCCGGTGAAGTTGTGCGCACGGTGCCAGATACTTCACCAGATTCCTTCTGAATGACCCGTGGAAGCATAAATACAAATCAAGGCAACAAAGCACTAGGCGATTTCCGATTCACCATATGTTGCCACCAGTTCCGGCAGGAAAGCCTGTTCCCCACCACGAACAGGCTTTTGCATTTCAGGGCAGGCGCGCAGGCCAGCGCTCCCACGCCGTGCCGGAAGCGAAAAACAGCCTGCGCTTTTGGGCCTGGCATTTGCACCATTCAGACCGCCAGGCTGATTTTTTGGGAATTACAGCCGCGCTGCTAGTTTCAGCGCGAGACAGATTTTCAGCCTGAAACATTTTTGTGACTGGCTGTTGAGCCATTAGGAAGTTCAATCCTGCCAGGACTGGCCAGGGCGACAAAAGTCCAACTGTAAGGGAGGAGCCGATGCAACCGTCTCTTTTACGCCCTCATTCTGCCCTCGCGGTTCCGAGTTTCCGCATCTTCCTCGCACTGACTGTCATTGTGCTCTCTGCCTTGACTGCCTTCGCGCGTGCACCGCAAGCGGATGACGCCGCCGGTATTGGTCCCGCGCAAACTCTGGCCGGCTGTGATCCGCGCGCCTGTCCGGAGGAGGCTGTCTTTCCCGTGCCGCAAGGCGGCCAGCGCGGCGCGCCGATCATCGCCAAACGCGGCGAAACCGTGTGTGTCGATATTCGCCTGGAACAGAACCCGCTGATGGTGAATGCTTATGGCTATACTGTACAATTCGATCCCACCCGCCTGACTCTGCAGAGCACCCAGCGCGGACCGCTGGTGCAACACTTCATGGCTTCCGATTGCAACCAGACGCAGCCCGGCATGTTGTCGTGTTCCGGATTCAGCGGCCTCGGCATTCCCGCCAACAGCTCGGGCGTGCTGGTTACGCTGTGTTTTGTGGCGATTGGACCATCCCCGGCAGCAGCGGACACCTCGATCATCACGGTGAGCAATCTCGCGGACGATCTGGAAGGCATGGCAGGCTGCTGCAATTATCTGATTACCAGGAATCCACAACCCGGCGCGTGTGACGGCCCGGCGATTGGGATCGCCGCGCCCGGTGCAGCGTTCAATGCGCCCATTCGCACCAAGCCGGATGATCTGGTGGAAGTCGAAGTTCGGCTGCGCGGTTTCACCCAGCCGGTTGATGCTTTTGGTTTCAATATCAACTACCCGGCGGCACGACTCACTTTCGTGCGCGCCGTGCGCGGCGAGTTGCTCACCGGCTTCTTTGCCGCGCAATGCCAGCCGATCGGCGAGGGCCTGCTGGCGTGCAGCGGCAGCAACAACGTCGCGATTCCCGCACAACGCGACGGTGTGCTGTTCCGCCTCTACTTCACGGCGGCATGCGCGATCGGTGACACCAGCCATCTCACCATCACTGCACTCGCCCACGACGCCGCCGGCGCGAGCGGCTGCCGCAACAGCGTGATTTGCACCGGCTGTGATCTGCTGGATTGCAGCGGTCCCGCGCTTTACCTTGCGCCCAGCGGTGGCGCGGCCGGTGGGCTTCTGACTGAGCAACGCGGAGACACGCTCCTGCTCGATGTTCGCGTCAAGCAAAATCCAAAATCGATTGCCGCCTTCGGCCATCGCCTGCAGTATGATCCTGCGCATCTCAAGTTCGTGGACGCCGGACCCGGCAATCTGTCTTCCTCATTTGTGGCGGCGACTGCGCGCCAGTTACAGCCCGGCACGCTGATCTGCGCCGGCTTCGGCACCACAGCGATTCCGGCCAACAGCGACGGTGCGCTGCTCAAGCTGCGTTTCGCTGTCACCGCCAGCGCCGGCGATTCCAGTGCCCTCAAGCTCACGGATCTGACCGACGATCTTGCCGGCCTCAATGTTTGTTGCAGCTATTTTCTCGGTGCGCCCTGCGAGCATGACGGTGACGTGAACAGCAACAAACGCCTCACCGCCGGCGATGCCTTCTGCGCCTTTGAAACCTACTTGAACGGCGGGATTCTGCCGGCCAGTTGTGATCTGCCGGAGTTTCAATGTGAATTGATTGCGGCGGATGTGAATTGCGACAACACCATCACCGCCCGCGACGCGCTCGCCATCTTTACGCGCGGCCTGCAGGCATTGCCGCCCGCCGAATGTTTTGCGCGCGGCGCTCTCGGCAAAGCTGCCGGCATCGCGCACCTGCGCCTGACCCAAGGCCCGGGCGGTGAAGGGCAACTGCGGCTGCGCCTCGAGCTGGCCGCGGCGCAACCTTTCGAAGCATTTGGATTGCTGCTGCAGTATCCGGTGCGCGATCTGCAGTTTGTGAGCGTGGAGCGTACCACTGCCACTGCCGATTGGGTCGGACTCGACGGCAGCCAGTATTTGCCGGGAATGATCGTGATCGGCGGTTTTCACGTCGAGCCGCTGGCCTCGGCCGCACCGGTCGCCATTCTCGACGTGCTGTTTCGCACCCACGGCGCTGCAATCGACAACAACACCTTTGCCGTTTCGCATCTCACTGACGATTTGCAGAGCGCGCAAGTCAGCTTTGATCTCGGCGAAAGTGAAACCGCCGCGGCGCCGCGCCAATTCCGGCTTTATCAAAACTTTCCCAATCCCGTTCCGCGACAGAGCCTGGCGCAAGGCACGGTCATTCGCTATGATTTGCCCGGCCGCCTGGCTTCCGGGAGCGAACCCGCGCCGGTGGAAGTGACGATTTTCAATCTGCAGGGCCAGGTCGTGCGCCGCTTGTTTGCCGGAACGCAACCTCCGGGTGTGTACCGCCTGGTTTGGGATGGCAGAAGTGATGCCGGCGCGTATGTGCCCACCGGAACCTATCAGTATCGCGTGAAGGCCGGAGAATTCACTGCAAGCAAGCGGCTGGTTGTGGTCAAGTAACGTTGTCGGCGTTGCGGGAATCTTTCCGCGCGCGCGGGCGCCTCGAGTGAACTGCGTCTCCAGCAAGAATGCCACGTTTTCCAAACCGCGGAACACGTGGCATTTTGCTTGGTGCATGAGGTTGGTTCAACAACCGGCTGCTGCGGCCATCTTCCGCCGGGAATGCCGCCGGCAGCCGGTGTTCTTCCAATGGGGAAAAGATCGCTTAGAAAGGGGAGTGAGGAGCGTTAGCCACGGATCGACACGGATGAAGCCAAGACATGAAATCCGTGAGAATCCGTGTTCATCCGTGGCCCAGTCATTCGGTTATTGTGGGGCCGTTTGCTGTGCTGGTCGCAATTCTCGAGGGCCGGGAGCTGGAGGTATTGCGGTTGCTTGCTCGGGGAGATAACTCCAAAACCATCGCCCTTCACCCCAAAATCTTCGCCAAAACCGTGGACACGCACCGCCGCAACCTCATGCGGTAGATTCAAGCTTTTCAGCGTGGCAGAGTTGTCGAGTCTAGCATTTCTCTGCAGAGACGATTACGACCGCAAAGGTATCTTAGCGCAAGCTTCCAGCTTGCCTTCGTTTGCAGGCTGGAAGCCTGCATCATGGCTCTGCTTGTGCATGCTCGAGGCTGAGCGAGAGCTCATCGTCTGTGTTGCGGCAGTTGGGATTAAGCGTGATCTTCGTGGGATGGCCGTAGCGCGGATGATATTCGACCGCGAGATAGTCCGGCTTCTGCTTGCGCAGTTCCTCCAGCCACTCGAAGATCTGGTCGATGCTTCGAATGTCGCCGGTCAAGGGCAGCCGCTCGCCGTTCAGCCCGAGCACTTCCGTCACCTGTTTGCCTGGGACCATGATCCTGCACCATTGTGAGCCCCAGGCACTTTGGCGTTGTTGCTCGAAGCTGTAGTTCTGCCACTGCAGCGCCTGCCAACGCGCACGTGCGCCGGACGGGCTGCCGCCTTCCAGCAAGAGCGCGTCGGCGTGTTCACACGCCAGCGGCAGCAGAATGATGGCGGCCAAGGCAGCGATCCTTTTCATAATCAGCCTTCCCAACAAGGTCCTTGCCGATCAGCGTTTCGTGATTCTCAGTTCGTGCAGCGCAGTGCTGCCGCCGGGCGAGGCGGTCAGGCGCGCGCCCACGTAGTACGTTCCCTCCAACAGCTCACCGGAATTGGCTTTGCCCTCCCATACGACACTGTACTGCAGCCTCTCGCCGGGGGCCAGCGCAATCTCTTCCACGATGGCGATGAAGGCTTTGTCCGCAGCCCAGCGCCACACCGGCTCTGCGCCGTGCAGGCCTGACGGCGGCACAGGACTGAGCACTGCCGCCGGATAGGCGAAGAAGTCGAATTTCTGGCCGCCGGTATGGAGCCGCAAAGTGTTGCGCGTTTGATTGGCGGCGAGCAGCGTGAGCGTAACGCTTTCGCCGTGCTGCAATTCGGCGCGATCCAGCGTCAGCTCGAGCGTCAGCGATTTATCGGTGAGTTCCCGAATCAATTCCGACAGCCGGGCGATGATCGCCTGCAAGCCGGCCGGCGCCTCCAGGTTGTCGGTGACGACGCGCTTGCGGCTGCCGGCATAGTTGAACTGAACCTCGTAAGCAAACGCGTCGGCGGTATTCTCCAGCATGTAGCGATCGTCGAGATGCAGAAAATCTGAATGCAGAAAGAGGGCGACCAGCTCGCCGTATTGCTCCGGACTGAGGCTGGCAACGATTTCGCCTCGGCCGCTTTGAACATCGACAAAGCGCGTGTAGCCGTTGGCGTAAATGGTGAGATTTTGCTGAACGCCGGCGAGGCCGCCGGCGACATCCAGCGCAATGGTCACTTCGCCATTGGCCTTCAGCATCGGATCCGCATTCCGATTTTCACTCGCCTCGAACAAGTTGGCGCGGCCGCAGCCCAACAGTGCCAGCGTCGCGGCCATCAGCACGAAGTGAGTTGTGCGGTGATTCATGGCAAGCTTGCCTTTCTGTGTTGTTTGATCCAGTTTGATAGGAGCAGCGTCTCCCATCGGCTGCTCTTGCGCAAGTGGCTGACTGCAAGCGCGATGCCATTCGCAAACCGGTGCTTGTGACCTGAGAATCAATGAATTAGGGTGAATCGATGAAATGTTTGGCGGAGAGCTTGGCTGGGAACTTTCAGAAAGCTGAGGCCATCGGCAGAATTTTGAAGCTTCAGAAACGTAGTTCAAAACCAGCAAAGAGAACGGTCTTGCGATAGAACACACCACGCACCGGCGATTCGTTATCGTGATGGGCGATGCGGGTGAGCAGCACAAGCTCATCGGAGAGGTCACGCGAGAGGTCGAGAATGAGGTTGTTGCTTTGTTCGCGCTCGGCATCGAATTCCGGTGGCACGATGGGAGGGGTGGGGTCGCCGTAGCTTTTTCTTTGCATGAGCGCGGAGGCGCGCAGCAGCCAACGCTTGGCCGGACTCCAGGCGGCGAGCAATTGCAGGCGCAGGCGATCGTAATCGTAACCCAGGCTATTGGAGCGATTGAACTGGGCCTCCAGGCTGGCGCGCAACAACCATCTGCGGCTGACGGTGAAAATGAGGCGTACCGCCTTGAAGTCATCGTTTTGCGGATCGCGGCTGCGCCGCACACCGGCTGGGCCAAAGTCGAGGTAAGCCCGGCGCAAATAGTCCAGCGTTCGCGCATGCGCCGAGAGTTCAATTGTTGTTCGCTGGCTCAGCCGCTGCCGCAGAAGGAGAAACGCGCCCAGGAAGGTGTAGTCAAACAGTGAATCCGAAGCAGCGTAGTCGAGCTGGCCGTTCTCCGCACCGGCTTCCAGCGCCAGGCGGTCGCTGAGTCCGAACGCGGCGCTGATCGTGCCGGCGGCAGTGGCATAATCGGAGGCGGCGTTGAGATAGTTTTTGTGCATGATTTCACCCCGGGCGTTGAGGCGCAGCCAATCTGCCGCCCGCACGGTGACGCCGGCCTTGAGATCATTCACCAGCTTGTGCTCGTCATTGTGATCGTGATAGAGCAACAGCGCGCCGGAATGATCGAGCAACAGTCTGAAGTTTTCGCTCACGCGTTCGGCCTTGCCATGCAACAGCATGCGGCCCACCGGCGCTGAAATTGCCGTGGTGCTCGCTTCATAGATGTTGCTGTCATGTTCGAAGCCGGCCTGCAGACGATAGTCAAGCTGCCAGGGCTTTTGGGCGAGGGCAGGAAGGGGCAGGATCAAACAACTGGCAAGGGGCAAAAGACAACGGCGCAAGAGTGAGATGGGGAGAAACGTTCGCAATGGCTGGTTCCAACCGCTGGGTGCTCGCTTTTGGGGAATCACTCGTTGTGCTTGGGCTTGAGATGATAAACGCGAAAAGCCGCGGCCCGGCCGCGGCTGATCTGCACAAAACGACTCTGGCCCGCAGCCAGCTTCAGCGGGCGCGCGCACGGCTGAGTTTTTCCAGTTCGTCGGCGCGTTTCTTTAGACTGTCGGCCTGCAACTCACGCTGCTCCAACAGGCGCTGCAGGCGTTCCTGCCATCGCCGCAAATCCTGGCCGGATAGCTCGGCGGTGTTCGCCGGCAGGCTGAAGGCTGCGACCGTGCCGGTCGGCAGCGACGGGGGCAGGATGTCCGAGGTTCTGGTTTCCGTTTCGAAATCAACCGGCCCGCTTCCTTCCTGGGTGAAGCCGGAGGTGCTGCGACCGCTGCTGCGCAGGCCTTCATTCAAGGGTTCGAGCAGGGCGAGGTCGGCAGCGAATTCATTCACGCGTTGGCGCATTTGGTCTTCAGCGCGAATCTCGCTGAGCTTCTGTCCCAGGCGCTTGACGTCCCGCTCCAGCCGGTCGGCCTGATCGCGGAGAAAATCGGCCTTGCGCTTGAGCGTGATCTCGTCATCACCCGGCTCGGCGCGGACTTCATAGATGACAATGGCCGGTGGCGGTTCTGCCAGAATTTGTTGACAGAAGGCTTGCCATTGCCGGCAGGTTTGAATCTCTCGGGCAACGTTTTCACGCCGGCTGCGGTTCCCCGACTTCTTTGCTTCCTTGCCGCTCTCTACCAGGCGCGACAATTCATCGTTCAGATTTCTGAGCAATAATTCAGCTTTTTGCCGCAGCAAGCGATCGACGCCCTGCTCACGCCGCTGCAGAGCCTGCAGCGAGTCTGCAACGGTTTGCGAGCGTGTCAGTGCTGATTCTAGGGTGCGGGCTTCGAACGGCGAGAGTTGGCGCTGCTTGATCTTGCTGATGGAGCGTGCCAAGCTGTCGGCTTGGCGGGACATAACTTTTTGCTTTGCCTGCACTTCAAGCAGCCGCTGCAAGAGTGAATCTATCTCCACTTTCTGGCCGCGTAAGCTTTCGCTTTGCGCGAACAGGGCGCCGGCAGTTATCGCCACAGCCAGAAGGAGGGCGCGAGTGAGTTTGAGTTTGCTCATGGTTGATCTCAAGATAAGACGGCAGTCCGTTCCTGGTGTTGTTCCCAATGCAAGCTTTATTCCACCTTGCTCCAGAGCCGGCTGCTGGCGTCCGCAACCACTTGCAAGGTAGGTATATGCACCTATTAAAGCAAGGGTTCGATCCCGTTGTGCGAGAGGCTTATCAGTCTGATCGAGGGATACGTGAAACTTCAAGTGGCTGACAAAAACATCACGGCGATGCCAGTGGACAAAGACCAAGAGCTCGAGGCCCTCCTGCAATCTCACCAAACCCGCATCCGCGTGGTCGGCTGTGGTGGTGGCGGCAACAACACGGTGACGCGTCTGCTGGAGGTGGGGGTGCAAGGCGTGGAAACACTTGCGATCAACACCGACGCACAGGATCTGTTGAGTGCAAAGGCGCACGACAAGATTTTGATCGGCCGCGTGTTGACGAAGGGGCTGGGCGGCGGCAGTAATCCGCAGATCGGAGAAGAATCCGCGCGCGAAAGCAAGAAGGAAATCGAAGAGGCGCTGCAAGGCGCGGACATGGTTTTCGTGACCTGCGGTTTGGGCGGCGGCACCGGCACCGGATCCGCGCCCATCGTCGCGGAAACCGCCAAACGCCTCGGCGCCCTGACCATCGCCGTGGTGACGCTGCCTTTTTGGGAAGAAGGCGTCATGCGCTGGGAAAACGCCCGCCTCGGCCTGGAAAAATTGCGCGCGAATGCAGACACGATCATCATCATTCAGAACGACAAGCTCTATGACATCGTGCCGGATCTTCCCATCGGCCAGGCTTTCAAAGTGGCTGACGAGATTCTGGTCAACGCCGTCAAGGGCATCATCGAACTGGTCACGATGAAGGGCATGGTCAATCTGGATTTTGCCGACATCCGGGCGATCATGCAAAACGGCGGCGCGGCCATGATCGGTTTGGGCGAAAGCGACGGTCCGGAGCGCGCGCAGCGTGCCATCGAAAGCGCGCTGCAAAACCCGCTGCTGGACATCGACATTGCCGGCGCGCGCAACGCCTTGATCAATATCACCGGCGGCGCGGAGATGTCGCTCAAAGACACGCGCACGATCATGAAGATCGTCGCCGAGAAACTCGATCCCTCTGCCAAGATCATTTGGGGCGCGCGCATCGATCCGGAAATGGGCAACACCATCCGTGCGTTGGTGATCGTTACCAATTTTCAAGAAGGCAGGAATGTGCATCTCGGCGCCGATCGGCGGCTGCGTTTGACGAAAGATGCGGCGGCCGCTGCCCATGCGCACCCGCGCCCCGTTGCCGAGCAGCCGGCCCGCGCCGAAGTGCCAGCCGCTCCCGCCTTGCCGCCGGCAAGCCCGGCCACACCGCTGGTCGAAACACCGGCGCCGTCACCATCACGTCCGGCAAAAAAAACTGCCACGCGCGTGGAGAAAATACCGGCGCCGCGCGAGACTGCCAAGCCGGTGGCAGCACCGGCCCTGTTCATGCCGCCGGTTGTTGCAGAAGCGCCCGCGCCGGAGCAAGTCCCACCACCGCCGCCTGCGCCGCCGTCCGAGCTGTTGCCCCAGCAGGAAGCGCCCGAACCTGCGGCACCGGCTTCGCCTTTGCCCGTGCCGCCAATCGCGGCAGCCCAGGAGTTGGAAACGCAACCGGAATTCGTTCCACCCTCATTGCCGGTGCAGTTTGCACAACCCGCGACCAAGCCGGCAGCCGTGGCTGCGCCCGCCGCTGAATCCGCCAGACGGCCGGGTGCAACTCCCTCAAAGCTGAAAGCCTTCAAGGAAAAGAATCATGCCCATTTGCAGGCGCTGCAGGAAGCCGTCGTGTTTTTGATGGCGAGTGCCAGCGACGAAGAGACCTGGCAGAGCATTCGCATGTCCATGACCTCGATCAATGAAACCGCACAGGCGCTGGATTTTCCCGTGATCGCGGAATATGCCGGCACGCTGGAGGAGATTGCCGAACGGGTGTTGCGCAACCTGTTCAAAGTGACTTCGGAAGTCGTGGCGGTGTTCACCCGGGTGGCGCCGGTGCTGACCGGCATGATGCACGATGATCCGCTTGCGCTGCAGGAGGCCCGGCAGCACCAAGCCAAGCTGCAACGCCTCGCGGACGAATATCGGCACGCCCGCACCGCCGAAAGAAACGCTCCGGCGCCGGCCGGTCTGCTGGCGGAGCGCCCGGTTGGGCTTTCGCCGCAAGACAAGGCGAATACACCGCAGAAGCCGGGCAATTCCGCACCCGGGCTGCAGCTTCCTGGCCGCCGCGCGCAAGCCGATGATGAGGTGATGGCCTATTTCAAAGGCCGCTTTGCCGGGCACAAGAAGAATTAACGTCCGTCTGAAAACAACACCGCCCGGGCGGTTTGCAATGAACGATTCCGGCGATTATTGAACTTGCACACGCGATAGAGTCAACCGCCCCGGCGGTTTTCCCCTTTTCTGGACGGGCACGAATCAGCATCACCCAGCAAAAATGCCCCTGATCTTGCATCCAAGACCAGGGGCATTTTGTTTGCGCGTGAGGCGCAAGCGCCGGCGGGCCGCGGCCGGCGGCTCACGAGCGATTCGAATACTTGTTCACGAGTTGCTGCAAGGACGCAGCAAAGTTCTCCGCATCACGGGTGTTGGCTTTGCGCTCCTTGGGCGGACGCGCCTTCTGTTCCGGCCGTTGCCCCTTGTTATCCGCTTTCTGTTCCTTGCCTTCGCTTTGCGCCGGTTTCTCCGGCCGGCCATGCCGGCGCTCGCGATGGTGTTTGCCGCCGCCGCGTTCGTGCGGCTTGTGTTCGCCGCCGGGTTTCGCCTGCGGCTTCGCACGCTCCGGCGGCCGCCGGTCACCGTCCAGCAGCATGCTCAGGCCGATGCGGCCCTTGTCGAGATCAACACGCAGCACACGCACGTCGATGACATCGCCCACCGCCACGACTTCGAGCGGGCTTTTGATGTACTTGTGCGACATCGCGGAGAGATGCACCAGGCCGTCCTGCTTCACGCCGATGTCAACAAACGCGCCGAAGTCCACCACGTTGCGCACCGTGCCTTTGAGAATCATGCCCTCCTTGAGATCTTCCATTTTCAGAACATCCTGGCGGAAGATGGGTTTGGGCGCTTCCTCGCGCGGATCACGATCGGGTTTTTCCATCGCGGCGATGATGTCTTCCAGCGTCGGCAGGCCGATCTGGCATTCCGCTGCGATCTCGGTAAGCGGCCGGTGCAGCGCTTTGATCATTTCATTGAAGCGCTGGCGCTGCGTGCGCACCATCTCGGGCGTGAGCTCCAGAATCGTCAGAAATCGTTCCGCCGCTTCATACGATTCGGGATGGACCGCGGTCGAGTCGAAAAACGTATCGGCATTGGGAATGCGCAAAAAGCCGGCGCACTGCGTGAAAGCCTTGGGGCCGATGCCCTTGACTTCGAGCAGTTGTTGGCGCGAGGTGAAATGCCCTTTCTCGTTGCGAAAGGCGACGAGATTATCCGCGACGCTGCGCGTGATACCGGCGACGTAATGCAGCAGCGCCGCCGAGGCCGTGTTCAAATCCACGCCCACGGCATTCACACATGACTCCACCACCCGATCGAGCGACTCCGCCAGCCGGGTTTGGTTGACATCGTGCTGATACAAGCCCACGCCGATGGATTTGGGATCGATCTTGACCAGCTCGGACAGCGGATCGAGCAGCCGCCGCGCGATGGAAACGTTGCCGCGCTGCGCCGCCTCGAGATCGGGCAGTTCCTGCCGCGCCAGCTCGGAGGCGGAATAAACCGAGGCGCCCGCTTCGCTCACGATGGTGTAGCGCAGGTCCAGCGGATTTTCGCCGCTGGCCGCATCTTTGATCAGCTCCGCCACCAGTTGCTCGGTCTCGCGGCTGGCGGTGCCGTTGCCGATGGCGATGATGCTGACCTGATGCTGGCGCGCCAGCTCGAGCAATTGCTGTTTGGAATAATCCCAGCGCTTTTGCGGCTCGTGCGGATAGATCGTCTCGCCAGCCAGATACTTGCCGGTTCTGTCGATCACGGCAACCTTGCAGCCGGTGCGATAGCCCGGGTCGATGCCCATGATGATGTGGCCGTGGGTGGGCGGCTGCATCAGCAAGTTGCGCAGGTTCGCTGCAAAGATGTTGATGGCGTGTTCGTCCGCGACTTCGGAAAGGCGGTTGCGCAGCTCGCGCTCGATGGCCGGAGCCACCAGCCGTTCATAGGAGTCCTTGATCGCGGCGCGATTGTAATCCGTGAAGATGCAGGCCGGATTGGTGAGGAAACGCTTTTCCAAATCCGCCAGAATTTCCGGCACCGGTGCCTCGATCGCCACTTTCAAGAAGCCTTCGCGTTCGCCGCGATTGATGGCGAGCGTGCGGTGCGGCACGACTTTCTTCAGTGGATCGCGATAGTCCTTGTACATCTCATACACATCGAGATTTTCCGGATCGCGCGCTTCGGCGTGCAGGCTGGCGTGATCCCAGGTCAGCTCGCGGGTGAGCTTGCGCACGTCGGCATCGTCGCTCACCCATTCCGCGATGATGTCGCAGGCGCCCGCCAGCGCCTCTTTGACGCTGTTGACGCCCTTGTCCTCGCTGACGAACGCCAGCGCGACTTGCTCGGGGTCGCCGGCCGTGTCCTGCTGCTCCCACATGCGTTGCGCCAGCGGTTCGAGGCCTTTTTCCCTGGCCACGGTGGCGCGGGTGCGTTTCTTGGGCTTGTAGGGCAGATAAAGATCTTCGACCTCCTGCAGCTTCATGGCGGCCGAGATTTTTGCAGCCAGCTCGTCGGTGAGTTTGCCCTGTTCCGTGATCGATTTGAGCACGGTCTGCTTGCGTTCTGCCAACAGGCGCAGGTAGCGCATGCGATCCTGGATCGCGATGATCTTGATCTCGTCCAGCCCCCCGGTCACTTCCTTGCGGTAGCGGGCGATGAAGGGAACGGTGTTTTCATCGTCGAGCAAAGCCACGGTGGCTTGCACTTGTTCCGCGCGGATGTTCTCTTCTTCGGCGATGATGCGAAAAAAGTCCTGCTCAGTCACGGCCAAACCTCGAAAATGTTACGGTACGGGTTGCGGGGTGCACGCGCTTCGCCGCCCGCGTCGCGAGGCCGCCATCGCCTCGCCGCAGCGGAAGCCCGGCACCGGCAGGGCAACAGGAAGTACGCTGCCGCCGGCATGCAAAACAATGAAGGTGGAATTTAGTAGCGTTGGGGAAAAATACAAGAGGCAACATGATGGGCAACGCATTGCGGCAAGAAATTCAAATCTGCCAATTCGTGTCTGTTCAAACAATCTTCAGCCGCGGCCGATCCGCGGCTTCAAAATGCTTCTTCTGGATCCAACCTCCAGTATCCCATGGCCCAGTCGTGAGCGAGCTGACGCGAGTCCCTTTGAAAATGTTCAGCCGCGGCTCTGCCGAGGCTTTGACATTTTCAAAAAAAGCAGGCGCACCGCGTGCTGTGCCTGTCCGGCGCCCGGCTGTGCGCAAAAGCGGCCGGCGGGTCCGGCACGGACTTCTCTCACGCAAGCAGGGCGCCGCCAGAAACGCGCGATCGTCTCAATGAACTCGCTGAACGTACTCGGCGAACACAAAGCGGGGAGACCACTCTGCCGTGTGGCAGCGCACACAAGTCGCCGGTGTGGTCGTGGCGAAATTGACCACGCGGCCCTGGGTGCGCACGTGAAAACCGCCGCGGCCGTGGCATGACTCGCAGCCGACATCATTCAGATGCGCAGTGGCCGCGGTGGCGGTATAGCCCGATTCTTCCCGATAACCTACAGTATGGCAGCTCAGGCATTGCGCGTTGTGCTGCTCGTTCTTGGCGACGAGCGTTTCAAACGCGTGGGCATGGGCTGATTCTTTCCACTTGCCGAAAATGGCCTTATGGCATTCCTGGCAAGCCTGGCTGCCCACGAAAGGGTTTAGGGAAGCTGCTCCATTTCCGCCCGGCGGTGGCGGGCTGCTGGGGGCGGGTGCTGATTGGGCGGGCCGGCCCGCGGCACGATAGCTTTCCAGCAGCGGCGCGGCTTTCGGTGAATCCGCAATGCGGTCGTTCAAAATGAGCTGCTGAAAACTGGCGGCACTGCGTTCGCCGCTCTTCAGCTTTTCCACCTTGATGAAACCCACTTCGCGGCCGCGATCACCGCCGCTGACCACCAGGGCGTCTCCGAGATTCTCGATCAGCCGGATCGGCTGATGCCGGCCCTGCGTCAACAGCCAGACATCGACCTCGGGATGCTTTCTGCCGATCGCCAACAGTTCTTCTTCCGGGCCGAGAAAAACGACGGCAGTGAAGTCGATCTTTTGAGCCGCCCAAGCCTTGAGCTGCTCGCTGAGAAACGCTTCGACGTCGTATGGCGGGGCGCTGCCGTTGGCTTCGCGGTTGAATCCCGGTGAGACCAGGCTGAGCACGCCGAGTTTGTAACCCGTGCGCGCAATGATCTTTGCCGGCGGCAGCGTCATTTTGGTCTTGCTGGGCACCAGGCTGCTGAACAACAGGTCCTGTGCCTTCGCTTGTTTTGCCGCCTCCGCCAAAGCAGCGGTGAGGTCGTTCTGCCCCAGACAAACGGCATCATATCCGACTTGCTTCAGGAGTTTGAGCTGCTCGCCGGCCTTCCACGCGGAGGGCCCGGTCACGGCTTCCCCGAAGTTGCCGCCGTCGAGCACAATCAAATCCGGATGTTTGGAACGCAAACTGTCCAACAACGTCATGCGCTTGGCCAGACCGCCACGCCTGCTGCCGCTTCACCCACAGGGATCAACGTAGCCGACGGTGCTGCTGGTGTAGGCGAGATACAGCGTCACGATTTCGGTCTCCTGCGCCTCGGCAGCCGGAGCAGCCAGCCATCCCAGGCCGGCCAGCAGGAGACTGAAAGTTGTCAATTTTTTCATAACGACCCTCAAGTTGGTAAACCAGTTGAGTGAATGCGTCTCCCGGTGCCGCGGGAGTGCCGCACTCGCCGCTGCGCGCTTCCTGCCCGGGAATGGCAAGCGGCTGGGGGTTCACAAAACGCAAAACAGTTTACAAATTGTTCAAGCACCGGCGGCAGGGGATTTCTCGCTTGCTTCTTGGCGGCCCTTCATCTATATTCGATCGCTTCACTGAGGATGAGCCGCCAGCAGACGAACGCGAATGCGTGTATCACCGCGCAAACCACTGCTCACGCACTCTCGCGAGTGCTCCGCCGAATCAGAACGCCGGCCGAAAATGCCCGACCTCGCTTCCGACAGGCTAAGTATTGACCATTGCGAACGATTGAAGAAAGCATTTTGACATGGATTTTCTGCGGCGCTATCTCCCTCCGATGATCCTGCTCGTACTGGCGGCTTGCTCGGATGGCCCATACGACGAAGCCAGTCAACTCTATCAGCGCTCACGCCAATCTCAGCCTTCCGTTACCGCGGAATTTGCCGACCCGCTCGGCCGCGCCATCACGCTGCTAGAGGGGTTCCTCTCGCGCAACCCGGATGACCCGCGCGCCACTTTGCTGCTGTGGCGCTGCTATTCCCGCACCGGCAACCCGCGCGCGCCCGCGATGCGCGCCAGCATGCTGGCCATGCCGGAGGCGATGTGCGAAGTTCTGCCCGACGAAATTCGCGCCGAGGCCGATGACTACATGCGCGCGCAAATGGTCGGATTGCTCGGCGAGCTCAATGCCATCATCGATACGGAATTTCTGGTGGAATTGATCGAGCATGATCCCGCCGCCGGCGTGCAGCAGGCCAGCATCCGAGTGCTGGCGCAACTGGCCGACAGTGAAGCGCTGCTGCCGCTGCTCAAAAAGCTGCGAGACGGCGATGACGCCGTGCGCGCGGCAGTGGCGCGCGCCATGGCGGCCTTCCCGCGTGAAGAAGTGGCTGAGGCATTGCTGAGCCGTCTGTCCGACAATCGTGAACTCCCGGAAGTGCGCGGCAACGCCGGCGTATCGCTCGCGGAAATCGGCGGCGTGAACCGCGGCCTGTGGCATCAACTCATGCCGCGGATTGAGCAAATGCTCGCGGATCAATCCAAATCGCTGTCCGCCCGCCTGCTCGCCGGAATGGTATTGGCACGGCGCGGCAACGCCCGCGGCCACGATCTCGCCCTGCAGCATGCCGATATCGAAGACACTTTCACCCGCGGCTTGGCGATCGTGACACTGGGATTGACCGGTGATGAACGCGCCCTGCCTTTTATCATCGAAGCCAGCCGTGACAGCAACTGGAAGCTGCGCCTGCAAGCTGCGGAAGCCCTGGGTCAACTCAAAGACCCCAAAGGCCTGCCGGCACTTTATAAAGCCAAAGATGATGCCAATGAACTCGTGCGCGAAGCAGCGCGCGCTGCCATCGAAACGATCAAGGGAACGGCCAACGCAACACCGGCGCGCAGAACGCGCTAATAATAAGCCTCCCGCAGCCGAGATGCAAACAATTTTCCGCAAATTACCTCCCGCTTTTTACCTTGCCAGGAATGCCGGCATGCGATATTTCCTCCTGTTTAGTCTGCCCGCCCTTTTGCTGTTTGGCAGTGCCGCCGAGTTGGCCGCGCAACAATTCGCCGGGCCGCCACGGCAACTGGTGAGCCTCCACCTGCACGCGCTGCCGCCGGCAAAGCTGCAGCAACTGCTGGGCGCCGGCTATGATTTGGCAGAGGTGGATCCCGCCAGTGGAACGTGCGATCTCATTGTCAGTCCGGCGGAACTGGAGGAAATCGCGCGGCTCGGTATCGCTCACGAAGTCAGAATTGCCAATCTCGAAGCCCACGCCCAGGCGTTGCGCGCGAGCGATTACCTCGACCATTTCTTCGACTATGAACGCACACTCGTCGAATTGCAGATTGCGCAGGCCAGCCACCCGGAGCTGGTGCAATTGATCGACATTGGCGACAGTTGGGAGAAGACCCAAAACGCGGCCGAGCGCGACATTTGGGCGGTGAAAATTTCCGACCATGTCCAGCGCGATGAAGATGAACCGGAAGTGTTGATCATGGGATTGCATCACGCCCGCGAAATCATCACGCCCGCCATCGTGCTCGACTACATGAACCTGCTGCTCGCGGGCTACGGCCAGGATCCCTCTCTCACCTACCTGGTGAACAATCGCCAAATCTGGCTGATCCCGATCGTCAATCCCGACGGCTTGGAATATGTATTCAACAATGATCTTTGGTGGCGCAAGAACCGCCGCCGCAACGACAACGGCAGCTTCGGCATCGATTTGAATCGCAATTATGGATACAATTGGGGTCACGACAATATCGGCTCGAGCCCGAATCCCGGCAGCAGCACGTATCGCGGCACCGCGCCCTTTTCCGAGCCGGAGACCGCGGCCCTGCGCGATTTCGTGCTCACGCGCCGGTTTCGGACTTCGCTCTCCTACCATTCCTATGGCCGGCTCATGATCTATCCCTGGGGCTATGCGGTGGAAAAAACGCCGGATCACAACAGCTTCGTCGCACTTGCTGACAGCAATATCGCATACAATGAATATCTGCCCGGCCTCGGCATCGAGACCGTCGGCTACTTTGTGAATGGCGATTCAGATGACTGGCTCTATGGGGAGCAGACGCTCAAGCCCAAGATCTTCGCCCTGACGCCGGAGGTGGGCACGCAATTCCATCCGGACACGACTGAGATTGATCAGCTCATTCGGGAGAATCGCGGACCCAATCTCTTCATGACGTATGTCGCCGGCGAGGAACCGGTGATCGCGCACCAACCTCTGCCTGACCCCGCAAGCAGCCCGGGCCCCTTCGAGATCATCGCGCGCGTGCTGCCCCCGATCGTGCTCACGCAGCCGGTGGCGCTCGCGGAAAACTCGTTTCAGTTGCATTACAACACCACCGGCGTGCCGCCCTTTGCAAGCGCGGCCCTGACTCCCACCGGCAATGAGAACGAATACCATGCCTTCGTCCCGAATTTGGGCAGTGATCTGACGGTCTATTATTTCATTTCCGCTGCGGATGACAGCGGCCGTGTCGGCCATGCCCCGCGTGCCGCGAGTGAGGGAGAGTATTTTACTTTTCGCGTCGGCCGCGCCACCGGCATCAGTCACGCCGCGCCGGCTCTGCCTGCAGTTTTCGTGCTGGACCAGAATCAACCCAATCCCGTGCAGCAGAAAACTGCAATTGCGTTTGCCCTGCCTGCCGGTTTCACCGGCGGCATGCAACTGGCGATCTATAACGCCCTCGGCCAGCAAGTAAAAGTGCTGGCCAGCGGCTCGCGCTTGCCTGGCCACCACCGTGTGCAGTGGGATGGCCGTGACCAAGCCGGCCGGCTGCTGCCCACGGGCATTTATTTTTACAAACTGCAGGCCGGCGCATTCGTGCAAGTGAAGAAGCTCTTGCTGGTGCGCTAGTACCGGGTAACCCTGAAAAATATAACAAGCGGTCTGTTACCTTTGCTTGGCGGTGAGCCGCATGCGCCATTGCAACTCGTTACGGCGTTTCCCCGGTGAAGCCTGCGTCTGGCTGGGGGGATTGCTTGCCCTCGCCTGCCTTGATCCCAATGACAACGGCGCGAGCCTGTGCCTTTTTCATCTTTTGGGAATCGACGCCTGCCCGGGATGCGGCTTGGGGCATTCGATTTCTTTCTTCCTGCGCGGCGAGTGGAGCAGCGCGTTGGCGGCTCATCCGCTCGGGCCGGCGGCAGTGCTCATTCTGCTTGGCCGGGTGCTGCGCTTGCTGTACGACTTTTTTCGGGTACCGCGATTCAGCCACAACTCATAAACTCAAAACGGAGGAGGAACATGGCCAGTGTCATGCAGTTGCTGCCTGAGCTTGACGGCGAGGAAATGGTGTATGTGCAGGGCTTGTTGAAAGATTGGGAGGAAAGGCCGGCCCAACAATTCGCCGCGATGTATCGCGCGCGCCGGAAGGATCCCCAGCTCATTTTGCTGACCACGCTGCTCGGTTTTGTGGGCATTGCCGGCGTCCAACGCTTCATTCTCGGTCACATCGGCATGGGCTTGCTTTACATTTTCACCGCCGGACTTTGTTTCATCGGCACCATCGTCGATTTGGTGAATTACGGGAAGTTGACGTTCACGCATAACGCGCAGGTTGCGCGCCAAGTCGACGCCATGATCAAAGCGTCGAGCTGACCTGCTTTGCGCGCGCACCAGCAACCATGAATCTGAGCGCCCACAACCCGCAGCAAGTTCCGGATACGCCACGGCAGCACGGGCGTTTTCGCGTGCAAGAATTCGTGCGCTGGGGCGATATCGATCAGGCCGGCATCATCTGCTACGGCGCGTATGTTCGCTTTTTCGAGATCGCCGAAACCGAGTTCTTTCGTGCGATTGGCCTGCCTTATTCCATCCTGTTTGACCGCTTTGATTTCTGGCTGCCGCGGGTCCAACTGCATTTCGAGTTTCACCGCCCGGCCCTGCTCGATGACTTGCTCGCAGTCGAGACCTGGGTCGGGCGGGTTGGCCGCACTTCCCTCCGTTTCGAGTTCTGCGTTCGCAACCTCGGCGGTGAAATCACGGCCGAAGGCTACGAAATCGTCGTAGCCATCAACCGCCGGAGTTTTCAGCCGATCGGCGTTCCGGAGGAACTGCTGGCAGCGCTGGCGCCCTATCGTGCTGACCTGGGCACCTGAATTCGTGAGAACCGGAAAGTCGCAAAGATCGCAAAGAAAGAGAACCTTCAGGATAGCTGGCAGCACCGGACATAGCTGTTTCAAACTGAGTTTCTGTGCGGCTTTAGTCTTATTCTGCAGTACTTCGCGAACTTGCCGTCCTCACGGCGAGAATTCGTGAATAATCCGGGTGCAACAAGATTCCCACACGCAGTATTTCCCACCGCCTCACGGCCACGATGGCCGAATTGCGCCGGTCATCAATTCTTCCCCCTGCAACCGCACGCGTTCATCTTGAGCCGGCCAGCGCCAAAGTTTCGTTAGGGGGTGCCGCAAAGGCCTGGGCCGTGCTGGATTTGAGCCGCTGCGCGAGGTGGAACACGTGTTTCCCTCACAGCCCGCCGGAATCCGGCGGCGGAAATTTTCTTTGACATTCGCGCGGTTTGTGGTTATCTTTTCCGCCGTCAACGGGAATTTATGGAGAACTGAATGCCCCGAAAACCTGTCGCCATCGTCCCCCAGGATCTGGTGCTGGTGCATATCGATCACAAACCAGCGTTCTTTGCGCGGGTGGAGGACATCAATCCCGACAGCAAACGCAACTGGTGGCAGGTGACGCTGTTCATCCTGGCATTGCCCATGAAAGTCGTCACATGGACGATTGACGACGATCAGATACGGGGAGCCGAATTCACCATGGGCGGCACGCCCGTGCGCCTCGAAAAAGTCATACCGCCGCCGGCCGCCGCTGCACCCGAGGAAACCCAACCGGAGGCGCAGGAGGCGCAGCCCAGCCGTGTGCGGCCTATCGAGCACAAGCAGGCCCGCATCCTGGCTTTCAAGAAAATGGTGGACTAGCTCCGCGTCATCCCCCGGGGAGGTGTTCATGAATTCCTTACGGTGCATGAGGGAGAGATGAGAGCTTCTGGTGTTGCGCTGGCGACGCTCGTCACGCTGACCTCGGCGGCGCTGGTTTACCACCGCGCCAACACGGCAGTGGAGATGCAACGCGTTTCGTACAAAAGCGGAGCGGACACCGTGCAGGCGGTGGTGACCCTGCCGGAAGGCCAGGGCCCGTTTCCCGCGGTGATTGTCATTCATGAATGGTGGGGTTTGAACAATTGGGTGGAGGCAAACGCGAGGAAACTCGCGCAGCAGGGCTATCTCACGCTGGCCATTGATCTCTATCGTGGTGCTATCGCCGAATCGCCGGAGATGGCGCACGAGTTGAGCCGTGGTCTGCCGGAAGACCGCGCCCTACGTGACCTCCAGGCTGCCTTCAACTATCTCAGTACCCGCCCGGACGTCGAACGTACCCGCATTGCCACCCTCGGCTGGTGCATGGGTGGCAGTTATTCCCTCCAAGCTGCAGCCCGCATCCCCGACCTGGCCGCCTGTGTCGTCTTCTATGGCCGCTTGATTACCGATGAAGAGCTGATTGCGCAGATCAATGCGCCTGTGCTCGGCATCTTCGGCGGCAAAGACAAGGGCATTCCCGTCAAAACCGTGCGCGTCTTCGAAAAGGAGTGCAATCGGCTCGGCAAAGAGGTGAGTATTCACGTGTATCCTCGGGCGGGCCATGCGTTCATGAATGAGAACAACAAGGACAATTACAGCGAGAAAGACGCCGCCGACGCGTGGGAGAAAACCATTGCCTTCCTGGCGGATTATTTGAAGAAGTAGTCGCGACCAATTTGACAACCATGGCCTGCCGGAACTCGGTGTGCCGCGCTCCGGCCTGCAAACCCACCCGCCACCCCCCGGGCGGGTTTGTTCATTTTGTCGGAACGACCTCATGAGAACGATGCCAAAATCCTCCCTCCTCCACTAACTTCACGCCTGCGCGAAGGGGTCTTTTCAACGGCATCTCTCCATCTCGATCGCTTGTGCCGCTGCGTCTGATCTCTTGCACCGCGCGGTGAAAGCTGCCTGCCAGGCTTGTTTTTATGCCGGTGTGGAAAATCACGCAGCCTGAGAGGAGAGGAGGATTCGGCAGGGGTCACGCAATGAGCCGCCGGGCAGTGGACGGCACGCCGTGGCGCCCGCGCCCGACCAGCGCACCTTGGCTGTTGCGCATCAAAATCGTCGAGATAAATCTTGAACCACATGTGAACCGCAAAGCGCGTTGCGCCCGGCCGGCAATTTCTGCCTGCCGCCGCGGCCACCCCGGCTTTGCCAGATGCCAGCAAGGAGGAAAGTGATTTGAAGATCGGAATCCCCAAAGAGGTTTATGCAAGCGAGACCCGCGTTGCGCTGATCCCCGCCCTGATCGGACCACTGAAAAAGAAGCAGCATGAAGTTTTGGTCGAGGCCGGCGCCGGTGTCGCGGCCTCGTTTTCGGATGATCAGTTCCAGGCCGCCGGCGCGACCATCGTGGCGGGCGCGGTGGAGTTGTATCGCGCCAGCCAGGTGATTCTCAAGGTGCAGCCGCCGCAAAAGCATCCGGAGGCCGGCAAGCATGAAGTTGAGCTGATGGCCAAGGGCGCGGCCTTGATCGCGTTCCTGGATCCGCTCACGCAGCCTGCAACCATCGCGCTGCTCGCCGAGCGCGGCGTGACGAGCTTTGCCATGGAATACATTCCGCGCATCACGCGGGCGCAGAGCATGGATGCGTTGAGCTCGATGGCAACGGTGGCGGGCTACAAAGCCGTGCTGATCGCGGCGCACCATCTCGGCAAGTTCTTCCCGTTGTTGATGACGGCGGCGGGCACCATCCCGCCGGCGACGGTGTTGATTTTGGGCGCGGGCGTGGCCGGCCTGCAGGCGATTGCCACGGCGCGGCGCTTGGGCGCAAAGGTCGAAGCCTTTGATCCGCGGCCGGCGGTGAAGGAACAAGTCATGAGCTTGGGCGCCCATTTTGTTGAAATGGAAGTGCCCAAGGATGTCGAAACCGCGGGCGGCTATGCCAGGGAACAGTCGGAGGAGTTTCTGCGCCAAGAGCGCGAAGCGATTGCCGCGCGGCTGCCCAAAGTCGATGCCGTCATCACGACGGCGCAGGTGTTTGGCAAGCGCGCGCCGCTGCTGCTCACCGACGAGATGGTCAAACGCATGCGTCCGGGCAGTGTGATCATCGATCTCGCCGCAGGACAGGGCGGCAATTGCACGCTCACCCGGCCGCGGGAAACGGTGGTGCAAAACGGTGTGACGATCTTCGGCACCGTCAATCTCGCGGCAACGGTGCCGGTGCACGCCAGTCAGATGTACGCCAAGAACATTACGAATCTCTTCCTGCATCTCTATCAGGCGGCCGATGGCACGCTCAATTTCCAAGACGAGATTACCCAGGGCGCATGCCTCACCCATCAGGGCGCCATCGTCAACGAGCAGGTGAAACAGGCGGTGACCAGCGGAGGAAGCAAAAGATGAGTGAAACCCTGATTGTTTCGATTTATGTTTTCGTGCTCGCCACGTTCGTGGGCGTGGAGGTGATCAGCAAAGTGCCGCCGTTGCTGCACACGCCGCTGATGTCAGGCTCCAACGCCATTTCCGGCATCACGCTGGTGGGCTCGTTGATCGCGGCCGGCGAAGGCCATGGCGGACTGAGCGTCTTCCTGGGCATGTTTGCCGTGATCATGGCGGCCATCAACGTCGTCGGCGGTTTTCTGGTGACCGACCGCATGCTGAAGATGTTCAAAAAAGACCAACCGAAGCGCGCAGACTAACGTGAGGGCGAATAGAATATGAATGTGATCGTCAAGCTCAGCTATTTGGTGGCCTCGGTTCTGTTCATTTTGGGATTGAAACTGCTCAGCTCGCCGAAGACCGCGCGCCGCGGCAACCTGTACGGCGCGCTCGGCATGTTGATCGCCATCGTGGTGACGTTGACGGATCAAAAGATCATCGACTTCACCTATATTCTCGCCGGGTTGCTGATTGGCGCGGCCATCGGCCTCTGGCTCGCGCTGCGCGTGCAAATGACCGCCATGCCGCAGATGGTGGGCGTGCTGAACGGCTTCGGCGGCGGCGCTTCGACCCTGGTGGCCTATGCTGAATATTTGCGCATGGGTGAAGCTGTGGGCGCCGCCAGCTACGACGTACTGGTGACCACCGTGCTCGGCCTGCTGATCGGCGCGGTGACTTTCGTGGGCAGCATGGTCGCGGCCGCCAAGCTGCAGGGCCTCATGCGCAGCGCGCCGATTCTGTATCCGATGCAGAAACAGATCAACGCCGCCATGCTGCTGGCGGTGGTAGTGCTGGGCGCGCTGTTCGTGCAGGATCCGTCGCGCAATTACACCCTGATTGCCATCATCGCCATTTCTGTCGTGCTGGGCGTCACCAGCGTTATTCCGATCGGCGGTGCCGACATGCCGGTGGTGATCTCGTTGATGAATTCCTACTCCGGTCTCGCCGGCGCGATGACCGGCTTCATTCTTTCCAACGACGTGCTGATCATCAGCGGCACGCTGGTGGGCACCTCCGGCATCATTTTGACCGACATCATGTGCAAGGCGATGAACCGCTCGCTGGGCAACGTGCTGTTTGCCGGCGTCGGCGCGGATTATCAAGCCACGGCCACCCAGACGGAAAAGCGCACCGTGGTGCGCTATACCGCGGAGGATGCCGCCATGATTTTCGACAGCGCGCAATCGGTCATCATCGTGCCGGGCTATGGCCTGGCGGTGGCGCAGGCGCAGCATGTCCTGCATGAGATGGCGAAGATCTTAATGGAACGCGGGGTCACGGTGCGCTATGCCATCCACCCGGTGGCCGGCCGCATGCCGGGCCACATGAACGTGCTGCTGGCGGAAGCCAACGTGCCCTATGATCTGCTGCTGGAAATGGAACAGATCAACGATGATTTTCAGAACACCGATGTCGCCCTGGTGATCGGCGCCAACGATGTCATCAACCCGGCGGCGCGCACCAAGAAAGACAGCCCGCTCTACGGCATGCCGATCCTCAACGTCGATCAGGCCCGCACGGTGATGATCGTCAAGCGCAGCCTGGGATCCGGCTTTGCCGGCGAAGACAACGAGTTGTTCTACGATCAGAAGACCATGATGCTGTTCGGCGACGCCAAACAAATGGTGACCGAACTGTTGAGGGTGCTGAAGGTATGAGGCAGGGCCGGCTGGCACTGGTGCGCAGCGCAGCCCACTGTTGCTGAACGCGGCCGGATCAGAAATCACCAATTGGCAGTAGCAACCCAACAGAGGCGGGCTTTCCCTCTGTTGGGTTTTTCTATTCACATTTTTGCCGGGAACCAGGCTGGCGGCGGTTAGAGGCCCACCGCCAACGCCATGCCGATCCGTTCGAACCACACACATAGCGTTGACACAGTGAAGCGGCGATGCTCATAGACCAGCATGAGATGTGAGCGCCGGCCGTCGTACATCGGCTGCAGTGCGAGGTTGAACGGCAAAGCGGCGTGTGCGCCCACCGGAAAGTTGAATCCGCCCTCCCATTCCGAATAATTCACACTCGCGTAAACCGCGAGCGGCGTGCGCGGGAGCTGCTTGGCGGCTGTGAGATAGTAACTCTGCTTGCCTGCCGGCGAGCCGATGCGATCCGAGCTGGTGCCCAGAAACAGCGCCGGGCGGCGGTGCGTTTCGGTAAGCCAGTACCACGTCAGCAGCGGCGTCAATTCTTCCGCTGCCGGATTCACTTCGACGCCGATTTGCAGATTGTGCCGCACGCGGCAGTTGCCGGTGATTCGCCAGCGCGGCCGCGCCAGTTCGGTGTCGACGTAACGCGCGGAAAAAGTCCATTGCGATTCCAGGCCGCTCCCACGGAGCGGTGCACCCTCGCCGGGTCAGCCGCTTCAAGTGGGCGCTTGCGCCACCGGCCGGGGACGCTTGGGTTTCTCTGTTTGTTCCTGCGCCGCGAGGGCGAAGGCCCACAGCAGCAACAGCCAGAGCCACAGACGAGACACGATCATGACTGCACCTCCTGGACGGCAATATCCGGCGGCAGCGGTTTTTTCACAAGCACAATTTTACTGGCGGGCAGGCTGCCTGCCGGACGCCGCCGTGCCCTTGCGAAGAAAATGTGCTTTCCTTTCTGTGATAAAATGAATATCATGTTGCCCTCTTGAGCCTTCCCCATCAGCTTAACAACCCAGTGAGGAGATTCCCATGTCTGCCACCGATCCCTACCGCAGCGTGCATGGCCTGGAAATGCACGGCATTCATCATGCCAATCATGAGTATTGGAATTTGACGACCGCGGCATTGTATGAAGAGGCAATTTTGCGGCGCGAGGGGGTGGTTGCCCATCTCGGGCCATTTGTCGCGCGCACCGGCCATCACACCGGCCGCTCGCCGAATGACAAGTACATCGTGAAGGAACCCTCGAGCGAGAAGAACATCTGGTGGGGCAAAGTAAATCGCTCTTTCGATCCCGAACGGTTCGAGGGCCTCTACCGGCGCATGTGCTCCTACTTGCAGGGCAAGGATCTTTTCATTCAGGACTGCTTCGGTGGCGCCGATCCCCATTATCGCCTGCCCATTCGCATCATCACTGAAACCGCCTGGCACAGCCTGTTTGCCCGCAATTTGTTCGTGCGCGCGCAAGTGGAGGAGCTGGCAACCCACCAGCCGGAATTCACCGTCATCAATGCCCCGCGCTTTCACGCCATTCCAGAAGTGGACGGTACCAATTCCGAAGTGTTCATCATCGTGAATTTTGCCCAACGGGTGGTGGTGATCGGCGGCACCAGCTATGCCGGCGAAATCAAGAAATCGATTTTTACCATTCTCAACTACATCTTGCCGTTGAAGGAAGTGCTTTCCATGCACTGCTCGGCCAACATCGGCCGCAACGGCGACACGGCACTGTTTTTCGGGCTCTCCGGCACCGGCAAAACCACGCTGTCGGCAGATCCGAACCGCCGGCTGATCGGCGATGATGAGCACGGCTGGAGCCACGCCGGCGTCTTCAATTTCGAAGGAGGCTGCTACGCCAAGGTCATCCGCCTGTCGGAAGAGGCCGAGCCGGAAATTTATGAAACCACGCGGCGTTTCGGCACGATTCTCGAAAACGTCACCTTCGAGCCGCACACCCGCCGCCTCGATTTGAACGACGCCTCGTTGACCGAAAACACGCGCGGCGCTTATCCCATCGGCTACATTCCCAATCATGAACCCAGCGGCATGGGCGGCCATCCCCGCAACATCATCATGCTGACCGCCGATGCCTTCGGCGTCATGCCGCCCATCGCGAAGTTGACGTCGGAACAGGCCATGTATCATTTTCTTTCCGGCTACACCGCCAAAGTGGCGGGCACCGAGAAAGGCCTTGGCAAGGAACCGCAGGCGACGTTCAGCACCTGTTTCGGCGCACCCTTCATGGCGCTGCACCCGACGGTGTATGCCAAAATGCTGGGCGAGAAAATCGCGAAACACCAGGTCAATTGCTGGCTGGTGAACACCGGCTGGACCGGCGGGCCGTTTGGCACCGGCACGCGCATGAAGATTGCCTACACGCGCGCGATGGTGTCGGCGGCGCTCGACGGCCGGCTGGCGCCAGTGCCCACCGAACCGGATCCGATTTTTGGTCTGCAAATTCCCGCTTCCTGTCCCGAAGTGCCCACCGAGGTGCTGCAGCCGCGTAACACCTGGGCGGACGGTAATGCCTACGATGACAAGGCCCGCCATCTCGCCGGCCTTTTTCACAAGAACTTCGAGCAGTTCGCGGCTGAAGTCACGCCGCAAATTGCAGCCGCCGGGCCGCTGGCGGGAAGGTAGAAATTTCGCGCGGTGCGGAGAGTTTACTTTTTTCTGAGCCGTTGCAGATGCCGCTGCGGCAAGCATTGCGCCGACTGAAACCAAAGCCGGCTACGGCGGCAAAATCCGCGCGAAAATCCCCTTGACTGGTGGGCAAAAATATTGTATCATCGGTCACGATGAAATCGCGTATGAAGCCTTGGTCCAATCTCTCAATCGTTGCCAACGCCTGAGGTGATCGGAGAGGCTTTTTTTATGCCCAAAGCAAACGCCTGAGCGCTGCCGACCAAACCGAAGCTTGCCTATGCCCGCGACCGCACCGCACATCAAGATCAAAGGGGAAATCATGGATGCCATCGGGTTGAACCGTACGCTCTCCCGCCTGGCGCATGAGATCCTCGAGTCCAACCGCGGCGTTGACAACCTGGTGGTGGTCGGCATCCGCACGCGCGGCGTGCAACTGGCCGAGCGCTTGCTCGAAAAGATCGAGAGTTTCGAAGGCCGCAAACTGCCGCTCGGCTCGCTGGACGTCACCCTTTACCGGGATGACCTTGCCTACCGGCAGCAGGCCTTGCTCAGCCGCATGAAACAGCCGCGCATCCAGGCCACCGACATTCCCTTCGATCTCGACGGCAAAGTCGTCATTCTGGTGGACGACGTGATCTACACCGGCCGCACCATCCGCGCGGCAATGGATGCGCTGATGGATTTCGGCCGGCCGGCGAAGATCCGGTTGGCGGTGATGATCGACCGCGGCCATCGCGAGTTGCCCATCCGGCCGGATTTTGTCGGCAAGGAGATCGTGACGACGCCGGGAGAGGAAATCAGAGTTCAACTCGCAAACGTGGATGGAGTCGATGGTGTACTCTTGGTCGAGGTTACACAAGCACAGACCTGATCTCAACAACATGGCGCGCAGCTCACCGCGGAGGCGATCAGGAAGCCATTTTGCAGTGAGGGTGCTGCCATGATTGTTTCGAAACATTTGTTAGGGCTGGCCGGTGTTCGGCGCGAGGAAATTTCCCTTATTCTACAAACCGCGCAATTCTTCAAAGAAGTTCTCAGCCGTCCCATTCCCAAAGTTCCCACCCTTCGCGGCAAAACCGTCGTCAATCTCTTCTTCGAAAATTCCACCCGCACCCGCATTTCTTTCGAACTGGCAGAAAAGCGCCTCTCCGCCGACTCGGTCAGCTTCAGCGCTTCCGGCTCCTCGGTGGCGAAAGGCGAAACGCTGCTCGACACCGTGCGCAATCTCGAAGCGATGAAGATCGACATGATTGTGATTCGCCATCACGCTTCGGGCGCGCCGCATTTTTTGGCGACGATGATCGATGCCGGCGTCATCAACGCCGGCGACGGACGGCACGAGCACCCGACGCAGGCGCTGCTCGATATGATGACCTTGCTCGACAAATTCGGCACACTCGAAGGCTTGAAAGTCGCGATCATCGGTGACGTGGCGCACAGCCGGGTGGCGCGCAGCAACATTCACGGCCTGCGCGCCATGGGTGCCAAAGTGGCGTTGTGCGGCCCCGCCACCCTGCTGCCGCGCGCGCCCCGCGAAGCCTTCGGCAATGACATCGAAATCTTCACCAACGTCGATGACGCCATCCGCTGGGCCGACGCGCTCAACGTGCTGCGCCTGCAACTGGAACGCCAGGCCAGCGGCCTGCTGCCCTCGATTCGCGAATACGCCAACTACTTCGGCGTCACCCGCCGGCGGCTGGAAGCGGCCAAGCGCGACGTGGTCATCATGCACCCCGGGCCGATCAATCGCGGCGTGGAATTGGAAAGCGACCTCGCCGATAGTGAATTCTCGGTGATTCTCGACCAGGTTACCAACGGCGTGGCGGTGCGCATGGCAGTATTGTACCTCAAGAGCGGCGGCGATCTCGAAGTTGCCAACGGCGCTGCTTAAAGCGCAGCAACAGAAATCCCATACGCCGCATTGGCCGTGATCAAATCACCATCTTGCATGAGTCTTGACCTATGTCCCGATCGATCATCTCACAGCCCTGCCCGCATCTGCTCCTGCGCGGTGCACGCGTCGTTGACCCGGGTGCGGGAATCGACCAAACGCTCGACGTGCTGATTGAAGACGGCGTGATCAAACAGGTGGCGCCGCAAATTCCAGCGCCCGACAATTTCGAAATGATCAATGCCGCCGGACTCGTGCTCACGCCGGGCTGGTTTGACCTGCACGTCCATTTTCGCGAGCCGGGACGTGAAGATGAAGAAACCGTGCTCACCGGTTGTGCGGCGGCGCTGGCCGGCGGCTTCACCGGCGTTTGTCCGATGCCCAACACTTCCCCCGCGACCGACAAAGCCGAGATCGTCAAATCGATCATCGCGCAAAGCCGGCAAACGATGGTGGACGTGCATCCGATCGCGGCCGCGACCAAAGGCCGCGAAGGCAAGGAACCCACCGAAATCGCCGAGCTGGTCGATGCCGGCGCCGTGGCGTTCTCGGATGATGGTTGTTCGGTGCGCACTGCGGAACTGGTGCGGCGCGTGATGGAATACGCCGGCATGTATCAGAAACCGCTCATCGAACACGCCGAAGATGAAAGCCTGTGCCTCAAGGGCGCGATGAACGAGGGCGTGATTGCCACCAAGCTCGGCCTGTCCGGCCTGCCGACGATCGCGGAAGACATCATCGTGGCGCGCGACGTTTTAATCGCCGAATATACCGGCGGCCGCTTGCACATCGCGCATATTTCATCGAAAGGCGCGATTGAGCTGGTGCGCCGGGCCAAGGCGGCCGGCGTGCAGGTCACTTGTGAAGTCACCCCGCATCATTTCAGCCTTTCCCATGAGGCGGTGATCGGCTTTGAGACCAACACCAAGATGAATCCGCCGCTGCGCTCCCCTGCCGACGTCGAAGCCGTGATCGCCGGTTTGCAAGACGGCACGATCGACGCCATTGCGACGGATCATGCGCCGCATTCCTCCGAAGAGAAAAACGTCGAGTACCCGGCCGCGCCGTTCGGCGTCATCGGCCTCGAAACCGCCATGGGCTTGATCATTAGCCGCCTGGTGCTGACCAAGAAGCTCTCGCTCTCCCAGGCGGTCGCAAAAGTCACCGTCGCGCCACGCCGGATTCTCAACCTGCCGCCGGCGGAGATCAAGGCGGGCCAGACGGCCAATCTCACGGTGTTTTCCATCGAAAAAAAATGGGTGGTGGACAAAACGAAGTTTTATTCGAAATCGCGCAACACGCCGTTTGACGGCTGGCAGTTGGCGGGCAAAGTGTTCGGCGTTTACCACAAAGGCCAGTGGTGGGCCAGCCCGGATTTTTGAGAGGCGGTTGCGCGGCCGGCGAGGTTTTGTCCCGGCCTTTGTTTTGATGAATGTGACTGTTGCACTGGTTTGTGAGTGTGCCGTTCCCGCCCAATTGCGACCCCCTTCTCGGTATAACAGCCAGAGAGATCAACGAAAAACACAATTCCCGCTTGCGCCGAAGAGCATCTTTGATTAGGCAGAGGGAGGATGAGGCATGTGGTGGAAAGTCATTGCAGTTTTGCTCGTCGTTCTGGTGTTCGTTATTGTAGCGGTAATCCTCTACGGCCTCAACCGCTGGCAATCAGATACGAGCGACCTGCATGCGCGAATGGCAGCGGCACGTGTGCCGATTGCCCCAACCTCGTATGATCCCCGCGAATTGGAGGGACTGCCTGCGCCGGTTCAGCGTTATTTCCGTACTGTTTTGAAAGAGGGGCAGCCGTTGGTTGCAGCGGTCCGCATTGAACACGCCGGCACCTTCAATCTGAGCGAGGCCGGAGAGCAATGGAAGCCGTTCAGTTCAACTCAGCGTGTCATCATCCAGCGTCCAGGTTTTGTTTGGGATGCTCGCATCGGTATGGCGCCGGGAATGACCGTTCACGTCCATGATGCCTATGTTGCCGGTGAGGGTGTCCTGACCGCAAAGCTATTCGGGCTTTTGACCGTGATGAAACAGCCCAGCACGCCAGAATTGGCACATGGCGAGTTGATGCGCTTTTTCGCTGAAGCGGCGTGGTACCCCACAGCGCTTCTTCCAAGTCAGGGTGTGGTTTGGGAAGCAATTGATGGCGCACGAGCCAGCGGGACACTTACCGATGGAACAGCGACAGTCAAGCTGGTGTTTCAGTTCGATGCTCAAGGGCTCATCAGTTCAGTGCGTTCGGAAGGTCGATACCGCGAAGTGGATGGGGTGCAGGTTGCGGCCCCTTGGCAAGGTCGCTATTGGGGATATGAAGTGCAAGATGGCATGTTGGTTCCCCTAGATGGTGAAGTGGAATGGTTGCTGCCCGACGGGGCAAAGCCATACTGGCGCGGACGGATTCAGCGAATCCAGTACGAAGTGAATAACAGATGAGCAAGAGAGATTGACAGGAAATGCTCCACCTGGGCTAGACAGAGGATGACCCGGCGGAGCAATCCGACTCAAGTTCTTGGGGATCATCCCAGTCGTGTAGAAGTAAATATCACGCAGCTCGTGGAATTGTGGGCGCATACCAGCATTTCCAATCAAGGCCTGCTGCTGGTTTCGCATCGCCGGCAGGTTGACAAGGCGCTACACCTCGGTCAGGTTGTTCTGTCAGCGGAACCGCGCGCCTCCGCCACGATCTTCTCCACGGCGCTTGACTGAGGGCAAAGCAGGGTGCGGTGTTCACGATGCTTCACCCGGCGCATTCGCGGGTCAAGGCCAATGGCTGGTGGCCAAGCCCAAGTTCTATTCCAAATCGCGCAACACGCCGTTTGACGGCTGGCAGTTGGCGGGCAAAGTGTTCGGCGTTTACCACAAAGGCCAGTGGTGGGCCAGTCCGGAGTTTTGACCTCAAACCGCTTGCGATTCACTGCCGAATGTTTTACTCTTGCTCCGCTGCTCTGATGCCGCACCGGCATGGGTGGCAGCGTGAACCGCTGAGCAGGAGTCTCACCCGTGAATTCCCCTGGCCCACAGCCTTCTCCGCCCCGCTTCATTCTGCACGTGGACATGGACGCCTTTTATGCCGCGATCGAGGAGTTGGATCACCCGCCTTATCGCGGCAAGCCGTTGGTGGTGGGCGCAGATCCCAAGGGCGGCAGAGGCCGCGGCGTGGTCGCCACCGCCAACTATCTCGCCCGCACCTACGGCATCCGTTCCGCCATGCCGATTTCCACCGCTTATCGCCTGTGCCCGCACGCGATCTATGTTCCCGGCCGGCCGCAGCGCTACGCCGAAGTCTCCCATCTCGTGATGGCCATCCTTTCCGACTACTCACCGCAATTGCTGCAAATCAGCATCGATGAAGCCTTTCTCGACGTCACGCATACTCATCATGCCTACGGCAGCGCGCAAGCGCTCGCCGGGCATCTCAAGCAGCGCATCAAGCAGGAAGCCGGGTTGACCGCTTCCGTGGGCATGGCGAGCAACATGTTCATTGCCAAAGTCGCCTCTGATTTGCAAAAACCCGACGGCTTGACGATTTGTCCGCCCGGCCAGGAGAGGGAATTTCTCGCGCCGCTGGCGGTGGCAAAACTCTGGGGCGTGGGGCCCAAAACCGAGAAGCGCCTGCGCGACTACGGCTTCGAGACCATCGGCCAGGTGGCGCAAGCGCCGCAGGAAAAGCTCGCGAGGATCTTCGGCCAGTGGGGCGCGCAATTGTGGAAGCTGGCGAACGGCATCGACCATCGCCCGGTGGAGGACTGGGGGCCGCGCAAGTCGATCAGCCAGGAATTCACATTCGATGAGGACGAGGCGGATTTGCAGGAGGTGGAGAAGAGGTTGTGGAAGATTGCGGATGATTTGAGCACCGACATGCGGCGCGAGCAACTGAAAGGCCGGGTGCTCACGCTCAAAATCCGGCTGGAGGGCTTTCTCACTTTTACCCGGCGCCAGACGCTGGGAAACTACACCAACGATGCCGCCGTGATGCGCGGCCTCGCGCTCGATCTGCTGCACCGGTTCGATCGTCAAGGCAAGAAGATCCGGCTGATCGGCATCGGTATGTCGCAACTCAACAACGTGGGCGGCGAGCAGTTGCAGTTGTTCGATGACACCACCCTGCCCCTGCACGCCAAAGTAGCGAGTGTGCTCGATGATTTGCGACGCAAATTCGGCGACGAGGCGGCGGCGCGCGCCAGTCTGGTCGGCGAACGCTCGCACCGCTTTCTCGGCCGCGAGGAGCTGCCCGATCGCAAAGCCGCGCCGGAAGAGCCGGATTAGCGTGTTTTTGCCAGCCTCCCTCTGCTGTCCGCCTGACTCGTGTCCGTCCGAAATCGCGGTCATTTGAACAAAGTGTTCCTGCAGCGGCTTGGCCGTTGCATTGAATACCTCGGCTCAGCCGAGGCTGGAACATTCCCGGACAGACACTAACTCCCAAACACCTCGGGGAACGAATCTCTCACGCCGTTGATCACGAATTGCACCGCCATCACCGCGAGGATCAAGCCGAGCAGCCGCGTCATGAGGTTGATGCCGGTTTCGCCCATTTTCAACAGCAGCGCGCCGGCGTAGTGATAGATCACATAGGACAGTGCACCGGCAAACAGGATCGCTGCAATGATGATGGCGAGGTGAGCGAAGTTCTGCGCCTGGGTGGTGAGCGTCATCACCGTGGCGATGGCGCCCGGCCCGCTGATGAGCGGGATGGCGAGCGGCACGATCGAGATGTCTTCCTTCACCTGCGCTTCTACTTGCTCGCTGGGAGTGAAGTGCACGCGCGACTTCTGCGCCGCCAGCATGTTCATGGCAATGCCGAACAGAATCAGGCCGCCGGCGATGCGAAACGCGCCGATGGTGATGCCGAATATTTTCAGAATGAAACCGCCCATGAGCGCGAACAGGGTAAGAATCAACACGCCGACCAAGCAGGCGCGGCGAATGAGGGCATGCCGCTGCTCCGGGCGATAGTCATTCAGCAGGCTCGCGAAGATCGGAACATTGCCGAGCGGGTCGGTAATCACCAGTACGGCGACGAAGGCATTCAGGGCAAAGGCCAGCATGGGTTTTCTGATCTCTCAAGAGCGCGGTTTTATGCTTTGCGGCAGGCTCTTTGATAAGGGTGTTCCTGCAACGGTTTGGCCGTTGCCTTGGAAAACTCGGTTCAGCCGAGAATGGAACTTTTTGGGACAAACACTGAACCGGACAGCATCACGCGCGCGGCCGCCTCGCCGCCGGCCTCAGTTGCCCGCTGCGGCGGGCTGCAACACCAAGACGTGGCTGCTTTCTTGTTCCAGCCGGTTGCGATCGAGCCAAACGCGCTTGTACTCGCCCTGTTGCCACAGCTTTACCTGATCTTGATAGTGCGGACTCCGCGGCTGTCCCGAGGCGCCGCCCGGCAGCACCTGCAGCCGCACCTGCGGCGCCGCCATGTCGACGATCATGCGCACCGAAGGACCGACGTCGGCCGCATAAGGCTTGAAGAAGCGGTATTCCGCTTTGCTGATCGTGTTCCCCGAGCCGCCGACCGGCAGCGGGCCGACGTTGAAGAGATAATTCAGCGGCCGGCGCTGGCCGAAAACATGCGCGAGGGTGAGTTGATGCAGCCTGCCCCATTCCCAATCGCCGATGGTCCCGCCAAGCTTTTCCTGCAAAAACGACAGCGCAGTTTGCAGCGACTGCCGCGCAATCACCTGGGCGGTCTCGCGTTCTGCCGTCGTGCGACTATCGAACCAAGGCGAGGCTGGATGTGAAACGAAGTGTTCGAGGCTGCGCACCGCCAGGGTCGACCATTGCGTGTAGCTTTGAAACAGGGAATCGCCCAGCTCATCGGTGATGGTGGCGCGCAGGAACTCCAGCGACCACACGTTGAAAATCGCTGCAGCCACGCTTTCCACCCGCTCGACGTAATCCCATTCGCGCAGCAGCAACAAGGCCTCCTGTTCCAAGCTGCCGCCTGGCGGCGCAGCGGAGTCGGCGGCCGCGGTGTCCGCCAGTAATGCCAACAGCTTGGGCAGTACGTATTGCGCGTGTTTGGAAAGCTGATCCAGTTGCATCTCGACGAACACCGCCGTATCAACCTTCGCAAAGCTGTTGAGCAACTCGGTGATGCGTTCAATGCGGCTGGCCGGCTCCCAACCAACCGAGAGGTAGTAGGGATAAGGCTGGGCGTACATACGGTTGTTGGCGGTGGCGATGAAGTGCTGCGGCGGATTGAACGCGTGCGGCATGTGCTCGAAGGGAATAGTGCCAATCCAATCGCCCGCGGTTTCCCAGCCGCGGTAGGGCAAATAGCCTTTGCCGTCGCGGCGGATGGGCACCCTGCCGCAGGCCCAATAACCGATGTTGCCGGCGGTGTCGGCATACACCACGTTTTGGCAGGGCGCGGCAAAGTGGCGCGCCGCGGTTTGAAACTCACTCCACGAGCGCGCGCGATTGAGGGCGAGAATAGCCTGCATTTCATCGGAGTTTTCGAAGCCGATCCAGCGAATGGCGAGTGCCAGCGTATCAAACCGCACGTCGGTGAGAATTTCGCTGACCAGCGGGCCGCGCGGCGTCGAGCGCACCAGGAATTCCACGGAGTCGGCGTCTTTCACGGGGATGCGTTCGCGCCGAGTCACCAGTTTTTCCCAAGCCTGGCCGTTCCAGAATTCCTCCGGATTTTGCGGATTGAGTTTCTCGAAATAGAAATCGAGATCATCGACCATGCCGTTGGTGAAGCCCCAGGCAATCGCGCGATTGCTGCCCAGCACGATGCCGGGCGCGCCCGGAAAGGCAACACCCGCCACTTCGAAATCGCCGGCGGAGAGATGCATTTCATACCAAACCGAGGGCAGGGCCAAACCCAGGTGAGGATCATTGGCCAGAATCGGCTTGCCGCTGCGGCTGCGCTGTGGGCCAACGACCCAACTGTTGCTGCCCAAAACGCCGGCGGGCATGCCGAGTTGGCTGCGCGTTGCTTGCGCCAGCTCCAGAAATCCCTCGACGCGATGCGCCAGGCCCAGGGGCGCCGGCAGAATGGCCGGCGTGTTTTCGCGCACTGCGGGAAACAGCTCGAGCGCGAGGGAATCGCCAAACTGCTCCGCGATTTTGCCGAGCGTGGCTTCGAAGAACCAGGCGTAGCAGAGTTGAAACGCCATCAGGCGTGCCAGGCCGATGCTGTCTTCGATTTCCCAGGGCTGGGGCTTGTAGCCCAGCATGCTGAATTCCACCGGCAGCCGATCTCGGTGTGAATTGATGAAGTCATTGACGCCGGCAGCGTATGCGGTGAGCGCGGCGCGGGATTGCGGTGAAATCTGCTGCGCCAGGCGGCGGGCGAGGCGATGAAAGCCCCAGGTGCGGAGAAATTTGTCCTTGGGCAATACCTCCGGTCCGAAGATCTCAGCGAGCGTGCCGCGCACGGCCCGGCGCGTCAAATCCATTTGCCATAAGCGATCCTGCGCCGCGATGTAGCCGGCGGCACGCCACAAGTCTTCTTCATTTTGCGCGAAGAGATGCGGCACGCCATGGCCGTCGCGATGGACGGTGACGCTGCGCTGCAAGCCGGCCACGGTTTGCGTTCCCGCCAGCGCGGGCAGGGATTTGTCGATCAAACGCCTGCTGAAGAAGGCGATCACCGCAAGCGCGGCGAGCAGAAAGAGCACTGCACCCAGAATCGCCTTGAGAGCCTTGGGCATGCTGTTTTCCTCCCGGAGGTCATCACAAAAAAAGAGCAGGCCAAAATGACATTTGCCTGCTCGCTTGCCCTTCAATTCATTTGTCTTTGCATGAGAATGGGAAAATCTCTCTGTCTGCCGTCTCGGTGCTGGGTGACGCCGCCGATTTGACGAACTTTCGCCGCGCGGTTTTCACTCCGGCTCAATTGTTGGGGCGCACGGTGCCGCGTCTTGCGCGGCGCTTGCCACTGTCTTCCTTGGGCGCAGGCGCAGTGGTGGATGAATCACTCGCTGAGGGGCGGGCCACTGCGCCTACCGTCGCCGGGGGCAGCGGCTGTGCGGCGGGCGCGAACCCGGCCGGTGCCTGCTCTTCCCGAGTTGTCTGGTGGCGGCGGTCGAACGGCCGCTTGCTCTGTTCCGCTTCGTCAGCCGAACCGGCTGCAGCAGGAGCATAATAGGATTGCCACCACGGCGTATCGTAGTAGTACTCCCAACGCCAGGACGGCTCAGGACGCGGCGGCGGCACGGCAATGGCGTGATAGCCACTTGTGCCGGCGGCATGGCAGGAACGGCAATCGTCGCCGAAGGTGACGGGTACGGTATAGTCGGCGCTGGCGGCCTCGCCTTCAGCGGCAAGGCGGGGATGCTTGATCACCGTGTAACAGCCCACACTTGCCAGAAACAGCAGGCAGCAAATCGGCAGCGCGATACGGCCCCATGATTTCGCCATGATGCACCTCGGTTACAGAATGAATTGAAAGTACGTGATCTTGAACTCACGCACATAGTCTTCCGCTTTGGTTTGATTTTGGAACAGATCTTTCAGAAACAGCTCGAGATAGATAACGTTCTTGATGTTCAGCCGGACGCCGGTGTTCAAGATGCCTTCCCCATCGCGCACATCGCGGCGCGGTTCCGCCGGGGTGTCGTTGAAAGCGACGTCGTACTCCGCCAGGATTTCCAGCCGCTGGTTGAGCGCCAGGGTCGCGCCCATGAAAAGATTGGGATCGCGATCCTTGTCCTTGTTTTCCAGCGACAGGTTGATGCCGCCGTGAAAGTCGAGGCGCTCGAGAAAATCATAGCTCTTGCTGGCGACCACATAGAAGCCGGGGGATTTGTTGATGTAGCGCTCGAGCGTGTCCGCCTTGAGGTAGGGGCCATAGCCCTGGTTTTCAAAGCCGATGGTGACGCCGGGCATGCCGATGGTTTCGCTGAAGATTTGGTACTTGACAAGCACGCCGGGCGCGGGATTCCAGCTCGGTTTTTTTTCGCCCAGGGCGTCATTGCCGCCGAAGGAGGCGCCGAACATGAAACGGTCGGAGACACCGACGTTGAGCGAGAGAAGGGCGCCACTGTTGCCGTAGAAGCGCAGACCCAGGTCAAAGCCGCCTTTGCGCAGCACACCCGCGGTGGGCTTGTCGATCATGTAACGCGGCCACACATCCACGCCCTGCGCGTGCAACAGGGCGGGTACCAAGATGAGAAAGAGGGCAACGAGATTCTTTTTCATGGCTGATTCTCGCTTTTGGATGAATACTTGAACGTCCCGCACCGCCTGCGTTGAAGCTTTAACAAAGTTGAGTGAATCGGAATCGCACGCCGGCCGGGCTTGAGGTTTTTTCTACCACAACAAGCGCAACAGGGCCAAACCGCCGGCTTGCGCGGCCCAGGCCATGCGCCAGGGTTCACGATCAGTGGTCCATTCCGGGATGTCGCCCGAGCTATGGTAATAACGCGAGTGGTCGATCTCCAGCGGCGTCTGCGCGGGCCAGCAGGAGGAGTCCCAGCCCGGCGTCTGTTCGAGCTGCGAAGACTCATCCCACGCGGCGGTAAAAATCGTGGTCGCCGGAATGCGCTGCGGGGATTTCAGCGTGCCACGAAATTGCGGCGGCAGAAAAGCGTAGGCATCCGTGCCGCCTTGCGCCGGGTTGGTCGTGTAGGCCTGCCAGAATCCGGGCCGGCCGCAAAATTCTCCGCCAATCCGGTCGAGCGTGCGCAGCAATGACTCATTCCAAGGAATGTCATTGCCTTCGAAATAGATGGCTTGCTGCCGCGTGCCGGTGCCGGTTTGGTCGAAATTGATCACTCCCAGGATACGTTCGAGTTCGTTCGACCGCCGCGCGAGGTAAGCATTGGTCGAGAAGTACTCGCTGCCCCAGATGATGAACTCAATCGTGTGGCGGGGCGGTGGCAGTTTTTGGACGGTGATCAACTGCTGCAGCGCGCGGGCGGTTTCCATGACAGCCGCCACGCCGGAGGCATTGTCATCGGCGCCCGGTCCGCCGGAATCAGAATCGCCGTGGGCACAATAAACGAAGCGCTTTTCCGGCACCGCGCCGGCAATGGTGGCGATGACCGTCTGCGGTCGGCTGTGATAGATCCTGGTCTGCAATGCAAACGAAACGCGCGGGGTGAGGCCCTGGCTGAGCAAAGCCCGCAAGCGATTGCCGTCGCTGCGGCTGATGGCGAACACCGGAATGGGATTGTCGCGCCGGCTTGGCAACTCGCCGATCATTGCCCATTCGGTGTAGTCGCCGTCGCGGCCCGGGGCGTCGGAGAGAAGCGCGACCGCGCCGGCGGTGACATATGCTTCATACTGCCTCCGCGAAACCAGCTTGTCGGTCAGCACCGCTTTGCCGCGCATCGCCGCGGAGCCGGTTGCCATCGTAACCTCTGCCTCCCGCGCAGCGGTGGCCGGAGAAAAGCCGTAAGGCCAGGGCCTGAGAAAATTCCCTGCTTCGGGAAAGACGTACGCGAGCTGCCAGTGTTGCGCTTCGTGCGCCAACTTCTCAGGATCCGAGATGATTTTAGTGGCCAGCCCCCAAGCGTGAAATCTCTGCTGCAGATATTGGGCAGCGCGCTGGTTGGAGGAAGTGCCGCCCTGGCGCGGCCCGCACGCCACCAGCTCTTGTACATACCGCCGTGCACTGTCAGCGGAGACCAGGCGCACAAATTCCCGCTCCGCCGGATGGCCGTTGTTCGTGCGGGCGGGGGCTGCCAGCAGGAGGCAAGACAGGGCGGCTGTCAGAGCGGTTCGCAAAGCCGTCACCGGCACCAACGAGGGCATATCCACCAGCGTGCAGATTTCATCTTTTGTCGATTTCTTCGGCGGTGACGATCAGGGTTTCATAGAAGAAGACGCCCATGCCCACCAGGAAGGCAATCCAGGCGGTGTACAGCACCAGGCTGAGCACTTGAAAACTCAACGGCACCGCCGTGGCCTCCTCGCTGCCCTCGTTGCCGGTCAAGGATTGCGCTGCCGAGTCCGCCGGTTTTGGTTCCGCGCCTTTGATGTTCTTTTTCTCCGGATACTTTCCAAGCTCCGATTCCGGCAGGGTGACGAGATGATACTGATCCTTGATTACACTGAACACCAGCATGGGCACGCGCAAACCGAGAATACCGATGGCCGTGACGAGGATAACGCACAGGAGTATGCGACCCTTGGTCATGCGCCCCCCGGCGAAAAAACCGATGATATACAACAGAATGCCGACGGTCAGGGCGATCCACATGACCGTCGTGTTCATGTTGTGAATCAAAGGCAGGAGATCTTTGTCGAACATAATCGCTCCAGGGCAACCGCGCTCGCCGTCAAGTTAGAAAAATAATTGCGCAATGTCAATCTACAAAACCTCTTGCAGCGCTGCCGCGACTTTTTCATTCTCTTCCGGCGTGCCGAGGCTGACGCGCAGGCATTGCTCCAGCATGGGATAGCTGCTGACATTGCGCACCAAAATGCCGCGCGCCAGCAGGTGGGCAAACACCTCCTGCACCGGCTCTTGAAATTCCGCGAGAAAAAAGTTGGCCTGCGTGGGATAAATGCGCAGCGTGGTCATTTGCCGCAGCCTGGCCAGCAGCCGGTCACGCTCGCGAACCACCTCCTGCACCTGTTGCAGCAACTCTGCGCTGTGCGCCAGCGCCACCAGCGCCGCGGCCTCAGCGAACACGTTGATGTTGTAAGGCAGTGCGGCTTTGCGAATCTCCCGCACGATATCCGGGTGAGCCATCAGATAGCCCACGCGGCAGTTGGCCATCGCCATGGCTTTGGAAAAGGTGCGCAGCAGGATCAAGTTTTCGTACTTCTGCAGCAGCGGCCGGAAATCCTGCGCCGCAAATTCGGCATAAGCCTCGTCCACCACCACCAGCCCGGGAAACTCCGCGAAAATTTCTTCGATCTGTTGCTGCGGATAGGCGGCGCCGGTCGGGTTGTTCGGTGAACACAGGATGATCATTCGGGCGCGCATGCGGCTGGCCTCGTCCAGCACGCGCTCCACCGGCAGGGAAAAATCCCGGCGATTCAGCCTGACCTCCAATGGAAAGCCGGAGAGAATCTGCACCGTCAATTTGTAGAGCGAGAACGTGGGTTGGGGAATGACCACCGCCACGCCCCGGCTCACCGTTACCATCAACAGCGCCTGAATGAGCGAGTTTGAGCCGTTGCCGACCAGGATTTGTTCCGGCGGCATGCGGTTGAAATCCGCCAGCGCCGCGGTTAACTCTTCGTGATGAAAGTCAGGGTAGCGCGCCCACGCGTGGGATTTCACCCGCTGCCAAAATTCCTCCAGCAGGGACTCGGGAAAGCCGAACGGGTTCTCGTTTTGATCCAGCTTGATGGCCGCGGTGCGGCGTTGCAGCGTGTAGGCCTCCGCCTTCTGCACTTCCGGTTTGATGAAATAGGCCAGGTCGGGAGTCATGGCGCGTGAGTTGGAGGTGAACGAGTGACGTTCCTGCTACCAGCGCAGACCAAAGAACGCCAGAATGCCGGCAGCGAAGACGGCATCAGTGAGCAGGGCCAGCAGGAACAAGAAGGCCACGAAGATGGCCACGATCGTGAGCATGAAGGGAAAAGCCTTGTCTGCCGGCGTGGCGAGCACCAGCGGCAGGCCGAGGTGGATCAAATAAGCGGCATAAACGATTCCGATGAGCCAAAGAATCGCGCCGAAGAGGGGAACAAAGAGCAGCAAGCCGGCGACATAGACGGGCGTGCATCCGAACGCCACCAGCTTGAGCGCGCGATTGAGATCCTTGTGGGAGGAAAATGCCGGGGCAAGCAGATGCGTAAGATTGGCGGTGCCTTCCACGGCGATCAGCAGAATGACATAGCTCAGGAGCGCGGCGCGAAAATTAAGCGGTACTTGCAGCCGAAAAAATCCCAGCAGAAAACCGAGCGGCGTCAGGGCCGCCACCCAAACGACGTACTTGAGATAGACCAGCACAGCGGCAAGCTGCTCGTTACGGATCACCGTCCATTCCGCCGCCGGTGAAAACAACAGGTTCTTCAAGCGTGTAATGAGATACATCTTTCCTCCCTTCCGAGGTCGGACGCACCGGTACCCTGCCGCAGGAAAATGACGCGCATAGGATACGGAACTTGCAGCTAGAACTCAAGCGAAAACACGCCCGCGCGCCGGCAAATGAAAATGGCGGCCGGCCCTCGGCCCGCCGCCATTGTGTTTCCGCCCTCCTCCTCAGCCCGGAGGCAATCCCGCTGCTGCGTTTGTCCGGTTCACGCCGCTTTCACTTCTTTGATGGCCTTGGTCAGTTCCGGCACGATTTCGAAAAGGTCGCCGACGATGCCATAGTCGGCAATGTCGAAGATCGGCGCGCGTTCGTCCTTGTTGATGGCGACGATGGTGCGCGCGGCTTTCATGCCCACGATGTGCTGAATCGCGCCGGAAATGCCGACCGCGAGATAGAGCTTGGGCGCCACCGTTTGGCCGGAGGACCCGATCTGGCGGTCGAGCGGCAGCCAGCCATCATCGCAAACCGGCCGGGAAGCCGCCAACTCGGCGCCCAATGCTTTGGCCAGTTCTTCGAGGAGGGGAAGGTTGGCCTTCTCTTTGATGCCGCGGCCGACGGAAACGATCAAATTCGCCTTGGTCAAATCAACCTTGCCTTTGACGCCTTCAAAAATCTCCAGCACTTTGGTGCGGATGGTGACGCCGGAGAGATCGACGCCGGCGTCGCTCAGCGCAGCGCTGCCGCCTTTTTTCAGATTGTCGCTGCTCACCGCGCCGGACTGCAAGCTCGCGAAATAGGGCGGTGCGCCGGCAAACGTGAAATCGGCATTGATCTTCCCCTGAAAAGCCTGGCGCACCAGCACCGGCGCGCCGTTCTCGACGCGATAACCGACACAATCCGCAATCAAGCCGCGCTGGCAGGCGGCGGCCAGCTTGGGGAAGTAATCGCGCGCCTGGTAGGAATGCCCGGTCAACACGTATTGCGGCGCGACGCGCGTAATGACTTGCCGCGCGGCCGCGCTGAACCCGTCGGGGGTGTAGTGCTGCAGCTCGGCATTCTCCGCAAACCACATCTGCCCGAGGGCGGCTGTGGCTGCTTCCTGCGCCGCCGCGGCGGCACCCTTGCCCATCACCAGCGCGCTCACCGCCTGGCCGAGCGCCGCGGCCAGTTCCTGGCCCGCGGCCAGCGCTTCCCAGCCGATGCGGCTGATCTTGCCTTCGTTTTGCTCCGTGATCACCAATATGCCAGATGCCATCTTGGGCTCCAGATTGCGGTTGGTTTCAATGCCCGCTCATCGGCCGCTGCGCCGCAGGGCAGGCTCGTCTCGAGGAAGAGGGGTCAAATCACCTTGGCTTCGTTCTTCAACTTTTCGGCGAGTTGCCGCGCGACCTCTTTGGCCGCGCCGGTGAGAATTTGCGTCTTTTTGGTCTTCACCGGCATGTACAGCTTGTGGAATTTCACCGGGCCTTGCGCCAAATCCACCCCCAGGCTGGCCGCACTGATTTCCTGTTGCGGTTTCTTTTTGGCGGCCATGATGCCTTTGATGGTGGCATAGCGAATGGTTGCCAATCCTGACTGAATCGTGAGCACGGCCGGCCGCGGCAGCTCGATGTATTGAAACCAGCCGCTCTCCAGCTCGCGCTTGATCTTGAGCTGCTGGTCGAGCACCTGGATTTCCATGACCAGCGAGGCATGGGGCAGGCCCAGTAATTCCGCCAGCACCACGCCGGTTTGGCCAAAACCGGTGTCATCCGACTGCAGGCCGGTGAGAATCAAGTCCGGGCTTTCGGGTTTGATCACCGCGGCCAGCAATTGCGCGGCCAGCAGCGGGTCCATGATCGGCTGATCATGCGTGACGTGAATCGCCCGGTCCGCGCCCTTGGCCAGTGCCTGCTGAATCGATTGCTTGGCGCGCACCGGCCCGATGCTCACCACGATCACTTCTCCGCCGTGCTGCTCTTTCAACCGCAGCGCCGCTTCCAGGCCGTAATGGTCGCTCTCGTTGATTTCGAACTGCACGCTGGCTTCGTCGATCCAGCGGCCGTCAGCGGTGATCTTCAGCAGTGAATCTTTGAGCGGAACTTGCTTCATGCAGAGGATGATTTTCACAGGGTTTTCCTTCTTCTGGGAAAAGTTCAAGTGCGCCTTCTGATTATCCCTCAAGTCAACAACGAATCACTGAATCAAATCAGGAACGCATGGGTTGGCTGCGGTCCGGGCTTCCAGGCAAATGTTCTTGCTACGACTGGGCCGTCGCATCAAAAACTTCGGAGTCAAACGGTACTCCAAGTTTTGGATTCCTCGAGTCAGCCGAGGGTGAAGCATGGAGGGACGCCATCCGTGGTCTGTGCAAGGATTCTGTGAATCATTGCGCGCAGCGCCGAGTACTTCACCGGATTCCTGCTGAAGGACACGCGGAATCACTTGCGCGGCAAGGCAACGAAGCACTAGTTGTAAACGCTCCAGCGATAGCCGTTGAGATCATACACCATCTCGGCGATGCGCTTGCGGCCGCCGTCGGAATTGCTTTCCATCTGGCGCAGATTGCGGCGCACCCGCCGCCAGGCATCTTCCACAAACGTGTTGGCGAGCAGCACCTCCTGCTCGACATGGGGATGTTTGCGCTTGAGCAGCGTGTCCACGCGCGACAGCACCGCCGCCATGGCATAGAGATCGATGGCCGCATCCGCCAGCCGCTTCTGCGCGAATTGCCGTTGGATGATCGACTTGCCGTATTTCATCAGCGCTTTTTCCACCGCGCTGTGCAGCTCTTTGGCCATGGCATTGAAGTGATCGCCGGCGGTTTGCAGTTGCGGAGCCAGGCGGGACAATTGATCGTGGGCCACCGTGTCCTTCACCTTGCCCACGGCGTAGCCGGTCAACAAGCCAAAGCCCTTGATTGGATCGCGCAGGGCGCGGCCGAGTTGTTTGAGATATTCGCCCGGACCTTCCATGCCGGACAGTGCCAGAAAGGCGCGGAGAATTTCGTTGGTGCCTTCGAAAATGAGATTGATGCGGGCGTCGCGCAGGGCTTGTTCATAGGGATATTCGCGGGAGTAACCGAGGCCGCCGGCGATTTGCGTGGCTTCATTCACCACCCGCCACAGTGTCTCACTCACGAAGATCTTGCTCACCGCCGACTCGAGCGAATAGTCGATGCCCGGCCGGTCGGCGAGCGCCGTGGTGAGATACACGATGCTGTCCGCCGCATAAGTGTCGGCGGCCATGCGGGCGATCTTGTCCTGAATCATCTCGAATTGCCCGATGGCTTTGCCGAATTGCCTGCGGTTCTTGGCGTGCTCCGCCGCCAGCGTCACCAGCGCTTTGCAGCCGCCGACGCAGCCGCTCGCCAAACCCAGGCGGCCGGTGTTCAGGATTTCCATCGCGATTTTGAAGCCCTTGCCCATCTGCCCCAGCATGTTACCCACCGGCACCTGCACGTTGTCGAAACTCAACGTCGTGGTGTTGGAGCCGTGAATGCCGAGCTTTTCCTCGGGTTTGCCCGACGAAAATCCCTTGCAAGCGCGCTCGACGAGGAAAGCCGAGATTTTGTCCTGCATCTCGCCGCCGACCATCATCGGCGTTTTGGCGAACACCGTAAAGACGTCGGCGATGCCGCCGTTGGTGATCCACATCTTGCCGCCGTTGAGAACGAAATGCGTGCGCTCGGGATTGAGCACGGCCTTGCTCTGGATGCCGGCGGCATCGCTGCCCGCGCCGGCCTCGGTCAACGCGAAGGCGGTCATGTATTCGCCGCTGGCAATTGGGGGCAGATACTTCTCCTTTTGCTCGTCGGTGCCGAACATCACGATGCCCTTGGTGCCGATGGAAAGATGGCCGCCGAGCGAAACGCCCAGCGAAGCATCAACCGCGCAAATCTCTTCGAACACCCGGCCATACGCCGTTTGGGAGAGGCCGGCGCCGCCGTATTTCTCCGGCACCGCCAGGCCGAAGAAACCGAGCTCCTTCAAACCCGCGAACAGCTCGGGTGAAATGTAGCCCTGGCGATCGATGGCAGCGGAATCGATGTGATCGCGCGCGAACTCGCGGAAGGAATTCAGGATCACGCGCAGGTCTTCTTGTTCCTGCGGCGCGAGCACCGGGTAGGGGAAGACCAAATCCTGCAACACTTCCCCGGCAAAAAGAGATTTCAGAAAGCTCCGGGTTTTCTCATCACCTGCCATAATCACCTCACTGATCCGTGCGGTCCATCACCCACGCCAGCGCCGGAAGGGGGCGCTGCTTTGTTTCATTGATAGAAATTCCTGTTTTGCTTCGCCCGGTCCACCAGCGTGGCGACCGGCTGAAGGTGCGCGCCGAACTGGTTCGCGTAGAATTCCAGGCGCTCCACCACGCGGCCACTGCCCAGGCTGTCGGCATGGCGCAGCAAGCCGCCGCGGAACGGCGGAAAACCGGTGCCGAAGATCATGCCGGCATCGACCTCTTGCGGCCGGCGCACCACACCTTCCGCCAGGCACTGCGCGGCTTCGTTGATCATCACCAGCACACAGCGCTCGGCCGGTTCGTTCTTGCCGAGGCGGCCCTCTCGGCCGGGCGCCAGATTGAGCAGAGCGTAGACCGCGGGATCGACCTGCTTTTCCTTGCCCTGATGCAGATAAAAGCCCTTGCCGTTCTTCTTGCCCAGCCGGCCGGCCTCAACCAGCCGTTCGAGCGCGCCGTCTGCACCCATGCGCGCGCCGAAAGCGGCAATCATCACCTTGCTGACTTTGGCGGCAACGTCGATCCCGACTTCGTCGATCAGCTCGAACGGCCCCATCGGCATGCCGAAGGCCAGCAGAGCGCGATCGATTTCCGCGATGGTGCCGCCCGCCTGCAGCATGCGTGCGGCTTCGGTCATGTAAACGGTGAGAATGCGATTCACCAGGAAACCCGGCGTGTCTTTCACCACGATTGGAGTCTTGCCGATCTGCTTGGCAAAGGCCACCAAGCCGGCCACGGTTTCATCGCTGGTCTGTTCGCCGCGAATCACCTCCACCAGCGGCATGAGATGCACGGGATTGAAGAAGTGCAGGCCCGCGACTTTGTCGGGGCGCCGGGTGGCCCGCGCCATTTCCGTCACCGGCAGCGCGGAAGTGTTGCTCGCCAGCACGGCATGGCTGGGCGCAATGCCGTCGATCTCGGCGAAGACCTTCTTTTTGATGTCGAGATTCTCGACGATGGCTTCAATGACGAGATCAACGCGGCCGAAACCGGAATAATCGATTGTGCCGGAAATGAGCGCCATGCGGTTCTGCATTTCCTTCGGTGTCATCCGGCGCTTCTTGACGGATTCGTAGAACACCCTGGCTGCCGCCTCCGTGCCCTTGGCCACCGCGGCATAGTTGACGTCTTTCATGCGCGAGGGCAAATCGTTGTGCGCCAGCAGTTGCGCGATGCCACCGCCCATCACTCCGGCGCCCAACACGCCGACGCGCTTGATCACTGGCAGCCTGCCTTGGAACTGGGGCACGCCCTTGTCCTTCTTGATTTCCTCGGAAAGGTAGAAGACTTTGATCAGGTTCTTCGAAGCCGCGGTGACGATCGCCTTGCCCAGCAGCTCCGCTTCCACCGCCAGCCCCGCGCGCAGATCGAGCGGAAAGCCCTTTTCCACCGCTTCCAGGGCGAGCAACGGCGCGGGGTAATGGCCTTTGGTTTCGGCCTTCACGCGCTTGCGGGCTTGATCGAAGAGAACTTTGCGGCCGAGAAAGTTCTTCTCCAGCAGCAGGCCCTGCGCGTTGATCTTCCGGCGCCGTGCTTTGATTTTTTGCTGCAGCGCTTCGCTGCGCAGTTCGATCGCAAAGGCATGGCCGATGCTGCGCAGCATCTCCGGCCCGAATTCCGCGGGAATGAGGCGGTCCACGATGCCGGAGCGATAAGCGCGCAGGGCGTCGACGGTGCGGCCGGTGAGGATGAAATCGAGCGCGCGCTGAATGCCGATCAGCCGCGGCAGGCGCTGCGTGCCGCCGAAGCCGGGGATGATGCCCAGCCGCACTTCGGGCAGGCCCAGGCGTGTTTTGCCGGAGTGGCGCGCCATGCGGAAATGACAGGCCAGGACCAGCTCCAGGCCGCCGCCGACACAGGCGCCGTCGATCACGGCAATGGTCACTTGCGGCAGCGCGGCCAGCTTGTCGAAAACGGCCTGCCCCAGCGCCGCTTTGACCGCGCCCTCTTCGGGATTGGTGATGCCCTCAATCTCCGCGATTTGCGCGCCGGCGATGAAGTTACCCTCCTTGCCGCTCAAGATCACCAAGCTGTGCAAGTCGTTGCGTTGCGCGATCTCATCCAGCCGCTGATCAAGCTCCGCCATCACGCCGGAGGAGAGAATATTCACTTTTTCATTGGGTCCGTCGATGATCAAAAAGCCGACGCCGGCTTCGGTGTCCAAGCGAAAGGCTGCGGCCGCCCGCTGCTCCGGCGCTGCCGGGGCGGGGGAGGAAGGGGTGGTGACTTCGAAAGACATTGTTCTCAAGCTCCTTGGTCTTGCTATCCTGCCCGCAAAGGGAAGACAGGCAAAAAGAACAACCACATTATTTCGGTCGTATCAACGTTTGCACGAGGGGTGTCGCGGGCCGCGTCACACTCGTTCCAGCACCATCGCGCCGCCCTGGCCGCCGCCGATGCAGAGCGTGGCCAAGCCGAGGCTGAGCTGGCGCCGACCCATTTCTTTCAGCAGCGTCAACACCAAGCGTGTGCCCGAACTGCCCACCGGATGGCCGAGCGCAATGGCGCCGCCGTTCACGTTGAGAATGTCACGGTTGATTTCGCCGATCGGCTCATCACGGCCGAGCCAGCGCTGCGCCAGCGCGCGGTCGCGGAAGACCATCTCATTGGCCATCACTTGCGCGGCAAAGGCTTCATTGAGCTCGAGCAGTTGAATGTCTTTGAAGGAAACGCCGGCGTGCTTCAGCGCCAGCGGCGTTGCCGCGGCCGGCCCCAAACCCATGTGCGCGGGATCGACGCCCGCAAAAGCATAGCCACGCAGGCGGCCCATGATCGGCAGCCCCAGGCTGCGCGCCTTGTCCGCGGACATCACCAGCACCGCCGCCGCGCCGTCGGTGATCTGGCTGGCGTTGCCCGCCGTCACGCTGCCATATTCGCGATCAAACACCGGCTTGAGCTTGGCCAACGCTTCCATCGTCTGATTCTTGCGGATGCCGTTGTCTTCATCGACCACAGCGCTGTAGCGGGGCAGCGGCATGACTGGCAGAATTTCCTCGCGCAGCTTGCCGGAATCGGTCGCCCACGTGGCGCGCTGGTGGCTCATGAGCGCGAAGCGATCCTGCTCTTCGCGGGTAAGGTGAAATTCCTTCGCCAGCACCTCCGCGGTTTCGCCCATGTTGAGATTGCACACCGGATCGGTCAAGCCCACCTGCAGCCCGATGATCGGTTTGAAATGCTTGGGCCGCATGTGGGAAAAGGCGCTCAGCCGCTGGCCCATGGATTTCGCCCGGGCGGCCTCGGCGAGCACCTCGGCATATTCCGGCGGATAGAGAATCGGAATGTTGCTCATCGATTCCACGCCACCGGCAACGATGACTTCCGCCATGCCGGCTGCGATCTTGAGGTGGGCCTGGGCAATGGCCTCCATGCCCGAGGCGCAGTTGCGCGCCACCGTGAAGGCGGGCACCCGCCGCGGGATGCCGCTTTTCAGCGCGATCACGCGGGCAATGTTGGTGGCTTCCGGCGGCTGGGCGATGTTGCCGATCACCACTTCATCGATGATCTCGGGATCAATGCCGCTGCGCTCGAGCACCTCGCGCACCACGAGGCGACCCAATTCCTGCGCCGGCAGACTTTTGAAGTCGGTGCCTGCTTTCACGTAAGGCGTGCGAATGCCTTCGACAATGACGACGTCGCGCATGATCTGTTCCTTCTCACTCTGATATGTTGAGCTGCTTGTCTCACCGCCAATGCCGCAACGCGTGGTTGCGGTTTGTGCCCCGGATTCAATGCGGATGCGCCAGCATGCCCGCCAGAAACAACGTGCCGATTTGCTCGGCGGATTGCTGCAGATCGTATTTTTTCGTGCGGGAGAGCACCCAGAGCGTGCTCATTTCGTCGAGCGCGCCGAACAGCGCGCGTTTGAACACGCCCGGCAGAACATCCCGCCGGAAGATGCCGCTGGCCTGGCCCTCGTCAATGATGTCGCCGATCAGGTTGAGGTAATCGCTGATGCGCGTGCCGGCATACTGCTTAATGAACTGGTTGGACTGGCGCAGCTCCAGTTGCATCACCGCCGCCAGGTCGGGATTGGTACGCACCAGCTCGAAGTGCAGATGGATGAACGAGCGAATCTTCTCGGCGGGGTCACGGCATTCGGCCAGGCGCCGGCTGAACTCCTGCAGGATGCTTTCCATGCTCTCATCGAAGAGCGTGATGAGGATGTCATCCTTGCTTTTGAAGTAGAGATAGATGGTGCCGTCGGCAATGCCGGCCTGATGGGCGATTTCCGAAATTTTGCTGTTGTAGAAGCCTTTGCGGGCGAAGGTCTTGGCTGCCGCTTTCAGGATGCGGGCCCGCTTGTCCAGCTTGCGGCCCGTACGTCCGTTGCTGGGTTTCGGCGCGTTGGCAAGTATTTTCATGGGTCATCTCATTTCACCCGGCCCGGCCGGCGGTTCCAGTGCTGAATGAATCATCATTCAGGAAAATAGCAAAGGGTGAATGAAATGCAAGTGAATTTTCCCGGGACTGGAAATTTTTCACCGCCGCCGCGCGCATGGGCGGCGCCCAACCATAGCCGGGGAAGAATATTGGGGCACCAGGATTTCAAGCAGGACGGATTTGCCAGCAAGGAACGAAGCTGCAGAGGTTTCCCTGGAGTCCCCCCCCGTCGTGGCGGTGAACGCCGGCGCAAAGCGGCTGAGCGACGAGGCGGAATCTGAGCGAAAACGAGGCGTTGAAGCTGGAACGAAATGAAGATCATGCCACTGCCCCGCAACCCGCGGTAGCAACTTGTTCGCACATTGCGCATGAGTGGGTGAACCGCCTCAGTTTCTCCGGTCAGAAACCGCGCAAGTTGCCTTCTCTTTCCTTTGCTTTGTCTTTTGCATGCACAAGAATAGAGATGGGATAGGAAAGTCGCCATCTCCCAGTCTGATGCTGCTACTGATTTGCTGCGTGGGCTAATGTCTCGGCAGCCCATTGGTTGATGCTTTTGCCTCTGACTTCCGCCGCCATTGCCACGGCAGCGTGAACTTCGGGGGGAATCCGTAACATGAGTTTTCCGGAATACGGTTTCTGAGGAGGACGTTTCAGTTCTTCGCAAGTATTGAGATAGTCGTCAACGGCTTCCTTGAAAGCTGCTCGCAATTTTGCCACTGACTCGCCGTGAAATCCCACAATATCGTTGATACCGGCAATATGGCCGACAAAGCAACCATCTTCATCACTATACTCGATTCGGGCAGCATATCCTTTGTACGTCATTGTTTTCATGGCTTGATTCCCAGTTGTTCTAAAAAACGTCGTGCATCACGTACTTGGTACGGCTTCGCTTCTTTGCGAGGATGCGGCCGATGGAAGGTCGCAATGACATTATGCAATTCAAAGCGCACCCTTGCGCCACTTCCTTCGATGACGCGAGCTCCAAGAGCAACGAAAAGAGTCTCAATTCGCCTCCATTCCAAGCTGGAGGGAATCGGTGTCTTGAAGATTTCCTTCAAGGTTTTCTGATGCTGTCTGTTCATTGCTCAAATGATAGCAAAATACGCTATCATATGCAAGCATTCTGTGATAGCATTAGCCTGACTCATCTGGCTTTCGCCGGAGGCATGACACGCGTGTGAACGAGGCATCTCATCTTCTCGATATGTGCGGATGCCAAAAATGAGCGGTAGTCAGACAGAGGAGTGGGTTTGAGCGAAGACGAGGCGTCAAGATTACCACCTCCCGGAATTCATGCCTCTGTTTTCTTGTCCGTTCCGTTTTCTCTGTGTACGCCCAGCATGGGTGTGAATGGAGGCGTGCAAGTCCCCTGTCGATCGCCGCCTGCTTGCTTCACGGAGCAGCAATGACTTGCGAAAGGCAAGAGCGGGCTGCCCAATTTACGAGGTCAGAGGAGTGGCTCGCAGAGCCAGGCAGGTTGCCACGCAAAGCAGCGACCGCGTCAAGGCTGTTGCGATGCTGCGATTTGGGGCGGACACGCGGCTCGGTTGGCTGGCACAAAACAGCCTTGCATTCCTACCTTTCCTGGGGCACAGCGAATGGGCCCTTACCCTCGTGCCGTGATTTCAGCCTGACTGCCAGGATCGCCGCTGCCAGCACCACCGCTACGAGGTTGAGCACGAACACATGCGAGGGCTTCAGACGCCAAAAGGATTCCAAGAACATCCGGCCCACCCAGCCCGGCCAGCTTGCCACGCCCTCCGGCAAGATTCCCTCCGGCGCACGGTACGTAGCGCCAAGCGTGAGCTGCGCAATCACCGGATTGAGCGGCTTGATCAGCAGATAGAACAGCGTGTCTTCCACCAGCCCGGCATAGAGCACCAACACCGCCAGCGCTTCGCGGCGGCGGCGGAAGCGCCAACCGGCGAGCAACAAAACGCCGGCTACGATCACGCCGTAGCTGAGTTGATAGACATTGTTGAGGCGCTGCGCCACTCCCTGCCAGCCGGTTGATTGCAGCAGCGCGGCGATGGCGCCGCCAAACAGCACATCATACAAGACCAGCGGCAGGAAGATCAGCAGCGTGAGCACGACCCGGCGCCAGAAAAGGTGGAACACGGTTTTCGTCTTTCGCAATGAAACGCGCAATACGACCCGGCCGGGCTGCGGGCAGAAAAAGAAAACCCTGGCCGGGCCAGGGTTGCTGAGGGTGCAGGTTCTACTTCAATCGCTTGAACAGGCAGTAACCTTGATCGGTTTTGATCGGCTGGCTGACGTCGCCCACTTTGAGCGCGAGAATCACCTGCTCAAACGCCGGCGTGAAATCGCCTTTGAATGCGTCGCCGAGGTCACCGCCGCGCGCCGCGTTTGGCCCGAGCGACTTTTCGGTGGCCAGCTTCTGGAAATCCGCGCCCGCCTGGATCTGCTTGAGCAGATCGAACGCTTCGGTCTCGGTTTTCACCAGGATCATCGCGGCGCGATACGGCTGTTCCCCGCGGCTCAGCTTTTCATCGCCGGTCACCGATTCCCGCCAAATGTACCCGGCGGTCGCCACCTGCAGCCATTTGTCTTCCACCGCCAGGATTTGCATGGGCGTGCCCCGCGTGAGCGACCCCAACACTTCGCCGCCCGGCGCCTTGCGCAGATTCTCCTGCGCCACTTTGACGAACACTACCTTGCCTTTGAAAAAACTCTCCTGGCCGAGGACAATGGCAGCCAGGCTGATCACGACACCGACCAATACTCCGCTGACGAACTTCTTCATTAATCCTTCCTCCGGTTTTTGCTCAGCCGCCCGCACAGCGATTGTGTCGGCGGTTGCGAGACTGGGTATCCACTACAGCAGATTTGCGATATCGCGGTTGGCATGCGGCGCAGTGACTACTCCGTTGCCGTCTGGCCGTTCCGGCGTTTCAATGCGACGTGCAAGGGTGTCATGCGCTGGTCGCGCACTTGCACGTCGAGAAAGCGCGCCGGCTCATAGTCAGGCACGCGCACTTCGACCGCATAGGTGCCGGGCAGCAACAGCCGTTGAAACCGGCCTTCCCGGCCGTTGGCTTGGCGCGGCTGCACATGGGCCGCTTCCAGACCCGCGACATGGATCCCGGCGGGCACGGGCTTGCCGGTTTCGCCGTCAACCACCTGGCCGAAAATGCCGGCGCCGAGCGCGCGCTCCAGCAGATAGAATGCGCCCGGCAGGTTCTGCTCGACGATGCGGTCCGCGTCGGCGAGTGAGGGGAAATATTCCTCGCCGGTTTCGATGATGAAATCGATCGCGCCGAGCGCGCCATACATCCACACCGAGCTTTGGCCGGCGCGGCCGTTGAGCGGCAAAATATTGTAGGTGCCGAGGCCCGAAAAGCGCGCAATGCGCGCCGCGCATTTCTCCGCGATGTCGAGAATCAGTTTCTGATCCGGCGGCGGCGCATAATTGCCCCAGGGATAGAGAATCGCTTCGCCATAGCTGTGATAGGACACACCCATGACGAACTTCTTTTGCAGCGCGAGCTGCTGCAGCGCCTGAATCTCAGGCTCGGAAAACGGCTCGGCGCCGCGGTAGAACCAACTGCTCGGCTCATTTTCGCCGCCGTCGCTCCAATTGTAGCCATAATTCCGATTCAAGTCAACTCCGTCGATCAGCGGATCGAAGCGGCCGTCGCGATTGTTGTCGCGCAGGTTTTTCCGCCACCACGGATATTCACGCCGGTTCGCCATCAGATACTCATAGCCGTCGGGATTGACGATCGGCACCAGCCAAATTTCCAAGCTATCGAGCAGGCGGGTGTGGCGGCTGCTGCTGCCGTAGTTGGTGAGCAGCCGGCTCATCAAACCGTGGCAAATGAAAACGCCGACCGGTTCGCGCGCGTGATGCAAGGCGCTGATCAAAAACGCGGGCTTGTCGAGCATGGCCGGCTGCGCCGCCGTCAGTCTGATCGCCAGGATCGGGTGCCGGCCGGTGCTGCTGCGGCCGATGGTGTCGAGGCGCGCGAGCTGCGGATAACGCTGTACCAACTCCTGGAAGCGCGCCTCCATCGCGGCGAGTGTGGGATAGCCCGCCGGCACCACGAGATTGGGTTGCGGCGCTTCTTGAGATTGACTGCCGTTATGGCGGCGGGCAGTGAAACCCTGCTGCCGGCCGGCAAACTGGCGCCAAAACGGCAAATCCGGCAGGCTCGCCAGCACCGCGCCGTGCGCGGTGGCGCTCGAAGCGCGGGAGGCCGGATCGTTGGCAATCCGCCGGCCGCCGGGCATGAGCCACAGGCCGAGCAGAGCCGAGTAAAACGCCAGCGAGAGCATGACACGGGAGGAACGGAAGCGGCGGACGGGGAAAAGGGCAAGTCCTTTACGCATGCGAGGCATGAAATTCCCTCGAGTTCGCGGGTTGTTGCGGCATGGATCCTGAGTGCCGGCTCATACGCCGGCGAGTCGTGCAAGCGCGGCGGCAAAGCGGTGAGGTCAACAAACAGCAGCGGCCAGGCTTTGTTCCCTCCTGCGGTTCCAGCAGGCTGGCAGCGCACGGAGTAACAATTCTTGAAGTAATCAACCTTGCCGGAATGAAAAGTGTGGCGAACTTAAAGAAACGAGGGTAGGCAAGCAAGTTAAAATTTGTGAACGGGCGCGGCACTTGCCGACGGCGGAGAGGGAATGCCTCAATCGCCGCCGGGACACATCTCCTCTCCCCCTGTCATGCTGTGCTGCCAGCCTGCTCTCCGACTCCAGCACCGTCCCGCGGCTCGGGCAAATCTCCTGCAGAACAAGTCTTGCGCCGGGCGTGCTTCGCCTCCGCAACGCGGACATACCGCAACTCAAAGGAACTTGCACACAGAGAGAAACAACTGAGCAGATGCAGAAGCTCTTTGTCAGTTGGGCTGTTTCTATCCGCCGGAGAATTTTCTTGATCGTCGAACGATTCCAATTCGGATGAACTAGTTGAAGCAGCGCATGGCCGCTGCGGCAAGGCGTGCAGCGCCCGCCTCAAATGCCCGCGAAAAACTTCACCGAAGCTTTGGTGAGATCGTAGAGCGGCCCAAACGCGATGCCCAGCACGAGCGTCGGCACGGCCAGAATGGCCAGCAGCGCCATCGCCGGCCAGGAAACCGCCAACCGTTCCGTCACCGGCGCGGCCGGCGTTTCCAGATACATGGCTTTGAAAATGCGCGCATAGTAATACAGCGAAATGACGGTGTTGATGATCGCCACCACCGCCAGCCAGAAGAACTGTGAATCGCCCTGCAGCACGGCGGCCAGCAAATAGAACTTGCCGACGAAGCCGATGGTAACCGGCAGGCCGGTGAGCGAAAAGAGAAAGACGGTCATGCAAACTGCGACCACGGGCGCGCGATACCCCAAGCCGCGGTAATCCTGCAGCCGTTCGCTGCCGATCAATTCCTGCACGATGATGACCACGAGGAACGCGCCGAGATTCATCAGATAGTACGCCACCAGATAGAACATCGTGGCGTTGATCCCGTTTTGCGTCAGCAACACCACGCCCATCAGGGCATAGCCGGCATGCGCAATGCTGGAGTAGGCCAGCAGGCGCTTGATGTTGTTTTGCACGATGGCCACGAGATTGCCCAGCGTCATGGTGGCGGCGGAAATCACCGCCAGCAGTTGCTGCCAATTCAAGCCGGCGATCGCGGACCAGCCCTCGCCGCCGGAAGTGGACAGGCCGACGGTGACGAAGCGAATCAACAGCGCGAAACCCGCGGCTTTCGGGCCCACGCTGAGAAAGGCGGTAATGGGCGTGGGCGCGCCTTCATACACATCCGGCGCCCAGAAGTGGAACGGCACCGAAGCAATCTTGTAGCCGAAGCCCGCGAGAATCAGCAGAAATGCCACGAACAACGTGAGCGGATTGGGCGAGTTGGTCGCGAGCAAGTGGGAGATATCGTAGATGTTGAGCGAGCCGGTCAGGCCGTAGATCAGTGACAGCCCGTAGAGCATCAACCCGGAGGAGAATGCGCCGTAAATCGCGTACTTCAGGCCGGCTTCGCTCGAGCGCTTGACGGATTTCAAATAGGTCGCCAGCGCGAAGGAGCTGAGACTCACGGTTTCGATGGCAATGAAGATGGTGAGCAGATTGGTGGCGGAGGCCATCCAAAACATGCCCAGCGTGGTGGCGGTCACCAGAATGAAATACTCTCCGACGCTGCGGCCGGCCAGTTCCAGCGAGGAGTAGGACAGCAGCACGGTCATGATCATGCTGCCGAGAAAAATCAGCTTGAAGAATGTGGCAAACCGGTCGACCGCCATCATGTTGTTGAACAGGCCGCGGCCGGGGTCATCGCTCTGCAGCAGCAGGACGAGCAGGCACAGCAGCCCGCCGGCGAGGGTGAGCAAGCCCAGCCAGGGCGTTTGCTCCCGCTTGAGGAACATGTCGACGATCATCAAGGCCAGCAGCAGGCCGATCAGCACGAACTCGGGCAGAAAATGGCCCAGGCTGGCGAGGTTGTCCTGCAAACGCGCGACGAAATCTGGCATATCGAGCAACCTATCTTCGTTTGGGTGGCGATCCTTGTGGAGATGCGTGGGTTCCGGCTCTCGCTCCTACTCCTCCTCTTACTCCTACTCCTACTCTTACTCTTACTCTTACTCAACTCTGGGAGTAGGAGTAAGAGTAAGAGTAGGAGTAAGAGTAAGAAGAAGAAGAAGAAGAGCAAGACCAGGAGTCGAAGCTCTAGTTCATCCCCATCAACATCGGGGCGGCTTCGCGCACGGTGGTAGCCAGGCTGTTGAGCGAGACTTCCAGCAGTTCCAGCATGGGCGCGGGATAAATGCCGAGAAAGATCACGATCACGACCAGCGGCACCAGCGTGAACAGCTCGCGCCGGTTGATTTCAGGCAGATCCGCATACTTGGGATTGAGCTTGCCGAGGAACATGCGCTGCAGCGTCCACAACATGTAGCCCGCGACGAACACGATGCCGAGCACCGAAATGATGGTATAAACGCGCAGATTGAACGTGGTGGAGCTGAAGGCACCGAGAAAACTGAACGCCTCGCTGATGAAGCTCGATAAGCCCGGCAGCCCGAGGTTGGCAAAGAAGGCCACGGTGACGATGCCGGTGTAGACCGGCATCGTCTGTGCCAGACCGCCGAAGCCGTCGATGTCACGATGGTGAGCGCGGTCATAGATCACGCCCACCAGGAGGAAGAGCATGGCGGTGACGGTGCCGTGATTGAACATCTGCAACACCGCGCCGTTGATGCCCAGTGGCGTCAAGCCGATCATGCCGAGCATGACCACGCCCATGTGGCCAATGGATGAATAGGCCACCAGCTTCTTCAAATCTTTCTGCGACATGGCGCAGAGCGCGCCGTAGACGATGCTGATCACCGCGATGGTGGCAAAGCCGTAGGCAAAAGGCGGATACTTCACCGCGTCCGGCAGGATCGGAAAGCTGATACGCAACATGCCGTAGGTTCCCATCTTCAACAAGACGCCCGCCAGAATCACACTGATGGCAGTGGGCGCCTCGACGTGGGCATCGGGCAACCAGGTGTGGAACGGCACGGCCGGTACTTTGATGGCGAAGCCGATGAACAGCGCGGCATAGAGCAGCAACCGCACGTCGAAATCCCGCAACAAGCCGGTGTGATTGGCTTGATCCATCATCGCCAGGATGTTGAAGGTGTGGCCGCCGGTGACCGGATCTTTCACATTGAAATAGAAAACCAGCATGGCGACCAGCATGAGCACCGAGCCGGCCAGCGTGTAGAGGAAGAACTTGATGGCGGCATATTCGCGCCGCGGGCCGCCCCAGATGCCGATGAGGAAGTACATCGGCAGCAGCATCACTTCCCAGAAAATGTAGAAGAGGAAGAAATCGAGCGCGCAAAACACGCCCATCATGCCGGCGTCGAGCAGCAAGAACATGACGAAGTAGCCCTTCACCGCCTTGTCGATGCCCCACGAGGCAAAGATGCAGAGGAAGGACAGCAGGGCGGTGAGCAACACCATGCTGATCGAGAGGCCGTCCACGCCGATGAAATACCAAATGTTGTAGGATTGGATCCAGGCTGCTTGCTCGACGAACTGCATGCTGGAGGTGGTGCGGTCGAATCCCATGAACAACAGGATGGCGAGCAGCACCTGGCCGCCGGTAAAGGCGGCCGCCAGCCATCGGATCAAGGTGTGCTGCTTTTCCCCGCGGGGGATGGCCAATATCACCGCGGCGCCGATCACCGGCAAAAAGATCATCCAACTGAGAATGTTAGGAATCATGTCTCCCTCGTGAACGCGTGTCAATGCTCGCGGAGGTTTGGCGAAGCCGGCTGCCGCCGGCCGGCACCAACGCCCGGGCCTTCGCTGCCAATGAAGTCAAAACGCTGCCGGGCGGAGCCGCAAACTCATGCAAACGCCAACTGCAGAACGTACAGCAAAACCACGGCGCCCAGCGCCATCAAGATGTAGGTTTGAATTCTTCCGGTTTGCACCTCGCGCAGCGTGCTGCCGAACCAGCCCACCACCGCGGCGACGCCGTTGACCGCGCCGTCGATGATACGGTTGTCGTGCCAGCCGCTCAGGCGCGCGCCCCAAACGGTGATTTTGGCGGCGCCGTTGACCAGGCCGTCGACCACCGTGGCATCAAACCAGGCGGAGAGGCGGCTCACCAGCAGGGTGCCGGCCACCACCGTGGCGGCATACAGCTCATCGAAATACCATTTATTCCAAATGAAATTGTAGACGGGTTTGAAGCGGTTGGCAAGCTCGTCGGCGGAGAACTTCTTCCAGTAGTAGAACGCGGTGGCCAGCAGAATGCCGAGGCCCGCCACGGCAATGGAAAGGTACATGGCCACGGTATGCGCGGTGTGGGCCGCCGCCGCATGCGCACCTTCGCCGCCTTCCAGCAGGGCGCGGGTCGCGTTGAGGGTTTCCGGCTTGCGGATCAAATCGGAAAACCAACTGCCGTAGCCGCCGACCACGGAGAAGAACGCCAGAATGAGCAGCGGAATGGTGATGACGCTGGGCGACTCATGAACGTGCGCGTGGATTTCGGCGTGCGCCGGCTTGCCGGCAAAGGTGAGGTAGATCAAGCGGAACATGTAGAAGGCGGTGAGACCGGCGCAGAACACTAGGGTCACGAAAATGATCATGTGCACGGCCTGGTGCGAAGTTAGCGCCTTCTCCAGTGCCGCGGCCAGAATCGCATCTTTGCTGAAAAAGCCGGAGAGCAGCGGCACACCGGCAATGGCGCAGGCCGCCACCGTCATGGTGAAAAAGGTGAGCGGCATCTTGCGGCGCAGCGCGCCCATGTTGCGCATATCTTGCGGATCAGTGTGATGGTCCTGCACGTGATGCAGCGCATGGTGCATGGCGTGAATCACCGAGCCGGAGGCCAAAAAGAGCAGCGCCTTGAAATAAGCATGGGTCATCAAGTGAAACAAACCCGCGGTATAGCCGCCCACGCCCAGGGCTGCGACCATGTAACCGAGCTGGCTCACAGTGGAATAGGCCAGCACCCGCTTGATATCCACCTGCGCGAGCGCGATCGTGGCCGCGATGAAGGCGGTAATGGTGCCGGTAATCGCGATCACCAGCAGGGCCGCTTCCGTGAACACGGGATAGACACGGCCGACCATGTAGACACCGGCGGCGACCATGGTGGCGGCATGAATCAACGCGGAGACCGGGGTCGGGCCTTCCATGGCATCGGGCAGCCAAACGTGCAGGGGAAACTGCGCCGATTTTCCCACCGCGCCGATGAAGACCAGCACGCCGGCGGCGGTGAGCCAGGGATCGAGCAGACGGCCTTGCGCAATCCCGTCAAAGACTTCCCGGAAGTTCAGCGTGCCGAGCTGCGCAAAGATGATCATGATGCCGGTGAACATGCCGATGTCACCGATGCGGTTGACGAGAAAGGCCTTCTTGGCGGCGTCGGAGGCCGAATCCTTTTCGAACCAATGGCCGATGAGAAAATAAGAGCAGACGCCCACCAACTCCCAAAACATGTAGATGCCGAAGAAGTTGTCCACCAGCACCAGGCCGAGCATCGAAAACGAGAACAGGCCGAGATAGGCAAAGTAGCGGCTGTACCGCACGTCGCCCTGCATGTAGCCGATGGAGAAGAGATGCACCACGGCGCTGATCAAGGTGACGACAAACAACATCACCGCGGTGAGATTGTCGACGGCCAGCCCGAACTTGATCTGCACCGGGCCCAGGCTTGCCCAGTTGAAAGTGGCCGCGACGCGGAAGTTGGGATCATAGCTGCCGAAAACCCGGCCCAGAATCACGATGGCCAGCAACAGGCTGATGGTGATGGCGCCGGTAGCGAGCCAGTCGCCCTGGCGCGGCAGCCGCTTGCCGAAGAAGATGAGAACAGTGAAAGCAGCGAGCGGCAGCAGCAGGATGATGACCGCTTGTGTGAGAATCGTATCCACGGAAAGTTCCCGAGATTAGTTGTGCCTCTTGCAGAATCGGTGCACGGTGACCTTGAAAGACATGTCCCCTCCTACCGTCCTCCTGAAAGGATCCCGTGAAGCTTCACCCGTCGCGCCCCGTCGGCCACGGCATTCGACGCACGGCTCGTCACGAGTATTGCTCTGTCAAACCAGGACGGCCGCGTCTCAACCGGCGAGCGAATCCGCCTCGTCGAGATTGACGGAGCGCATGCGTTGATAGATGTTCAGCACGATGGCCAGAGCCACGGCGACATTGGCGGCGGCAATGATGATGACGAAAATACCGATCACCTGGCCGTCCAGGTCGTGATCGAGATAACGCGCAAACGCGATGAAATTGATGTTGGCGGCATTGAGGATCAATTCGACGCCCATCAACACGGTCACGGCGTTACGTTTGGTGATCACCGCGACCAGACCCAGGGCGAACAAGAGCGCCGCCAGGATGAGAAAGTGCGACAGTCCGACCTGCATCAGCGTGACTCCCTGCGAGCAATATAGGCCGCTCCGACCAGCGCGGCGAGCAGAAGGATCGAAACGATTTCGAACGGGATGAGGTAATCGCTCAGCAACAAGGTGCCGAGCGTGGCGGTGGTGGCCGGCAGCTCCGGCGGTTTGGTGACCGCCCAGTCGTTGCTCAAGATCAGCCGGATGAGAATGGCGGCCACGCCGGCGCACACGATCACCGCCGGCAGCACTTGCAGCGTGCCGGTGCGCATCACCAAGCCGGTGATTTTTTGCGACAGCATCACACCGAACAGCAGCAGCACCAAAATGCCGCCCACGTAAATCAGCATCTGGGTGGCGGCCAGAAAATCCGCGCCCAGCAGGACGTAGAGGCCGCCCACACCGATGAACGTGAACAGCAGGCCGACCGCATTGTAGATGATGTTCCGGCCGAACACCATCACCGCCGCGGACACCAGCATGGCCCCGGCGATCACATAAAACATCAGGTCAAAAGTCGTCATGAGAAAATCCTGAGAGAATGGAATTCGCCGGCGCCTGTACGCCACGCACCGGCGCTCACAGCGCCATCCACAAGCCCACCGCAAAGATGCAGGCAAACGCAAACGGCGTCAGCACCTTCCAGGAGGTGTACATGAGCTGATCGACGCGCAGGCGCGGCAGCGTCCAGCGCAGCCACATTTGCACGAACACCAGCGCATAGGTTTTGCCCAGCAACCAGAACACCCCCCAGGCGCCGCCATTCAGCAAATCACCGAGCGGGCTTGACCAGCCGCCCAGGAACAAAGTGGCGACCACCAGCGAAACCACCAGCATCTCGCCGTACTCGGAGAGCATGAACACCGCCCACTTGAAACCGCTGTACTCCGTATGGAACCCGCCCACCAACTCCGATTCCGCTTCGGGTAGATCGAAGGGCGTACGATTGCACTCGGCGAGGGTGGCAGTAAAGAAGATGAGAAAGGCGACGAAGTTGAAGGGGGGATACTGGAAGATCATCCAATTCCAGAAACCGCCGTCCTGTGCCAGGGTAATTTCGCGGAAGCTCAACGAGCCGACTTGCATCACCACCACCAGAATCGCCAAGCCGGCCGGAATTTCGTAGCTCACGATTTGCGCGGCGGCGCGCATGCCGCCGAGCAGCGACCACTTGTTATTGGAAGCCCAGCCGGCCAGCAGCAAACCGATCACCGAGAGTGAAGTGATCGCGGCGACGAAGAAGACACCGATGTTGAAGTCGGCAAAATGGAAGTCGCGAGTGTAGGAGAGGGCGGCCAGCGCAGCGCAGGGTGCGGCGAAGACGATGAGCGGGGCGAGCAGGTGCAGGCGTTTGTCCGCGGCTTTGGGGACGATGTCTTCTTTGAGTAGGAGTTTGAGGGCGTCGGCGAGCGTTTGCAGCACGCCCTGAAACGGCCCCACTTCCATCGGCCCCAGGCGATCCTGCATCCAGGCGGATACTTTGCGCTCGAGCCAAACCAGAACCAGGGCGTTGAGCGCCATGTAGATGCAAATGACGAGGCCGAACACCGCCATCACCAGAACAGCCACCAGAATCTCTTGAAAGCCCAATTGCGCTTGCAGGTAGGCTATCAACTCATGCATGGGTGCATCTCCTTCTCTGGATCATCGCCATTATCGCGGCACGCTGCGGCGCAGGCGGCAAGCAGACGAACCGGCGGCCGCGGTGGCCGCAGACCGGTATTTTCCGGCCGGGTGCCATGCCGTGCTGCCGGAACCGTTCTGCTTCCCTGGCGGGCATGGGCCAAGGTTGCGCCGCGCGGGCAACACTTCCGGCGGCACGCGCGGTCTACGCCGGCTCGCTCACGGATTCCTTGGCGCCGGCCGGGACGATGCCGGGCGGCGGCAGTTCTTCATAAAGCTCGGGCGAGCGGGCGCGCGCATATTGGCCGGTCTCGGGTTTGTCCCACTCCAAATCACCTTTGCGCCAAACGTAGGCGAGGCCGAACAGCAGAATCGACACGAACACCGCCATTTCGACGAAAGCGAAGGCGCCGTATTGATTGAGCTGTTTGAACACGGCGGCCCAGGGGAAAAGTACGGCGATTTCGACGTCGAAGATCAGGAAGATCAGCGCGATGACGTAGAAGCGGTTGTTGAATTGAATCCAGGATTCGCCGATGGGTTGCTCGCCGCATTCGTAGGTGGACATCTTGGCGGCCGTGGGGTTCCGAGGTTGCAGCAGGCGGGAGATGAGAAGAGTGATGCCGATGAAGGCAGCGCCGACAATGAAGAAGGCGAGTGCGGTTCCAAAATCAAATAACATTTCCCTTCCTTCCCTCGCTCACGAGTGCAACACAAGCTGCCTGTGATGAATATGTCCCGTCGCACAGGGACGAGCAGAAAGAGAAACGCCGGTTCTCACCGGATGATGAGCTGTGAGTCGTTTTCCTCTCTCCGCAGTGTTTTTTGATCAGGAACAACGTGCTGAATCGCGGCCATGATATAAAAAAAAGGCTAGAGAGTCAAGCGAAAAGTCGGCAGGTCATGCGCTGCGCATTGGCTCATAAATATTGTTACCGAAGGTTTTTTGAAATGGCGTCGTTGCCTCATAATATGTGTTACCCAATCG